>NZ_JBEYUY010000053.1:0-39490 GCF_040643775.1 Streptomyces sp. NPDC047081 | reverse complement strand
AAGACAAACAAGCCCTCGATCAAGTAGACATGAACAAGGTCAGGACCTGGGGAATTACGTGACGCCGGGCCCGGGGAATTACGTGATCGTTCACAGCGCGCTGTTCCCGGCTGTGCGGGCTTGCCAGGCGGCGTCGGCGCACACCTCGGCCGACTCCTGCCACGTCGCGTCCAGATCGCGCAGAGCCTCGGCCAGACGCACGGGCCACTGGGTCCCGGCGAGGGTGTCAACGGCGATCGACGCCGCGCGGGCCATCGCCGCGGTGCGCTCCGGGCCGACGGTGCGGTTCATCGCCCGCCTCGGGCGTCGGCGACGTGCACCACCTGGTTGAGAGGGGTGAGCGAGTACCAGCCGCAGTCGACGTCCTGTCCGGCGCCGGCCAGGCGCGGTACGAGGTAAGTACGCAGCGCCTGCTGGTAGATGAGGCAGTCCGGGCAGCGCCGGGAGAGGTGGACAAGGTAGCGCGGGTGAGCGGTGACGTAGGTGCGCTCGCCGCCGGCCGGGTCGTACAGCCGCCACCCGTCCTCGTCGGTCGGCGTGTGCCATGAGGGCGTGACGACCTTGTAGGTGTCACCCCACACGTCGCTGCCGGAGGCGCCCTTGAGGATGACGACCTCGTCGCCGGGACGGAAGTGCTGATGGGTGATGTCCCGACCGGGGGTGACGATGTCACCCGGGGCGTACGGAGGGCGGGAGGCGGCGTCGGGCACAGCAGGGGGTTCCTTCCACGAGCGGGCGCAGACAGGCGGTGGGAGGAACAAGGCTCCGGAGAATCCCCGGTTTCGGTAACCGGGGATCGTCGGGTATAAGCCCGCGTCTACCGGAACGGGTTCTCGGTTCCGATGTCGTCGCTGGTGGCGGCGTCCAGGAGTTCGGGCAGGTCAGTGCCCTCGGCGTCGCGCTGGTCAATCCACCATCCTGCGCGGGTGAGGGTGCGGACCTTGTCCTCCAGGACGGCCCACTCGGCCTCGTCCCAGCTGCCCTCGGTCGCCAGCGCGCTGTAGGCGGCGGTGACGAGCTGGTGGCGGGAGCGTTCGGCCCAGGCGAGGGCCTTCGCGGGTCCTTCGAGCGGCGGCATGTCGAAGTTCTCGGCCCATTCGGCGGCGGCCCGCTGTTCCTCGGCGCGCTTGGCGGCCAGCCACTCCTCCTTGCCGGCGCTGTCCTCGTCGCGGGCGGCCTTCCAGCAGTCGGAGCAGTCGTGTTCCTCCAGCCAGCGGGCGAATGAGGCGCGCCGGTCGGCGGGGCGGTTGGACAGGTCATGTTCTCGTTCGTGTCCACATCGGTGGACGATGGTCCAGGTCTTACGGACGGCCATGTACGGGGGAATCTCCTGTGACGGGGTGGTGGCGGGTGCCGCCGGTGGATTCAGGCGGCGCGGGGGCGCGTGTGGAGTTCGGTGAACCGCTCTGCGGCACGGTCGAGCAGGTCGATCTGGCGCCGCGAGGTGCGGCGGGCGGCGGTGGCCAGGACGCGGTCAATGCGCGGGTCGAGGGTGCTGACGGCGTCCAGTCCGGCGGCGCGGGCGACGGCCAGGCGCAGCTCGGCAACCAGCCAGGCCCACTGCTCGGCGGCGGGCGCCGGTACGTCAACGCCGCCGAAGCCGTTCAGATAGTTGCCGCCGGCGGACAGGATGTCGCGCAGGGGGATGTCGTCGGCGGCCATCCAGCGGCCGTGTTCCAGCAGCGTGAGGATGGCGCAGCGCATCAACGTCATCTCGTCGCGCTCCGGCGCGGTGCAGATCGGGCAGGCGTCGTTGTGGCAGTTCCAAGCGGGCATGGTAGAGCGGGGCATGGAAGAAGGGCCTTTCAGGAACGCGGAGTTGGCCGGTGGGGGATGCCGGGTCAACGTCGTGGTCGCCGCGTGGTGTCGGCGGGCGAGGACTGCGCGGTCATAGCGGTCATAGCGGTCTTCGCGCGGCGCGGCGGCGGTGCTGATGCGGCGGCCGGGGCGGGACGCAGATCAGGGTCGAGGTCGACGGTGTAGCGGGCGGCGGTGAGCATCTCGGCCGCCCAGGTGGCGTGTTCGTTCTCCCAGCGGCGGCCCAGGTCGAACGGCAGGCGGATCCAGACGCCATGCAGCATGGGATAGGTGTCGAATCCGGCGCGCGCCAAGATGCTCGCGGCGAAAGCGTCGACCGGGCCGTCGACCTCGACCTCGCCGCCCAGGCCGCGGGTGATGCGGATTGCCGCGTCGCTCATCGGCCTCGCCCTCCTCCGGCTGCCGGGGCTCGGCCGCTCACGCGCGCGGCGGCCTGCGGCACAACCTCGGCAACGGAGGTGGCCGTGGCGGCGAGGCTCTGCGGGGAGCGGGCGGCCGCGGCGTGCGCGATGCGGGCGCGGCGCTCCAACAGCCTAGGAGCTACGCGCAGTTGGGGCGGGCCCGGTGTTCGGGCAGGGGAGAGGCTGGCGGCGGTGTGCACCTGGTAACCGAGGCGGCGCAAGTCCTGCGCGGCTTGGCGGGCGCGGCGCAGGCCGTCGTGCGCCGGCTGCACGAGCTGGTACTGGCCCGAGGAACCCGGGACGGGCTCGAACTGCTCGTGCGTGAGCAGCCAGTCGGCCAGGTGGCCGGGGATCTGGGGGTGCGCTTCGGCGACGTAGCCGTGCTCGGGATGGGCAGTGAAGCGGAAGTGGTCGGCGGACAGAGTCGAATCCTTATCGGGACGTTCAGCGGTGTGCCGAGGCGGCCGGCGGCGTGGGCGGGTGGTGAGCAGCCGCGGACTGGGCGCGGACAGGGCTGTCGGGCCGCCCGGTACGGCGGCGCGAGCCTGGCGCTCGAACGTTTCGCCGTCCGCGAGCCACGGCTCGACCGCGGGAAGGACGGCGAGGCAGGGGATGAGGGTGCTCCGGGGGGCGGGGGTCAGCGAGAACGGGACGGGGCTGCGGCAGGCGACGGCGCGGGCACGGCGGTCGCGGTCGGCGGGATGCGGGTGTCAGCGGCTGTGCGCAGGCGTTTCGCGGTGCGGGCGAGGTGGGTGCGGCTGTCGTCGAGGCGGTCCACGAGCCGTTGGTGTTCGATGGAGACCGCCCGGTCGCGGGCGGGGCCGGGGGCCTGGTGGGCGAGGTCGGCGAGCCGGCCGAGGTGGTGGACGGCGGCGCCGAGGGCGGCGAGGGCGAGGCCGGCGGGTTCGGCGGCGTTGGCGAGCGCGAGGGTCGTGCGGCGCACCGTGGCCGTGTGCTGGGCGGGGTAGCGGGTGGCGGCCCGGTGGCGGAAGGCGCTCTCGCCGGCGAGGAAGGCCAGCAGGCGGGCCAGGTGGCGGACTTCGTCGTCCAGGATCTCGCTCAGCGCCGGGTGCGGGCGGATCTGGTCGGGAAGCGGAAGCTGGTCGGAGACGGTGTTGAACTTGTCGGCCACGTCGTGCAGCAGCATCCGCTGGTCGGGATCGGACGCGGACAGTGGTAACTCCTTGATACCGGGGCGGTGTTCTACCGCCGGGCGGCGGACCTCGGCGCCACGGCCACCGGCATCCTGCTCGCGGCTGCCGATGCCGCGGCGGGAGGCGGAAGGGGCGCGGCACGGCGGAAGTTGACCCCGATGCCCTTCAGCATGAGCCGCTGGGCAGCGAGCTGGACCAGGAGGGCCTGCTCCCTGGCGCTGTAGGAGGCCGGCAGCACGAAGGCGGACTCGTTCGGGCGGTACTGAAAGTGGCAGTCGAAGAGCGTCATGTGCGCCTCTTCGGGCACCGCGTCGTACGGTGCGCCCACCACGCCGTCCGGATACCAGACCAGCGTGAGGGTCTGCGCGACCTCGGACGCGGGCCGGCGGTGCGGCGGCTCGGGCTGGTCGAGGGCCTTGGCGCGGACCGCGGCCACGGCGGCCTGGTAGCGGGGCAGCAGGCGCCGGGTGACTGCTGCGGCGGCGCGCACCGGGTGGTTGGGGACGGCGATGCCATTCGGCTCGCGCACCGGGGAGACCTGGTGGGGCTTGACGCCTGAGGGTTCCAGCGCCGCCACCACGAACTGGTGACGGTAGTGGGGCCGGTCGGTGACGTAGAGTTGCTCGCCGTCGGGGCCGGTCAGGACGGCGTCGTGGCCCAGGACGTACTGGCTGACGATGTGGTCGACGTGGCCGAGGTCCCAGAGCCGTTCGACGGTGGGGAACTGGTCCGCATAGGAGCGGTGGCGGTGATACTCGCTCGTCCACATGCCGGGCAAACGCTCGGCGAGGGCGGCGGCGAAGAGGGCCAGCGAGGTCGGGCGGGGTGCGGGCATCGGTTCCTGAGGTGCCACGGCGGGTGGTTGGTCCATGGACGGGTCAGCGCCGTGGTGTGCCGGGCCCGGGCTGGGGACCGGGCGGGGCCGGAGGCGTGTCGGGCGGCGTGGGGGTCCTCTTCGGGAGCGCGGCGAGGTCCAGGGGCGGGTCGTAGTGCGTGCGGAGAATGTTGAGATCCGCTTCGCTGGCCATAGCCAGCCCGGAGGCGATGCTGCTGGCGGCGCCGCGCAGCAGCCAGGGCGGTGACCCAGGCTCGGCTCCGCGATTTCGGCCCTTCCACTGGGCGGTGGCCGCCAGGTGATCGATGACCTCGCTCAGGAACGGTTCGACCGCGTCCAGCAGGGCGTTGAGTACGGTGCTGAACTCGGCTGGTGTCTCGGCTGCGTCCAGAGCCGTCCGGTAGGGGCTCAGGTCCGGGGCGGGGAAGGGCTCGGGCGCTAGGGGGTGCTGGGTGCGGAAGTCTTCGACGTCGCGCTCGGCCCAGCGGTGCAGGTCCTGCTTGGTGGCGGAGCGCGTGTGGTACGCGCGGATCTGCTCGGCGGTGCGGCCGACGTTGTCGTATAGCTCGAAGTCAGGGTGCTGCAGAGGGACTCCAGACAAAGGGTCAAAGATGCCGACGGCCCTTGGGCGGCGGATGCGGGCTGAAGGGGATAGTGGATGTCCGGGCGGGACGGGCCGGTGCTGCTCGGGCGGCAAGACGGCGCAGCCCGACGTTCACCGCCGCGTCGAGGGTGCCCGTGACGGGCCAGCCGGCCGAACGGAGCCGCTCGGCCGGTTCGAGGCCGCCGGAGAACAGGACCGACTGCGCACTGACAGCCTGGGCCGCTCGCGCGTCGTCGAGGGAGTCGCCGATGACGAGGAGGGGGCGGGAGCGGATGCTAGGAGGCAGAGCCGTCAGATGGTCGGCGAGCACGCCTTCCTTCGTCCCGTCCGGGCCGCGCCGTCCGTCGATCCGGGCGAAGAAGCGGGTGATGCCGAGACGTTGGACTTCACCGCGCAGGAGCTCTTCGGGGTACAAGGAGAGCAGGGACTGGCTGTGTCCGAGGTCGTGCACGCGGGCCAGGAGAGGCTCGGCTTCCGTACGCAGTCGCGGCGTGCTGTGGCGCAGGAAGTCGGCGAAATCCCGTTGGGCCGTGGCCCATTCGCTGTCGGTGAGCGGCCGGTTGACCAGCCGGGTGTACAACCGGCGCACGGGCAGGACGTGTCGTGCCTGGTAGGTCGCGAGGTCGATGGGAGCGGCCCGCAGCCCTTTGAGGGTGTGGTTCACGGCGCCGAGCAGGTCTTGCCGGTCGTCTGTGAGGGTGCCGTTCCAGTCCCAGACAATATGGATGGACATGGTGCGGTGATAGCTCCGGTAGGTCACAGGGGGTGTGCGGGGGCGTTCAACGCAAGCGGGCGTCGGTATCGAACAGCACCAGCTCGTGCGGGTGCAGGAGGTGCTGCACGATGAAGCTGCGCCCCGCGACTTTCCACAGCGCCCGGCCTCGGTTGAGGTGGGAGATCGCGTCCGTCTCCACCGAGGTCAGGCCCAACAGGGCTGCTGCCGCAGGGAGTTGGTCGGTTTCCTGGCGGTAGATGATGCGGGTGGAGCAGTCGGCGAGCAGCCCTTCGGCCAGGGCGCGACCACGGGATCCGGCGTCGCCGGCGGTGAGCAGGTCGGACAGCCGGTGGATCACCATCAGGTTGGCGATGCCCAGGCCGCGGCTCAGTTTCCACTGGGACTGCATACGCTGCAGGAGGCCGGGATGGCGCATCAGGCGCCAGGCTTCGTCGTAGACGATCCATCTCCGGCCGCCGTTCGGGTCGGACAGCGCCGATTCCATCCACGCCGAGGCGCAGGTCATGGCGAGGACGAGTCCGGTGTCGTCGCCAGCTCCACCCAGGCGGGACAAGTCGATGGTGAGCATCGGCGAGGTGGGATCGAACATGACGGTGCTGGGTGCGTCGAACATCCCGGCGAGGTCGCCGTGGACCAGACGGCGCATGGCGTGGGCGAGGTCACGGGAGGCGTCGCCGAGGCGGCCGGACATCAGGCCGGCGGCTCGGTCGAGTCCGTCTGGGTTGTTGAGGATGGCGGCGATGTCGCCGAGCAGCGGAGTGCGTCCGGTCGCGGCGGCGCGGGTGACAACGGCGTCCAGGGCGACGTCGAGGCCGGTGTGCTCCATCGGCAGCAGGTCCCGCCCGAGCACGGTACGTGCCAGTGAGCCGAGCAGCAGCAGGCGGCGCTTGCGGATCTCGCCCACCCAGTCGGCCTCCGAGACGCTGGTGGGCCGGGGCGCCGCGTCCAGGGGATTGAGCTTTCCGGGGAGGCCCGGCCCGAGCGTTATGGAGGTGCCGCCCAGCGCCTGTGCCACGGGCGTCCACTCTCCCTTCGGGTCACAGGGGACGTAGACCCGGTATCCGAAGGCGATGGACCGCAGTGCGAAGCTCTTGGCCAATGCGCTCTTGCCCTGTCCGATAACTCCGGCCAGCAGCACGTTGGGGTTGGTGAAGCCCTCGACCTTGCCATACAGCGCGAACGGGTCGAAACAGAACGAGGCTTCGGCGTGGACGTCGCGGCCGATGTAGATGCCCTCGGCGCCCAGGCCACCCTCGGCGAGGAATGGGTATGCCCCGCTTGCGGTGGCGGTGGTCATACGGTGCGCGGGCAGCTTGAGCCTGTTCGCGCGGGCGGAGGCAGGGCCGGGCCGCCCGGCGGGCGGGAAGAGGGGCGCCGGCATCTGCTGTTCCTCGACGACGGTGCCGCTGGTGTGGGCGGCTCCTTCGGCGCGGGCCTTCTCGGCGGCCTCCGCGAGCTGTCGGCGGGCGGCGCGGCGGGAGGCGCGGTCGGTGTGGTGCGGGGTGAACAGGGGGCTGGCGCTGGCGCGGCGGGCTCGGCGCGCGGGCCGGTGGCTCATGAACGGGCGGCTTTCACGGGACTGCGGTCTGGACGCGGTGCGGGGTCAGACGACCGGTGAGGCGGTGAACAGAATCGGGCTGCGATAGCTCTTCCCGTCGCCGCTCCAGTCGAGCTGGATGTAGCCGTCGGCGAGGTAACGCCCGGAGCCCGCCTTGTACTTGAGGGTTCCGGTCGAGTAGGAGCCGTTGCCGTTGGTGCTGCTGTGTTCGAGCGCGTGCTCCAGGCCGGTGTAGGCGGCGGACTTCACGACCGGGTCCGTGCCGTTCACACTGTGCTTGGTCTGGAGCTGGAACTTGGCCTTGCTGAAGGTGTACGTGTTGCGGTTCTTGGCGGTGTACGGGCCGTCCCAGTACACGGTGGCGGTGGTGTAGATGTAGCCGCCGGAGCGCATGGCGCACAGCGTGACGTCGAAGTCCCAGTTGTCGCTGTCGGGTCCGTTGTAGCTCGGATCGTCGACGGAGTGGCTGCTGGTCTTGCAGTGGTAGCTGGCGGCGGATGCCGGGGCGGCGGTGGCCAGGGTGGCGGTGCCGGCGAGCGCGGCGAGGGCGACGGCGGCGGAAGTGGAGCGCTTCAGCTTGCGCATTCATGGCCTTTCGGTGGGGCGGTGGTTATCGGCTGCAGGTGGTGGTGTGGCCGTGCAGCGGGGTGTTGAGGTCGCGCGGGGTGGTCTTGCGGCGTACGACGTGACCGGCGGCGAGGTGGCGCTGGCAGATGGTCAGGACGGGTGGCCCCTCGGGCAGCCGCTCGGGGTGGCATTCCGTGTCCGTCAAGGACTCGTCCGCGGCGGGCAGGAGGTGGAAGGCGTCGTGTACCGCGGCGGCGGCCTGGAACAGCCGGGTGTGGGCGGTGGCGAGGTGTCGGCCGGCGGCGGGGTGCGGGGGCCGGGTGACCTCGGCGAGTTGGTCGAGCAGGTGGTGCAGTGCGGTCAGATGGGCGTGCAGCACGTCGAGGTGCACGCGGTCCGCGGGTGAAGCGGCGTGCTGGGTGCGTGGGGCGAGGGCACGGGCGTGGTGGCGGATGCCGGCACTGGCGGCCCGCAGATACGGATACGAGTCGCCGACGGGAAGAGCAGAGGGCAAAGGGGAAGAGTTCCTTCCTGTCGCGGCGGCAGGACGTCGGCCGGCACCGGGGCGGGGGTTACAGGGCCGAGCGGGCGAGCGGAAGGGCGCCGAGCGTGAAGGCGTCGGGCTGCTGGTAGTAGAGCCGTCGGAGGTCGACCTGGGCGGTGACGGCGGCGGTCTCGATCTGCGCGCACGCGGCATCCAGGAGCGCGTCGGTCTCGGCAGACACGGTGAGCAGCCCGGTCAGCGCCACGTCGGCGTGCCCGGCGATCAGCTGCCGTTCCCGCATCTTGACGTCGGCGTATTCGACGGAGTCGGCTTCGGAGTCGACCTGTCCGCGTCGCGAGCGCTCGTTGGCGTCGGCGACGATCGCCGCCTTCCTGCGCTGCACGTCGCGCATCGCGGACTCGAGCGCCTGCGGCACGTAGATAAGGGAGAGGGCGCGGCGGACCCCGGCGGTGAACATCATGCCGTGCAGGAACCCGGCGCCCGTTTCGGTGCGGGGCCAGTCCTCGACCCAGTAGGTGGCGTGCCGGGCGGAGTCGGTGGCGAGCCGGTCGTACTCCTCGACCTGCACCACGGGCCCGGCAGCGGCCGGATCGGCCTCGGCCCGGCCGGAGGTCGACCACTGCTGCAGCGCGGATAGCGCCCCCGGATCGTAGGCGGTTCGGATGACTGCGGCGATCTCCCGTGCGGTCAGCCAGCCGGTCACCGTCAGTCCGGCGCTGCGCGCGGCCTGGGCGATGGCGGACGTCGTCTGCTCCATCACCGTGAAGCTGCCGGGCAGGCCGCCGCCGGCCTGGCTGATGAGGCGCTTGGCGCCCTTGAGGTCGAGAGAGATCGCCAGGTACGTCTCGTGTGGAGCGGCGGCCGGTCCCGCGGAAGCGACCAGGTCGCTGTAGACCTGTCCGGCGACCAGGGTGTCGGGGCGGCCGTTCTGGCTCCAGTGGCGGGCGAGGCTGTCGCCGCTGTCGGGCACGGTGCGTTCCAGGACCTGCACGGTGGCGACGTGGCCGGTGCGGGCGATGCCGGCCAGGGCCCGGCCCCAGCTGCTGACGTTGTGGTTCTGGGTGGCCGGGTCGAGGAGGGCGAAGGCCCGGCTGGACACGCGGGCGACGGCGGTCAGTGTCTGGCCGTGCGGGTCGTGCACGGCGGCGGCCTGATTGGCGGAGTCGCCGGGCGTGACGACGCGCAGCGAGGCGGTAGTGCCGGGCAGGTGCAGGATGCCGTCCTGGCGGGGGCGGGTGACGGGCCGGGCCAGCCACAGGGATTGACCGGTGCGCCGCCGCTGGGCGAAGCGCAGCACGATCGGCGCCCAGTCGATGAGCGAACGGCCGTTACGGCGGACGACGACCAGGGCGGCTACGACGGCCCACACCGGGGTCAGGGCGATGGCACCGAGCAACCCGGTGGTGACAACCGTGACCAGCAGGAGCGCCAACGTGCAGGACACGAGCGCGAGTTGGGGCAGTGAGAGGCCGAGCAGGATGCCGCGCCTGCTCCGGTGGGGAAATTTGACGGTGAGCGTTGTGACGGTGAGATCAGACAAGGGCCGTTCCGATGAGGCGCGGGGCGCTGGCCGGGGCGGCACTCGGCGAAGAGGTGCGCAGCGCGAGCCGCCCCGGAGGCGGGCAAGGTCACAGGCCGGTGGGCGGGGGCGGCGGGCCGGTTGTGCTGGAGGGGCCGCCCGCGTTCGGTGCGGGTGGGGCGCCCTGCGGCGGTGGCGGCGAGGTGCCGGCGCCGGGCTGTGACATGAAGCCGCTGGAGGGCGATCCGGAACCGCCACCCTGTCCGGGGCCACCGCCGAGCTGACCACTGGTGTCGTCACGAAGGCTGGTCGGCGGAGGCTGGACGGCCTGCTCCAGACCGCTCTTGATCTCCTGGCTCCCGGTCGACGGCGCGCTCGAGCCGCCGCCTTCCTTGCCTGTGTCCGGCGTGGGGTTGGCGGCGATGTCGCCGGGGAAGCCGCCCGGAACGGAGTCCGGTCCTTGGGGCGCGGCGCTCGCTCCGGCTGCGGCACCACCACTTCCGGCTGTGGCGACTGCGGCAGCGGCTTTGCGTCCGGCGCGTTCGGCGTGCTGGCGGGCCATCTGCGCGCCCGCGCCGCCGGAGCGGTGCAACGTTTCTGCGTCGGAGCCCTCGGAAGCGGCCCAGTGCACGAACTTGAAGGTCGCGTATGGGCACAGCAGGACCAGCGCCATGATGACGATGCCGGCCATCACGTCGGCGAGGGCGGCGATGCCGTCCTCGGCCTCGGTCTTGCCCATCGCGGCGATCCCGAGCACGAAGATCACGGTCATCAGCAACTTGGAGACGACGAGGGTGGCGGTGGCCTCGATCCAGCCCTTGCGCCAGCGTCGGGCGGCTTCCCAGCCGCCGCCGGCTCCGGCGAAGACGCCGAGGGTGACCATGACGAGGATGCCGACCTTGCGGACCATCATCACGCACCAGTACAGGAGGGCGCCGATCGCGGCGCCGATGCCGACGAAGACGGTGGCGAGCCAGCCCAGGCCGGACAGGGAGGCGATCTGTCCCACCTTGACGGTGCGCCTGACCGCGGTGGCGATATCCAGGTTCGCGGCCTTGAAGAGCCCGTCGCTCAGGGCGTCGACGACTTCGATGGCGACGGAGGTGAAGGCGATCGCGGTGAAGGCGAAGAGCACGCCGGTGGCTGTGCCGGCGAACGCCTGGGCGAGTGCTTGGCCGTCGCGGCGGATCGCGGCGCGGACGAGCTGGGCGCAGAACGTGGCGACGAGGACGACCAGGCCGATCGGCAGGATCATCTCGTAGTTGTCGCGGAACCACCCGGCATTGAGGTCTACCTTGGTGGTGGTGTTGACCGCCTCGGCGGCCAGGTCGGCCGCTGCTGCGGCAAGTTCTCCTGCGGACTTGGCCATCCAGTTGCCAATGGCGGTGCCGGGGTCGGAAGCGAAATCCACCGCATCGCCGACGGCGCAGAGCTGGGACGCGACGGGGAGGTCGCAGAAGCCCAAGGGAAGTCACCCTCCTTTCAATAGGGCTCGGGACGTGTCAGGGCACGACGCGTGGGGCGATGGAGACCAGGGAGCAGTTCGCGTTGGGGCGGCACTGCACGGCGAGGGTGAGGGAGCGGTCCTCGGCGCCGGCTCCGCCCTTCTTCCAGGCGATCTGCTGCTTGCCGGTGACGGTGACGGCGTAGATGTACGCCCGCGTGATTGCCGACGGGTCGTCCGCCAGGGCCTGCTTGAACGCCGAGGGGTAGTGGGCCTCGGTGACGGTGGCGGTGGCGTACTGGGCCTGGTCGGCCATCCGCGACCACAGCACCGGATCCGGTACCTGCGCGCTGATCGAGGACCAGTCGGCGTACTTCGTCTCCGCCGTCAGCCACACCCTCATCCCGGCGAGCTGCTGGTCACGGCTGGTGGAGCGGGTGTCGTACGACCAGAGCATCGCGGCGGCGGCCTTGGCGAAGGCGACCGGGTCGGCCAGCTGCGGAGGCTTCGCCACCAAATCGGCCCCGGTCCCGGCCGACGCCGACGGTCCGGCGGATGAGGAGGTGCTGTTGTTCGGTCCCGATGATGGTACGGCGGCCCGGCTGCCACCGGCGGTGGTGCGGGCGGTGAACAGGCCGACGGCGGCGGCGAGGGCCAGCAGGGCGGCCAGGCCGGTCGCGATGACCGTGATGCGCTGTCGGGGCGACCAGCCCAGACCGTAGCTGGACAGGGAAGGGAGGCGGTTCGGCATCAGTGGACCCTGAAAATGTAGGTGGTCCAGGGGGATCGGGTATGGCTGATCAGTGGATGCCTCCAATGGCTACGCAGGTGTGGCCGCCCGGTCCTTCGGGACGCTCCGACTGTTGATTGAGAACTGCGGTCATCGCTGGTCAGGGTCCTGTCGGCGGGGTGTTCCTCGGGCCACGCGCATGCTGAGTTCGACGGAACGGAGCCACCGACGTGACGGACCGCGACAGGCGCATATGGGTCGGGATCGATGCCGGCAAGGGGCATCACTGGGCGGTGGCCCTCGATGGTGAGGGCCAGGTGGTGTTCTCCCGGAAGGTCATCAATGACGAAGCCGAGATCCTGGAATTGATCACGGTGGCGGGGGAGCACACCGGCGAAGCCCGATGGGCGGTGGACATCTCCGGAAGGTCCTCGACGTTGCTGCTGGCCCTGCTGATCGGGCACGGCCAGAGCGTGGTCTATGTCCCCGGCCGGACGGTCAACCGCATGGCTGCGGCCTACCGTGGCGAGGGGAAGACCGACGCCAAGGACGCCCGGGTCATCGCCGACACGGCGCGGCTGCGGCAGGACTTCGTGCCGCTCAGCCTGCCCGGCGAGCAGGTCGCGATGCTGCGGCTGCTGACCGCGCACCGCGCCGACCTGGTCACCGACCGCGTGCGGCTGATCAACAGGATGCGCGACCTTCTTCTCGGGATCAGTCCGGCCCTGGAGCGGGCCTTCGACTACTCCGCGGTCAAGGGCGCGGTCGTGCTGCTGACCGGCTACCAGACGCCGGCCGCGCTGCGCCGCGTGGGCGTCAACCGGCTGGGCGCCTGGCTGGCGCGCCGGAAGGTGCGCTGCGCCGCCGAGGTTGCCGCACGGGCCGTGGAAGCGGCCAGAGCTCAGGTCACCGTGCTGCCCGGCCAGGACCGGGCGGCACGGCTGGTGGGTGCGATGGCCCGTCAGCTCCTGGACATCGACGAGCAGATCAAGGAAATCGAGCGGGAGATCCGGGAGATCTTCCGGGCGGACGAGCGGGCCGAGGTGATCGAGTCGATGCCCGGGATGGGCCCGATCCTGGGAGCGGAGTTCATCGCCATCGTCGGCGACCTTTCGGGCTACGCCGACGCCGGCCGCCTGGCCTCGCATGCCGGACTGGCACCGGTGCCGCGGGACTCCGGTCGCCGCACCGGCAACCTCCAGAAACCGCGGCGGTATCACAGGCGGTTGCGCCACGTGTTCTACCTGTCCGCGCAGGCGGCCATGATGAGACCGGGCCTGTCGCGCGAGTACTACCTGAGAAAGCGGGCCGAGGGCCACACTCACGTCCAGGCGCTGCTCGCGCTGGCACGGCGCCGAGTTGATGTGTTGTGGGCGATGCTGCGTGACGGGCAGCCGTACATGGCCGGTCCGCCCGTCACGAACGGGGCTTGACAGAGTCATTAAGACACCTGCGATCCCAGGGCGGAGAAGAAGGCCACGATCCCGTTCGCGGCGCCGAGGCCGAGGGCGGCGCCCGCCGAGACGACGGCGCCCTTCTTGCCGTTGGCCTCGGCCTGGTGGCCGCCGGTGTGGTGGCCCCAGGCCCACACGCCGAGGGAGACGGCGAGTGCGCCGACCACGGCGACGATCGCGAACAGGTTGATCGAGTTGACGACGTTCTTGAGTACGGCGAGGCCGGGCAGGCCACCGCCCGAAGGCGTGATGCCGGGGTCGTAGGCCAGGTACACGGTGGAGAGCAGGTGCAATGAAGCTCCTTGGGCACGCCGAAACCCGGCGCGCGGGAATCACAGAAGGCAGGGGGGAGGCGATTGCCTTGAAGAGGGAGGACCGACGGCGGAACACGAGACGGCCGACGCCCATGAGAGGAGGCGTGGCGCAAGCACACGGCAGGTGTTGCGTCTAGGCTTAGACGAGGCTGCGGATCGGGCGGCGCTGCTACCGTCGGCGCGTCGGCTCAGGCTCCGAACCGCCGTCCAGGGCGCACTACTTCGGGATCGGCGGGGTGGGCGCGCCGTTGGTGCCGTACGGATTTGCGCACTTGTAGACGACGTAGCCGCGCAGCCTCTTACCGTCGGACTTGCGGGTAACGGTGCCCCTGGTCCACCAGGTCTTGGTGGCGCTCCGGTAAACCCACTGGTCGTAGGCGATCTTGTCGTTGCGATAGGCGACGCCGACCGCGGTGGCCGCCGTTGAAGGCGACTTGCGGACCTTGACCGCACTGCACGAGATCTTGGTGTGGCCGGTGTCGTACGCCTGTGCCGTGGAGGCGGTGGCCAGGCCGCCGGCGGCGACGGCCAGGCCCAGAGAGGCTGCCGCGAGGGCACGCTGGGTGTTGTGACGGGATATCAAGGTGATGCTCCGTGGTGTCAGGGGAATGGGGCTGGGCAGGGACGGCGTGTCTTGCGGACCCCGTCCGCAGGGAGCGCGGAAGAGGTTGGGGAAATCCTTGGTCAGGGGCGGTGAATTGGGGCTTCCGCGCCCCGGCCGGGGTCAGATGACGCGGCGGGCGGCGAGGATGTCCCAGTCCGCGAGCGGCGTGACGCGAACGGGTTTTCCGGTTCGGGGCGCCTCGATCGCGAGTCCTGAGCCGATGTACATGCCGACGTGCTCGGGGCGGGCGGCACTGCCGCGGGAGAAGATCAGATCGCCCGGCTGGAGGTGCTTGGAGGACACGGCCTTGCCCTCGTTGATCTGCGTGTACGTGGTGCGGGTGAGCTGGATGCCGGCGTGCGCGTATGCCTGCTGGGTCAGCGAACTGCAGTCGCAGCGGCCCATCGGGTCGGGGCCGTGCGGCGCGGTACAGGTGCCGCCCCACTGGTACATCGTGCCGAGCTGGGCCACCGCCCAGACGATCGCCTTACGCGCCTTCGGATCGGCGTCCTTGGGGATCGAGTAGTCCTTTGGTACCGACCCTTCGGGGATGGTGCCGTATCCCGAGCCGTCCTCCGTCGTCGCGCAGGACGTGGTACTGGAGGCGGTGTCCGTCTCGCTGTCCTCCTGGTCGGAGTCGGGGAACGTCGCGGCAATCGCCGTCTGCAGGGCGGTCGCCAGCTCCTCCCAGTCGGCGTAGGCGCCGGGGTAGCCGGAGCGCTGCACAGCCTGCGCGGCCTGGGTGACGGTCAACTGCTGCCAGCCGTCCACCTTGAGCAATGCCTTGTAGAACTGCTCGCTCGCGTAGACGGGGTCGCGGATCTCCGCAGCGGTGCCCCAGCCCTGGCTCGGCCGTTGCTGGAAGAGCCCGAGGCTGTCGCGGTCACCGGAGTTGAGGTTGCGCAGCCGCGATTCCTGCATCGCGGTGGCGAGCGCGATGATCTGCCCCTTCTTCGGCACGTGGAGGCTGATCCCGGTGGCCACGATCGTACGGGCGTTGGGGATCTGCTCCTCGGGCAGGGACAGGCCCTCGACACGGACGGTCTTGACGTCCGCGCCGTTGAGGATCTTGGTGACCTGCGTGACGACCGTGTCGGTGTCGATGTCGCCCACGCACGTGAGCGAGGGGTAAGTGGTCTGGGCGGCCTCGCTGTTTGTGGCCATCAGCATGGCCGTTCCGGCGAGGAGAAGCGGGGAGAGGACGAAGACCCCGATGCCGGCGGCCGCGCTCTTCAACCGCGGACGCCTCCGGGCAGGCCGTCACGGGCCGGAGGCCGGTGTGCGGGCAGGGGTGGGCAGAGCGATGTCATGGCGATGTCCTTGGTTAAGTCCCGGCGGCGCGTGCGGTGTTGAGGAAGGGTGCGACGGCCGGATGGTGGGTAAGTCGGGGCCCGGGTGTACGTGTGCGAGTTGCCGCTCGCACCGGGAGCGGGCGTCGGGTCAGGTGTGCCAGGACAGGGGGATACCTCCACGAGGGCAGGGGTGGGGATGTGCCATCGGCTGTGTCGGCCGGGCAGTTCCAAAACAGTAAGGGCGGATCCCCGGTTGCCGAAATCGTTGGTGATCAAGGCTTGATTTTCGGGGCTTTCGGTGGCGATAGCGCTCAACCGGGGATCGTGCCCTACAGTTTTGGCTCCCCCCTCTCGCCCAGCCCACTACGCGGACCGTGTCGCCATCCTGCATCCGGCCCCGCGGGGTATCCCGGCGGGCTGGAGGCTCTCTCATCTCACCCGACCCGAATTGGGGTACCTCTTTGCCTTTTTCCCTGCATCAGGGCGATGCGCTCGGCGTCCTCGCCGCACTCCCGGACGACTGCGTCGATGCCGTCATCACCGACCCGCCGTACAACAGTGGCGGACGCACAGCCAAGGAGCGAACCTCCCGCAGTGCGAAGCAGAAGTACACCTCCGCCGACGCCGGGCACGAGCTGCCGGACTTCACCGGTGAGAACATGGATCAGCGCTCGTACGGCTTCTGGCTGACCCAGATCATGACCGAGGCGCACCGGCTCACCAAGGTCGGCGGTACCGCGCTGCTGTTCACCGACTGGCGGCAGTTGCCGATCACAACGGACGCCATCCAGGCCGCCGGCTGGCTGTGGAGGGGCGTGCTCGCCTGGCACAAGCCGCAGGCCAGGCCACAAAAGGGAAGGTTCACCCAGAACTGTGAGTTCATCGTCTGGGCGTCCAACGGGCCGATCGACGCCGCCCACAATCCCGTTTACCTGCCTGGCCTGTACAGCGCCTCGCAGCCGTCGGGCAAGAACCGACAGCACATCACGCAGAAGCCGGTCTCGGTCATGCGCGAGCTGGTGCAGATCTCCCCGCCGGGCGGCACGGTGCTCGACTTCACCTGCGGCTCGGGCTCGACCGGGGTCGCGGCTCTGCTGGAGGGCCGCGACTTCATCGGCGTTGAGAAGACCAAGCACTACGCGAAGATCGCCGAAGCTCGGCTATTGGAAACGATGCAACAAACCCTGTCCCGTGACGACTTGACCCTCACGTCCTGAGCCCCGCAGTGCCGCGCTTAGCGTTATAGCAGCACAGTCCCGGTTACCGAAACCGGGGATTCTCCGGATGGTTTGAGCCGCAATTCGCGCCCGACGGCTGCGGCTCAAGGAGGCCTCTTTTCGTGCCTGAATCCATAAACTCCCCGCAGGACGGGGAGACAGAACCGGTCCGGCTGCCGGAGTCCGACCTGGAGAGCGTTTCGGCGAGCGTCCGCAAACTGCTGGAGCAGTCCGCGGAGCAGGCCCGCCAGCTCGACAGTCTCGCTGCCGCGCCACTGCCCCCGGACATACCGTTCGGCGCCTTCGGCATGCCGGGGTTCGCGGGCCTGCCGCCGCAGGCGGCCCCACCGGAGCCTCGCCCGATCCTGGAGCTGGAGGGTGAGGAGTACGAAGACGAACTCGACGCGCTGTCGGACTGGGTGGACGACTTCCTCGTCCGCGTCTACGGGGCGGAGGTCACCACCGCCGCCCCGTGGTGCGAGCAGTGGCAGGAACACACCGACGTAGTTGCCTGGCTCCATGCCCTGTGGCTGGCCTACCAGCAGCACAAGGATCCCGAGGCCGGACTGAGTGGCCTGTTCGTGTGGCACCGGGACTTCCTCACCCACGCCATGGCCGCCGTCCGGGCAGCCGGTGGGCCACTGTCCGCGTGCATGACCGATCCGGCTCGGCCCGCCCACCGCCTCCTGCCCGGCCCGCCGCCCTCCAGCCGTACCACCGCCGCCACCGCGGAGTCGCAGGAGACCGGCGCTACCGGTCAGGGGGCCGGATGAGCGGCCATGACCAGCCAGCCTTCGGTCTCTCCTTCGACCCGCGCGCCCTGACGGACCTTCTCCAAGCCCCCGGCGACATCCGCGACCTGGCGCTCGCGCAGCTCCAGGACATCGTCAACGCCCGCCTGTTCGGCGCCAAACTCACCCGTGATCTCGCCGCATGCCGCAAGGTCTACGTCGATCACCGCAACGCCTGGCGCATCGTCTACGCCCAGCGGCCGGCGCCTGCCACGTCCACGCACCCCACCGAGATCCACGTCGTGGCCGTACGCCCGCGGGAGGCGCACGACGTGTACGACACTGCCCGCGCCCGCCTCGGCATCGCCCGACGGCCTGTGGGCGAGCGCACCCACGCGGCCCGCACCCGCTCGCCCAAGCTGGGCGTACGCCCGCCCGTACCCAAGCCAGGACCGCCGCCCTACGCGCTGCCGGGCCCACCCCGACCCGCACTGCCCCCGACCCTGAAGGGCCCCGCTCGTTGACGCAGTTCCCCAGCCTGATCGACCAGGTCGCCGCCGCCGTACTGGCACCGGCCCAGGTAAACGAGAACCCGCACCACCGCGCCATCGTCGATGTGTTCGTCGAGATCCAGGACCTCGACCGGCAGCTCGCCGCCCTGGCCCGCGCTGAACGTCCCGCCGACGCCACCGCGACCGAGCAGCTCGAGGCGCTTACCGACCTGCTGATCGAACGCATGGCAGCCGGAGCCGAGCTGAGCGCACTGCTGTCCAGCTGCTGCTGCGCGGCGGCGTACGAACCCGAACCGCCCAGCGACTATCAGCCGACGGACGACGAGGAGCCCGCCTACGAGCCAGACCCCGAGCCTGAAGACGATCCCGACGTGGAGGACCTCGACGGACTCGACGAGCCGGAGGCTCCCAGCGACCTCGACGTCTTCGACGATTTCGATGACCTCCACGCGGACACATGCGAGGAGTTCCTGACCTGCCCGAGGAAGCCGAGGGCGATCGTCCAAGCCTGTCTCGACATCTTCGACGATCTGGGCGCAGTCCAGTACGTCAGCACCGCTGAACTGGTCGCGCGCCTGCGCGCGCTGCCCGGCGAGGCCGAGGGACGCCGGTGCTACGCCGATCTCACCCCGGTCCGCCTCGCTCTGCTCCTGCGCCCCTACGGCGTCCAGTCCCGCAAGCCGCGCACCGTCGACGGCAGTCGCTACCGGGCCTACCGACGCAGCGATCTGCAGGCCGCCCGGCCGGACTGCTCCTGCTGACCCACCCCACACTCGCGCGTACTCGCGAGGTGACGGCGGCGGACTGGGATCTGGTCGCCTCCTTGCACGCGCGCTGTTCCGAAGAGAACCTGTTACGCCGATGGGGCCGTACCCGCCTTGTGCCCCGTGACCTGGCGCGGCTGCTCGCCCAGACGCATTGCTGGATCGGACTCGACGCCCACGAGCAGCCCCTGGCCCTCGTCTGTGTCGGGCCCGTCAGCCGTCGGTTGGGCGTCGTCGACCTCGGACTCCAGGTCGCCGACGACCACCACCGCCGCGGTATCGGAACGGCCATGGCCCGGCAGGCGGCCCGGATCGCCTGCACCGGCGGGGCGCACACGCTCACCGCGTTCACGCACGCGTCCAACGCGGCGATGCTGCGGCTCCTGGAGCGCCTGGGGCCCACCCGGCGCACCCGCGACGGCCCCTGGGTCGAAGTATGCGTCGCCCTGGACGCGTACGCGCCGGACCCCCACACGGCCACACGGACCGCTCCGAGATGACCCCACCTCCCGAGTTCCTGCCTGACCGTCGCCCGCGCACCGTGTTCGACCACCGGATCGAGACTGCGGCAGGGTGCAGCGTCCAGACGCTGTGGCGGCATCGCGACGCCGGTCTCCTCGACACACCGCACACAGCCTTGGCGGACGCCCACCGCGACGTCATCAGGGCCGAGCGGGACGTCACCTTCCACCGCACCCGTCTCGCCCGCCTGGCCTCCGGCGATTTCCCCGTCGATCGGGCTCTGTTCGCCCGGATCGAGCGCACCGTCGACCAGCTCGCGCACGCCATCGACGAGCGCGACGCCCAGCAAGCCAAGACGGCCGCCGCGCTGGAGTCGGTCGAAGCCGCCGTTCCGCCGCGTGCGCCACGGCAAGGTACCGGCGAAGGACGTCGCGGCCCTGCTCGCCATTGCCCAGGGCGCCAAGTTGTACGAGAACCTCCTCACCCACCGGCTTTCGGTGGCGACCGGCTCGCGCACCGGCATCTCCTACGCCCAGCTGCAGCGCCTGGAGACCAGCGGCCTCGTGGACCGTGACACGCCCCACCTGCGTGCACGCTGGCCAGCCCGTCACCCTCACCGACTCCGGCCGGGCCGCTCTCACCGTCCCGCGCTCCTCAGGCCCGCCCGGCACAACGGCGCCGCCCCGGCCGACGGCCTCTGCAGCTCCGGCGCACCTGCGTCGCTGAAACAGCTCAACTCCCCCTGCCCACAGCGCTATTGGCGCCGTCGAACCGAAAGCACCGATGCCCACCCACCAACCGGATTTCCGCCTCGGCGGCTACCAGGCCGTCAACGACCGTGTTGACGAACAGTTCTGGCAGCACATCGGCATCGATGAGGACCAGCTCGCTGTCCTGGCCGAGCACCACACCGCGAACGGCGAGCACAGCTTCTACGTGATGCACAACGGTGCCGTCACCTGGGGCATCCCGGGCGAACCCCAGCTCGTCGCCCTCCGTCTCCAGCGCGACATCGCCGTACGGACCTTCCGCTTCGACCACGCCACCTTCGCCCTGCCCGCGATGGCCCAGTCCTGGCTGATCGCCCGCGGTTGCCCCGAGGAGCAGATCCTCCTCGCCCACGGTCTGGGCAGCGCGCCTGCCGACCAGGCCACTCGCGCCCTGGAGGAGCGACTGCGCCGGGACGGCGACCATTTCGCCCTGCTGACCAGCTATACGCGTGACACCGAGCCGATGGAGACCACCGTGCTGCTGCGCGCCCTCGACGAGAAGGCGCCGGTGCCGTTCCGGATCCTGCTCGAAGAGATCGACACCACGGCGTGGACACACACGCTGCGCGAGGGCGGCTTCGCCACCTTCGAGACGGCGACCCAGTGGTGGGAGGCGCACTGGAGCGGTGAGGCGATCCCGCTGCCTCCAGCCTCCCCGGCAGCCCGCCACACCGCCGCCGGCATCCCTGCTCCACCCGCCCGCACCGCTCCACCACGCCGTCCAGGCCACTGAATACGCCGCTCGCCGACACCGCTCTGTCCTTCCCGCACGGTGAAATACCGGCGGCCTTCACCGAAGCGGCGCGGAATGTAGCACGCAATCCCCGGTTACCGAAACCGGGGATTCTCCGGACTCTTGTTCTCGGCCGTACGGCATCTGCCCGCGGTCGCTTCTCCTGTCTGCCTTCTGATCGATATGGAGCTCAATTCCACATGCGCTCAACCCGCATAGCCGTCTCGGCGGCCCTGCTCGGTGCCCTCGCGCTGCCGCTGGCCTCCGCCGCCACCGCGAGCGCCGTCCCCGCTCAGGCGCCTGCCTCCGCAACTGACTCGACCTGCAGCAAGCCGGGACCGTGGACGCTCACAACCAAGGCCGTCACCATCCGCGCCAAGGCATCCGTCAATTCCAAGGCGCTCGGAATCCTGTACCGGGGCCACAAGTTCACCGTGCACAAGACCAGCGGAAAGTGGCGCTACATCACCGACAAGACGACCGGCGTCACGGGCTGGGTCTCCGCCAAGTACGTCTACCGCCCGGCCGGCATGTGCCTGGACTAGCCGAATAGCGCCCAATTCACCGGTCCGACATGTGAGTTTACGGGGCCGTAGCCCTGACCGGATTTGCGGTGCAGGTTTTTCGGCCCCCAAAAGCGCGAAGAAGAGGAGCCCTTTTCGTGCCCGAGTTCAACAAGGACGTGATGGGCGTCGTCACCGAGCGGATCGAGGAACGCTTCCAGATGCCTCTCGCCGATCTGCGCCGGGCAGTCGAGGCGGCACCCCAGGCCAACCCTGACGCCACCAGTGTCGTGCACTGGTACGGCCTGCTCGCTGAATCCCAGGACGCGCTCGATACCGCGGAGGACGCGCTCGCTGCGGCGCTGGGCACCCAGCCGGGTGAACTCGACGACAGGACCATGGAGTTGGCGCATCAGGTCAACGTGGCGGTCGCCACACGTGACGGGCGCGTCATGGTCGTGGACTACCTCCTCGACCCCCTCGCCCCGGGCAAGCGCGGGCCAGGTGTCTGGCGTGGTGCCGACCCCGCCGCGCGCCGCGCTCCGGCGCTGCCCACCTCCGCGCCCGTACTGCCCGACACGCGGGGTGTCCCGGCACGAGGTGCGACGCGATGAGCATCACCGACAAGTCCTCCAGCCGCGACACCGCGCTGGAGGAGGCTTTCGGCGCCTCCGTCGCCGACCTGTACGCGCAGGCAGCCCGCACCGAAGCGGATGCCGCGCTCCACCGCGCGCTAGAGCTGCGCGGTTTCCTCGCCCTCGCCGAGGAACAGGTTGTCCGCGTACGGGACCGCGTCCGCGCCGCCATGTCCGCCGACCGCGACCTGGGCGAGCTGTCCGCCGAGGACCTGCGTTGGGACGCCCAGTGGCTGGAGGCGGCGCTGGCCGGCCGCAACGGCTACGTCGCCGCCCTCGACGACCTGCTGCGGACCATGCCCGCTCCCGGACAACGCCCGCGGCGATCCGTCCAGTTCGCCCAGCCGAAGATCACCGCCACTGCTCTACCCGCCCCCGGGTCGGGGGCGGTGCGGACCAGCCGCCCCTGAAAGCCCGCCGATTGCACCAGACCGATCCTGCGCACGCCGTCTCCGACCTCATCGCCCAGCGCATCGAGACGCTGTACGGACAGCCGCTCGCCGAACTCGAAGTCCTCGCCGACAGCACACCCGACACCACCCTGCTCGCCGCGCTCACCAGCAGCCACAGCAACCTGGTCCTCGCCGAACGCACCATCGCCTTCCAGCTGGAGAGGCTCCGCGAACTCGCCGCCCCTGACCGGGAGATCGGCCGCTACGCCGCCGGCCACATCCTCGACTGCGCCCGCCGCATCGCCGAATCCGTCGCCACCCGAGACGCCTGCGCCAAGAGCACTGGCGCCGTCCTGGCCGGACTACGCCGCGCACCGGCCCTGGAGTCCCGGCCTGCGATCCCATCCGCACCAGCCACCCCGGCGCCCGCCACGTCCCGCACCCGCTGATCTGCCCTGTACCGCTTGAGGAGCACCATCCTTGGCAACCACCGCTCAGCCCTCCACCACCCCGAACGACCTCTCCGGCGTCACCAAGACCCTGGATCTGCTCGCCCCGCGCTGGAGCGTGTGGGTGCTGATGACCCTCTCCGCCCAGCCCCTGCGCTACGCCGAGATCAAGCCCCGGCTGCCGTGGCTCGCCGACGGCCAGCTCCACCCCCGGCTGCGCCACCTCACCGGCGCCGGTGTGGTCGAACGAACCGAGTACGCCCCGCGTCATGTCACGTACGGCCTCACCGGCCGCGGTGCCGAGTTGATGCCCGTTCTGGCCCAGATCGCCGCCTGGGGCGACACCTACCTGGAGAAGCAGTTCGTCACCAGCAAGGCCACCGGTGAGCCGGAACCCGAGAGGATCCCCCCGGCCCAGAACATCGACGACACAATCACTTTGATCGCCCCGCGCCACGCCACGCCGATCCTTGTGGCCCTGATCGCGCGGGGACGTGCGAGCGCCAAGACCCTGGCTACCGAGGCCATGCCCGGCTACGGACTGAACGCCGTCTACAAGCCCCTGGACCGCCTGGTCACCGACGGCCTCGTCACGGCCACCGATAGCGGCGACTTCCAGCTGTCCGCCAGCGGACAGGCGCTCGCCCCCGTCTTCGAGGCCGTCATCGCCTGGGCTGCCCGCCCGCCCGGCGAGGCCGACCCGCTACGTCGGCGGGGGAGCGCCCCGCCCCAGACGCGCTCCGGTCCGTGGGCGACCACCCCGGCCCGCCTTCCGGCACCCGCAGCCCCGGCCGCACCGTCTGCCCGACCCGCTCTGGCCACCACACCCCCGGCCAGCCCGGCGTGGAAGCCCGGAGACCTCTTCTCCCACCAGATACCGGCCCGGCCCATCACCCTGGCAGGAGGTCCTCGCCGATGACCGCATTGCCGGCCCTCGGCCTCCTGCGCGAGTGCCGAGCGATCAGGACGCTCACCCTGCCGGGTCTGATACGCCTGGTCACCGAGATCGACGACAACGGCCCCATCAGCCGTCACCGCGGCAGCCTGCAAGGCGCCCTCGGCGACCTCCCCCTCGGACAACTCCGCCACGCCATCGACACCGCACGCGACCTCGGCCTCATCCACGCCCGCGGACACGCCATGGCCCGCTACCAGCTCACCGCGAGCGGCAAGGACCTCGCCGAGCTGTACGACAACGCCGCACGCTGGGCCCGCACCCGCCAACTCCCCAGCCCGACCAGCGACTTCGTCACACGTATCCAGCACGCCCTCCAGGCGGAGGACGACGGTGCAAAACACACGGGCGCGGCGGCCGAACCGCCAGCTCCGCGGGCGGCGCTGTCCGAGTGGCTTACGGCCCACCCCCGGGTCCTGCGCCAGGACGCCACCCGCTCCTCCGCAGCGGAGGAAGCGGGGCGCGCTGCGTGAGATCCGGGTCGGACCCCGGCATGCCCGCCGTCCGGTCCCCACGCGGCTGCGCGGCATCTACCTGCCGCGCAGCACCGACGCCGCCGCGTTCGCCATGGCCACCTACGGCATCCCTCTGCTGGTGCTGGCCACCACCCACTCCGCTGCTCTGACCGGCCTCGCGTTCGCGCTGGAATGGGTGCCGCGCCTGGGCGCGTTCGCCTTCGCCGGGACCCTGGTCGACCGCCACGGAACCTCCGCCGTGCTCCGTACCGCCTCCACGGGCCGGGTCCTGGTCGTCCTGGCCGCCGCGTTCATCCTGCCGGCGCAGGCCGCGGGCGTCGGCGCGACGGTCACCGTCATGCTGCTCGCCGCGCTGACCGGAATCCTCAGCGAATGCTCGTACATCGCCGCCGAGACCGCGGGCGGGGTCGCCGGCCGCGAGGCGGGCGAGCGCGCCCACCGCGTCCAGTCGGTGCTGCTCGGCATCGATCAGATCGCCACCCTGTCTGGCCCCGCACTCGCCGGGCTGCTGCTGGAGTGGGTCGGTGCCACTGGAATGCTGATGGCGATCACCGCATTCTCCCTGCTCACCGGCGTGCTGGCCCCACGCCAGGAGCACCGGGCCAAACCTGCCGGGCCTCAGCCGGTCCTTGAGGGGCTGCGCACCGGCTGGTCGACCCTGCGGGCACTGCCGGCCCTTGGCTGGCTGGTGGCCGGACTGACCGTCTCCAACCTGGCCACCGGGCTGCTGCAGGCTGCCACCCCGGTGATCATCGTCCAGCAACTCGGACACTCCACAGCCGACGTGGGGCTGATCTGGTCGGCAGCCGCAGTCGCCTCGCTCCTCGCCATCGCCGCGTGCCGCGGCGCGATCGACCGATTCGGCCTGTGGCCCATCGGCGCCGTGTCCGGCACGATCGCCGCCTTGGGATGCCTGGCCGTCTCCTTCGCCGACACCTACCACGCCTATCTCGTCCTGATCGCCGTCCTCATGGCCGGCGAGGGCGGCATGACGGTCGTGCTGCGCACCGTGCGCTCCCGCCTCATCCCCGCCGACGTGTTCGGCGCCACACTGTCGCTGACCATCCTGCTGCTTCTTGTGCCCTTCCCTCTCGCCGGTGTCCTCGTCGCCGCTGTGCCGCCCGCCCAGCTCGGCCACCTGATCACCGTCTGCGCCGCACTGCAAGCACTGGGCCTCTTCGTCGCCTTCGCCCGGCTGCGCACCGCCCCCGCCCTGCGGCCCTCCTTCGTATGACCAGCCCGGTCACACCCAGAACACCCCTCGGGGACCGCCGCCATGTCCTCGCCCCAGGCCTTTGCCTCCCTCTACGCCCTGCCTGCAGCCCGACCGTCATGGCCAGCAGGCTCGCGCCCGACCCTGACCGACTGCTTCTTGGCCTTCGACGCCGAGCACCCCCGCGTCGACCGCGCGCTGGAGCGTCTGACAACCGACCGGCTCGCCACCGGCGTTACCCGGGTCGGGCTGAAGGCGGCCTGCGTGCTGTGCCGACGTCTCACCTCCTTGCGCCGGCGGCCCGCCCTAACTCGCCTTCTTCATCGCACTGTTTGGAGCCACGTTTGTCCTCTCGCCCCGTCGTCCTGGTCGTGGCCGCCGCCGACATGGAGGCCCAGGCGTATCGCGGCACCTGCCTGCTGAATGTCGCCGCCCACTACGACGTCGTACTGATCTCGGGCTCCGAGCCGACCTGGGAGAAGGCATTCCTCCTCGACTACGAGGTCGCCGACCCCGCCGACCAGTTGGCGCTGACCGAGGCCGGGCGCGCGCTCGCCGATCGGCACGCGCTGGCCGGGGTGATGACGTGGACCGAGTGGCACCTCGTCCCCGTCGCTCGCCTCGCCCGCGGGCTCGGCCTCCCCACCACCGCCCCGGAGGTGCTTCAGGGCTGCCGCAACAAGCACACCTCGCGCACGCTCTTCGCCCGCCACGGGGTGCCCTCCGCCGCCTCCGTCAGCGTGCGCACCGAGCACGAGGCGGCTGCTGCCGCCCGGCGTATAGGCTTCCCCGTCGTCCTCAAGCCCGCCGCGCACGCCGCGAGCATGGGCGTCGTCCGCGTCGATGCCGCCGACGAGCTGCCGGGCGCGTACGCCGTCTCCGCCAATACTGCCGGCCACGGAGTGGAAAGCACCCAGGTTCTGGTCGAGGAGTACCTCGACGGCCCGGAGGTGAGCGTCGAGTGCGTCACCTACCAGGGGCAGACCACCGTGGTCGCGGTCACCCGCAAGACCGTCGGCTGCGCGCCGTACTTCGAGGAGTTGGCGCACCTGGTCGACGCCGACGACCCGTTCCGCGCCACCGTGGCCCCGGCCGCCGTCGCAGCCCTCGATGCCCTCGGGGTCACCGACGGCGTCAGCCACGTCGAACTTCGTCTGGTCCACGGCCGCCCCCGCCTCATCGAGGTCAACGCCCGTATCGCCGGCGACATGATCAGCCACCTTGTCCACCTGGCCACCGGCGTCGACCTCGCCCGCGCCGCCGCCGATATCGCCTGCGGACGCACCCCCGATCTCACCCCCACCCGCCACCAGGCTGCGGTGATCCGCTTTATCTACCCTGCTTACTCCGGCATCCTCACCGCCCGCCGCGTGCGGGAACCCGTCGGGGGAGTGGAGCGCGTGCGCTTCCAGCGGCAGGCCGGTGACCAGCTCGTGCTGCCCCAGGACGGCGGCGACCTGTTCACCGCCCGCATCGGCTACCTGATCACCACCGGGCCGACCGCCGCCATCGCCCAGGCCCGCGCGCAGGAGGCGTACCGCGCCCTTGACGTCCAGGTGACTCCGGTCGCGCAGACCGTCCCGGCCAGCCAGGAGGACACGGCGTGACGCTGAGTGTGGCGCCCGAACTGGCGCGCAGCCGCCGACTGCTGACCGGGTACTTCGCCGGCCTAGGGGTGGTGATGGCCGTCTGGGGCGCACGCATGCCCGCCGTCCAGCACGCCGCCGAGGTGAGCACCGCCGCCCTCGCCCTGGTCCTGCTGGCCGCCGCCCTCGGCATGGTCGCCGGACTGAAAACGGGCGGACACCTCGCCCACCCGGCCCGCCTGCCCGCGCTGCTGACCGGCGGTGCCCTCAGTCTTGCCGCCTGCCTCGTCGCCCTGGGGGCCTGCCGCAGCCTGGGGAGCCTGCTGGTGACGGCGTTCGTGTTCGGCGCCGCGCACGGAGTCCTCGACGTCGCCGCCAATGCCGCCGCGGTCCGCTGCCAGGACACTCACGGACGCCCCATCATGTCCGGGCTGCACGCGGCGTACAGTCTCGGCGCCCTGGCCGGCGCCGCGCTGGCCGCGGCCACCGCCCACACCTCGCACACCGTCCTGTTCGCCGCTGTCGGGGCCGGCGCCGCCGCGGCGACAGGGGCAACGACCCGGCTCACCCGCACGCTTGCCGGCCCGGCACTCGAGCCCACCCACCACCCGATGACACCGGTCTCGGACCGGCGCGACGATCTGTCGCGGCCCCGGTTGTGGCTGCTTGGCGCGCTCGCGGCGGCCACCCTGCTCGGTGAAGGGGCCGCCGCCGACTGGGCCGCCGTCCACCTGCACGACCTCGGCGCGAGTGCCGCAACCAGCGCAGCGGCGTACGCCGTCTACAGCGCCGCCATGGCCGCAGGCCGCCTCGCCGGAGACCGGCTCACCTCCCGTTTCGGCGCTCCCGCCGTCGTGCGCACCGGCGCCGTCCTTGCCGCGCTCGGCCTCGCCACCGGCCTGACCGGCTCCACCACCGCCCTCGCCCTGCTTGGCTGGGCGGTCTTCGGCCTGGGTCTGTCCGTGACCGTTCCCAGCCTGATAACCGCCGCCGGAACTGGCGGCCCGCGCGCGGTCGCCACCGTCGCGGTCACCGGCTACGTCGGCCTACTCGCCGGTCCCGCCCTCATCGGCGCTCTCGCCAGCCTCACCTCCCTCCCGCAGGCGCTGCTGCTGCCCGCCCTCCTCGCTGCAGCCGTCGCCGCCCTCGCCCCCAAAGCCCTGGAGAAACCCGCCCCTTGACCCGTACGCCCGCCTCCCCGCCCGGCGCGGACGCTGTCATCCTCGACTACAACGGCGTCCTCGGCACGCAGCCGACCCTCGGCCAGTGGCAACACCTCGCCCGGTTGGCCGGTTGGCCCGGTGATCTCGCCTCCTTCCAGCATGCCTTCTGGGACGCCCGCGAACCGTACGACGCCGGACAGCTCAGCGACCTGGCGTACTGGGCCATCGTGCTCGGCTACCACCCCGGCCCGCGTTTGCTGCGCGAACTGCGCACGGCCGATACCGCCATGTGGACCCGCACCGATCCTCACGTCCTCGACGTCCTGTACCGCGCCCACGCGTCCGGGCTGACGATGGTGCTGCTCTCCAACGCTCCCGCCCACCTCAGCAACGTCCTTGACGCCACCGACTGGCGGCGCGAACTGATGGACGACGCCCTGTACTCCGCCCGCTTGGGCCTGTGCAAGCCCGACCCGGCCGCGTACGAATCCGCGCGGACCGCCACCGGCATCGCCGACCCGCGACGGGTGCTGTTCGTCGACGACCGCGAGGACAACTGCCGGGCCGCCGCCGAACTGGGCCTGCGCACCCACCACTACACCGGCCAACCCGCAGTCCTGGAGCGGCAGTTGCTGCCCGTGCTTGCCTGACCCCGCCCCACGCCGCTCACCCCGCAGACTCAACCTCAGGACATTCGTGCCCGACACCGAAGAGACCGACGGCGACGTCTACGTCTCACCCCGCTACCTCGCCGGCAGCACCTACACGGGTGACCGTGCCCTGGAGCCGCTCCTCGCGCTCGGCTTCGACCTGCGCAACGACGACCTCGGCAATGCCTATGTCACCGCGCCCGACCACCGCGTCCGCCTCGGATTCCTGCCCGAGGGCGACGACGACGGCTTGTGGCGGATCAACGCCTACCGCGACCGATTCGGCCCGCCTGCCTGGGGTGTCTCCTTCAACGACTCGGCCCCGACCGAGTTCGTCACCGCCTTCACCACCGCACTCGCCCAAGCGTACGCCGCCGGCCCCGACACCTACCTCGCCGAGCCCGACCTTAGGGACCCCGAGCTCGGCGCCTTCGGCGCCGTAGTCCCGCTGATCAAGAACGGCTGGCAGTTCCAGCACCCGCGCTGGGGCGTGCTGGAACTCCAGTCCCCAGACGGGATGGCCACCTGCGAATACACCACCGGCCGCCTCGACCCGGAGAAGGAACTCACCACCCTTGAGGCCAGATGGCACCTGTGGGGCGGACCGAAGAACGGTTACGCCCGCTGGTACGCCACCGCCACCACCAACACGCCCACCACCCTGGTGAAGGCCATCACCTTGAGCGTGTCCGACCCGGCGCCCCTGCCGCGCTGGAAGGACGCGCTGCTCCCGGGACTGCGCGAGGCCGCCCAGCTCACTCCCGTCACACCACCTGCAACTCCGGTTCCGACCCCGCTTGACGTCCAGCGTGCCCTCACCCGCAGACCGCCGGCGCTCGGCACCCGAAGCGTCCCCCGCTGGAGCACCACCACACTGCCTCCTGCGACCGCCGTCCCACGCCGGGCTCCGCACCGCTAATCCTCAGCCGCCCGCGACCAGCAATTCCCCCACCACCGAAAGGAACTTGTGCCACTCAGTCCGCTGGACGATCTCGACGATCACGACGTGGTCGAGATCCTGCCCCGCCACCTCGCCGGCCCCGGCATCCACGAACTGGTCGACGTGTGGCCATTCCCCTTCGACCAGGGCTGGACCCTCCACCAGCCCGAGCACGGCCGCGCCATCGCCATCAGTCCCGGCATGCGAGTACTCGCCGGGCACCTCACGTCCGAGGAGCCCGGGCGCGGTGGCGAGTGGCTGGTCGCTGCCCACAAGGACCCGTTCCGGCCGGCGACCTGGACGGCCACGCTCGATGCCAGCACCCCCGTCGAACTGGTCGGCGACCTCTACTCCGAAGTGCTCAGGCTCTGCGAGGCGGACGCCCGCGGCGAAGGCGACCTGATGCGTTCCGACGACGTCCTCCCCCAAGACGTGTACCTGCCGCTGCTCACGGCCGGTTGGAGACACATGATCAAGACGGACGGGACGCAGCACTTCCGCAGCCTGGACGGCTACGGGGTGCTGGAACACGTCTACGCGCCCAGACAGGGTGCCGCATCTGTCTGGGCGGCCTGGGGCGGGACACCGGACCATCCGCTGTGGAAGGCCCGGTTCTCCTCCGCCGCACCCGCCTCGCTGGTCGCGGCCTTCGCCTCCTCCTTGGCGTCCAGGGTGCCGCTCGCCCGCGCCGTGTGGAACATCCCGGCCGAGGCCCGCCCACATCTCACCCTTCCCGACGCCCAAACCGACTCGGCCGGACTCCGGCCCGCCCCACCGCACAGCGGGACACTGCCGTCGGCCAGCACGATGCGCACGCACGACGGGCCCTCGGCACCGAACACCAGCCCAACGCCCCCGCCCAGTGCCGTCCTTCCGGCCGGCCGCCGCCGGTGACCGGCACCACGCCCGTTTCCGCAGTCGAGGACTACCACCGCACGTGTCCCTGCACGCCCAACACTTCTTCACCGAACTCCTCGCCCTGCCCGTCCACGAACGGCACGTGATCGGCGACGACTGCTACGCGGTGATCTCCCCCGACTCCCCGTTGCGTTTGCGCATCGAGTTCGCCCGGACCATCAGAGACCGCGAGTACGGCGGACTACGCCTGAGCATCCTCCACCCCGACCGAGGCGTCCTCGACCACGCGTACCTCTCCTTTGCCGACCACGGCACCTTCGCCGTGCGGGACGCCCGCATCGGCAGACAGGCCGGACACGACGGGTACGGCGTGTTCCGGGACTGGCACGACGACGACACCTCACCCTGGATCGGCGCCTCTCTCACGCCCCTGAGCCAGGCCATCCAGGACTACCTGAACGTCTGGGTTCCCGGCCCCGCCCCGACGACCACGGCCGTCATCGAACGGGATCGGTCGATACCGCACGACACCGACGCTGCGTCGGCGCGAGGATGCTGGCTCACCGACGCCGACTTCCTCGCCCGCCTCCGCCGCGCTACGCAGCTCTGGCTGGACATCGTCGACAGCATCCTCGACGACGACCTTCCTCTCACCGAGGCCCTCACCGAAAGCCGCGACCACGCCGCCCAACTGCTCGGCATCCCACCGGCATTTGGCCTGCTGATCGAAGCCGAGGCCGCCGCCCAGATCGTCCAGGCCGCCGGCCTGCCCGCCGGCTCGCCGTTCGGCCCTGCCCTCGCCGCCGGCATCGACCATGTCGCCACCCTGCCCGCCGAACAGCAACACCACGTCGTCAAGACCGCGTCCCGCCGCTGTGCCACCGCCACACCCGCCCCCGGTACGGCCATCGCCGTACCACGGTCGGCCAGGGCGGCGGGGGCGACACACAGCCGGTGAGCCGCGCTCACCGGCTGAGGCCTTCACCCCGTCCGCTCGACCACGCCTGGTCTACATCTGTCACGCAGATGACAGGACCCAGGCCCTCCCGCCGCATGGCCTCGTCGTAACTCATCCGCTGCACGCATCCCGGTGGCACTTCGCGAACCGCGTCGCCGACCAACTGACTTGCTCACTATCGTCTCTCCCTGCCCACACCAGGAGCCGTCCTTCGTGATCCGCATACGATCCATCCGCCCTACGGCTGTGGCCGCTGCCCTCCCGCTTGCCGCCGCCATTGCGGGAACCCTGACATGGGTGCCGGCCGCTGAGGCCCTGGACCCCACCCCGTCCACGGGCACAGCGCTCACCGCCGAGACCGGCGGCGTTCACATCCTGAAGAAGGACCCCGGCGGCGACGTCCTCGCCGGCGTAACGTTCGCCCTCTTCAACTCGGCGGGCCAGCAGGCAGGCACCGGCACGACCGATGCCGACGGCCAACTGACCTTCAACGACTTGGCCCCGGACGTCTACCGGCTCAAGGAACTGTCCAGCGGCAGCCCGCTGCACGACGAGGTGGACGACCAGGACGTCATCGTCCCGCCGGGCACTGAGGCACCGCTGACGATCATCGACCCCTTCAAACCCGCCACGGTCACGCTCAAGGCCAAGGACGACAAGAGCGGCAAGCTACTGCCCGGATCCACCGTCAATATCGGCACCGGCGACACCACCGTGCTCACCCTCACCACCGCGTCCAACGGCACTGCCTCCGCGAAGCTGCCCGTCAACAGCCGCGCCGGCACCAGCTTCTGGGCCAAGCAGACGAAGGCAGCCGCTGGCTACGAGATCTACAAGCCCTCGAAGGCATTCAAGGCCAGGCCGGGTGATCCCGTGACCGTGACGGTCACCAACGCCAAGACCGCCACCACGCCGCCGCCCACAGAGAGGCCGACCGACAAGCCCATCCAGGAGCCGAGCGACAAGCCCTCCGCGGGCAGGTCCGGCAAGGACGACGCTTCGGCGCCGTCCGCCTCGGATACCCCGACCGCCGACGAGACCGCGTCGAGCACTGCGGCGCCCGCCCCCGCAGGCTCGCTCGCGCACACTGGCGCCGACGCCACCTTGTGGCTGATCGGCGGTGCCGGAGTCCTGATCGCTGTAGGCGGAGGCGCCCTCTTTGGGGCTCGCCGCCGACGCACGGACAACTCCTCCGACGACGGCTCGAACGCCAACTGACCTCACCCGCTTCGCTCCGCCAAGCCCCCGGAATCGAATGGTTCGATTCCGGGGGCTTTGTCGTGGACGCTTACGCGTGTGGCCGAGCGCTGCCTCGATGCGCCTGGTACCGCCGTGATCGGGTCGGTTTGCGCAGCCGCTGCACGATGCCCTTGTCGTGGGAGCAGGGGCGAACCTCCGCTTCCCGTGGATCGTCACCTGAATCGCCCCGGCTGATGGCCCGAGCGGGGCCCGCGAGCGCGTGCGCGCAGTGCACGATCATGTTGACCGAGCCGCGGTCACGTTCGTTGTGCCCCTCCAGCAGCACCGCAGGGGCGTCGAGGACTGTCCCGCGCGTGCGTTCCCAGACCGGGGGAGCGACGACCACGTTGGTCATGCCGGCCAGTCCACGCGAAGGCCATCGAAGGCCCCGCCGGTGGCCAGCAACTCCATCAGCCTCGTACGGCGGGCGACGTCGGCCACCGAGTGGAAGGCCACGGTGCAGCGCGCGGTCAGGATCCCCTCGGCGATCTTGCCACCCCGTGAACCGCCTCGGCCTTGCGCCACGGCGCGGCGGGGTCCGAAAGCGTGTCGAGAATCAGCTCGCACCAGGTCACTGCAGCGTTGACCGTCAGGCGGGCGTGACGCACTCCAAGCCCGGACGGTGCGCTCGCTTGACCGTGCCCGCTCCCGAAGCCCTGGTTCCGCAGTTCGGCGACGCCGACCGCGATGTTCACCGAGCCCGAAAGGATCTTCTTCACGGCCTTGCTGCCATCGGGCCCATCAGGAGCCGAGCCAGCGTCGAGCTTCAGCGCCTTCTGGACCGTGCTGATCAGGGCGGGGAGCGCGGCGTTTCGGTCGACCTCGATGTTCAGCTCCCGAAGAGCGGCCTTCGCTGTTGCCTCGATGAGTTGCTTGGCCGCGCCGATGGCCCCATGGGGGTCGGTGGTCAGGTCCCTCCGAATGCGCTCCAGTTCGATGGTGATGCCGGAGGCGTCGCTCAGGGTGCTCAGGTCACGGACCAGCACTGGCGGGTTGGACCAGGAGATCCTCCCCTCCTTGTCGAGAGCGAAGCCGTCCCGCTCCAAGCGGACCCTGATGTCGTCCAGCCACTTGGGTGTTCCCTGATCGTCCGGGTTCCGGTATGCACGGATGAAGTCCTCGAAGACCAGAAGCACACGCCGAACCTGCTTCGGATCCGACCAGTCCACGCCCTCCGCGTAGAGCATGAATTCGGTCCGCCGCTGGCCTGAGTCCTGGTACTTCAGCTCATCTGGCGGGATGGGCGCGAACCCGTGGTCCTCCCACAGCTCGGCCACAATCCGGACCGTCAGGTCCGTGGCCAGAGAGCGAAAGGCGTTGCGGGTCGCGGGGCTCACCAGCTCCCGCCGGGCGGTGACGGTCATGGTCTGAAGATAGGAGCAGACGCTGACACCGTCATGGGCTTTTCCCAAGGCGACGCCTGATCCACGCCGCGCCTGTCTGCCTAGCCGGTCTCGGATTGGCTACCCAGTGGCCATTGGTCATGAGATTCGGCCATGGAATCTGAGATCCCACAATGACAGCGGACAGTTCGCCTGCGGCAGACAGGAAAGATCCCGCAAGGACTGGTGATCGCCGCCACACCATGTCAACCTGAACGACCTTCCGAAAACCCCAGGTCAGAGAGGTGATGATGTGGCGTTGGACGCGACTCGACCCGGATTTGCGACAACGGTTGCGGGCTTGAGGCTCCGCTCCTGGAAGCTAGGCGCCGGCCAGCCGATGGAGGTGATCGACCAGTTCACGGACGCTGACTTCACCCACGTCGTGGACGACCGTGCCGATGTCCACATCAGCTCGCGCGATGGCCGGTTCTACCTCGGCTACTTCCCCAACGGCCGGTCCGGCGGCCCCGACGAGGACTGGGTGACGGGCGAGGGCTGGGTGATCGCCGTCACCGGCACCGCGAACGTCCCCGGCTTTCGGATGTCCTTTGGTACGGAGACCCCGGCGGAGATCATCGCCGCTGTCGTGGCCAAGATCCTGGCCACCTCCTGGTCCCTGTGACTGGTACGTCCTCCTTCCCCTCGTGCGCGCCGCGTACCCTGCCGCTGCTCTCGCGGCCCCGTCCGCTACCGCTTGGAGAACACCTTGGACCTGCATCCCCACGAGATGACCGTCGGTGACCTGCTCGACCTGCTGTCCGCCTGCGACCGTGAAGCGCCCGTCCGCCTCGCCGTCAACCCCTTCTTCCCCATGGCTCACCGCCTGGGTGGTGTGGAGACAGCGGTGGACGAGCAGGGCCGACGGGTGGTCTACATCGCCGAGTCCAAGGAGGCCGAGCAGTTCGGCCACCTGCCGCCCGCCGTGGCAATCGCTCTGACCTGGCAGCCGCCGGCCGAGGCACCCCCACGCCGCCGACGCGGCGCGACCGGGCCGAACACCGGCCAGTGATTCATCATCGAACCCACGGAGGCGCCGCTGCACCCGCACCATCCCATCGATCCCTCCCACCCCCACCCGCCGGACCCGGTGTACTGGGTCACCCCGCGCCACCTGGCCGGCGATGACGACGCCCTCGCCGAGCGGATCGGTGACACCCTCAGCGGGCTCGGCTGGCGCATGTGGCCGACCTCCCGCAACACCCTGCTCTATATGAGTCCGGACGGTCTACGCGGCGCCGAATGGATCTTCGCCGCCTACCCGTTCGAGCTGGGCGGCCTCCCGGTCGCCTGGCAGCTGTCGGCCCGTCGACACACCGCCTCGGCCATGACCGAGTGGAACGCCTACTTCACCGCAGGCATCCCGTACGAGGCGCTCGCCGACCTCCTGCTCGCGCTCGATGCCCGCGAGGTCCCCGACACCGGGTTCGAGTGCGCCGAGACGGTGCTCACCGCGCTCAGCGCGCGCGGCTGGCTGCGCGATCTGGACCGCCCGCGCACGACTGCCACCGACCCGGGCTTCTCCGCCAGCATCTCGCTGGAGACGCTGCCGCCGCTCATCCAAGACGCCGACCCCCGGGACGACCTGCTCGGATGGCAGGCATGGGCGGAACCCGTACTGGGAGCGCCGTACCTGTGGTGCGCCAGCTTCAGCGCCAGCGTCCCCCACGACCTGGTCGCGGCCTTCGCCGCCTCGCTCGCCTCCCCGGTCCCCGTTCCCCGGCGCACCCTGCCCGACGGGGCGCGGGGACGGCTCACCGTCGTACGCCGCGACTGACGACACGTCACACCCTCACCAACCCGACCTTGGCCTTGGAGGTCTGCTTGCCCCTGCCCTTGATCCGGCTGTCCATCTCGCCCACCAACGGGACCGCGCACCACGGCGTGACGCTCGGCACCGAGCCGTTGACGGTATGCGCCACCCACTCGACGGACCTCGCGCCGATCGGAGCGAACACGGCGCACTCCCTGTGCCAGAGCTGTACACGCGCCTTCCTGATTCTGAACACGCCGCCGCAACCCGGTGGTGAACCGGGTCTCCGGCCCGCCGTCGGGACTGGCAAGGGCGCCACCGCGCACCTGCCGATCCCGGGCCATCTGATGGGCTACTGCGGCAAATCGCTCGAGCCCCGCTCGACATCCGCGCGGCGGGTGTGTGCGAACTGCACCGCGCTGGTCGCCGCTCTGAACCGCTTTCATCGCCTTGCGAGCGAGGTGTGCATGCCCGCCGACGAGGTCTGTCCGCGAGAGGAGGACGTGTTGTGGGCGCCCAGCGGCCCCGGCGACCTCGTCACCGGACACCGCCGCAACGCCGCCACCGGCATCGCCCCGTGCGGCACGCTGCTCTCCGCACCGAACCCCGACGCCACCGTGGAATGTGCCCGCTGCGTTCGCGTGTGGAAGACCGAGCGCGACCGACGAGCGACGGCGCTTGCCCGGATGCGGGCGCGGGCCCGGTGGTGGCACCAGCACCGGGAACTGCAGACGTTCCCGGGGCGTGCTGCGGACCTCAACTCCGGTGACTCGTATACCGTGTCCGGTTGCTTGGACCGGCATCACGTCCTGGCCGTGACCCACCAGGCTCAGGGTTGGCGGCTCACGATCCTCGCCTATTTGCCGACTGACGACGAGATCGTGGAGCTCGGCCTCCATCACGACCGCCTGCTCGCCATCGAACGGCCTCAGGTGCCGGAGTTGGGCATGCCCGCGCTGCCATGACCTCTGCGTAGGCACGCACGTCGACCTGCTGCGACTGTGCCGCGCTGTCTGCTGAGTTCGTGAGTGCTTCAGGGCCCGCACTCCCACCGTTGTCATGGTGGGAAAGCGGGCCTGCTTTCGTTGCGTCAGGCGTGTCGTGCTCTTCCCGTATGCCCAGGTGCCCGGACACCGTGGGCGCTGCGGGTCAGGTGTACGGGGCGGCAGGCGCAGTACGAGTTGTTCGGTGCAGTGCCGGATATGGGGCGGCATCGGCTCGGGCAGTGCGTCGAGAGGAACAGACGAAGGCGTAGGCGGTGACCGGCACTTCCTCGATCGTCTCCGGGACGATGCCGGTCTCCTCCAGTAGTTCCCGCGGTGTGTCGTGCCCGGCACCACGGTATTGCCGGACAGCGAACGCCCCGTCCCCCTGCCTGACAGCAGGGGAACGGGGCGTGCTGGAGTGAAGTGCGTCAGCGGGCCTGCGCCGTGCGGACGGCGTCGACGAGGTGGGCGTCGACGAGAGCGGGAGACCCGGAGACGATCACCAGGATCGTGCCGGTGCGGATCGCCGTCTGCTTGACGACGCTGCGCCGCCCGCCGGCGGAGTAGGTGAGCAGCTGGCTCCACTGCTCATCGCCCAGCGCCGGCGCGCTCGCCTTCGTGGTGCCCATGTCGATGACGGTGCTGCCTGACACCACCTGGTAGGTGGGGCAGGAGAGCATCGCGTCGAAGACCGTCCCGATACCGTGGGACAGCTTCGCCGCGGTGTCGCTGTACAGCTCCTCGCTCACCTCGGAGTTGTTGCTGCCGCCGTCTGTGAAGGACGCCTTCGCCTTGTGGGGGAAGCTGAGGCTGCTGCCGGTGGCCGCGTCCCCGCCGAGCTTGGCCAGCGCCGGGCAGCCGATCACGGTGACGTCGTCATGCCGGACGGCGGACTGCGGCGTGCGGGTGTAGCCCTCGCCCAGGTCGCCCTCGCTCAGCAGCCGCTCGCTCAGCTCGGCCGAGGACAGTGGCGTGGACGCTTTCGCCGCGGTGCTGCCCTCCTGCACGGGCGTGGCAGACGAGGAGGAGGCAGTGGCGGGCTCGGTGCTGGTGGAGCAGCCGGTCAGGGCAAGGAGGGCACTCAGGCCGAGGGCGGTCGTGGTGGACAGGCGCATGCGAAACCCCTAAGCGATGCGGGACGGACGGTCTGACCGGGTCGGCTCTCCGGGCGCCGACGAACGCAGGGGCAGGGGAGGAGGAAGGGGTTTCGTGGGATTTAGTGGCCGAGGTGGCGCAGTCCCTCTTCGAGGGTGGGGTGGAAGTGGTCGACCGGACCGGAGTTGCGGTTGTACCAGGCGGTGTCCAGGCGCGGCTCCACTGTTTCGTGGTCGGCCGGGCAGCGCAGCCATACCGAGTCGTCCCGCATGTTGAAGACGATCCAGTTCCGGTACGCACCGCAGTGGCACTGGTGGACATCCCCCTCGATGACGAGCGGCCGGTCCCAGCGCATCATGAAGCCCGAGACCTCCGCGCGGGACGGCGCTCGGAAGTCCGGGGGCAGGAAGTCGGGCACTACCGTGGTCTCCGGCACGGCCGGGCCAGGTGCGTCGGGCAGCGGCAGCTCGGTGTGCGTCGCCAGCAGCGCCTGGCCGGCACGCTGGGCTTCACGGAAGTCTCGGTCCGCGCGAATGCGTCGGAACATGCGGTCTCCATCTCTGTCGTCTCGCCTGCACGAGGAGAGTGCCGTAAGTCCCTGACCTGCTGCAACTCTAGAATTATTGAATTCAGCGGGTCTTGCCGGAACGATCCTCGCCGTTCGTCGTGCGCGGCGCGGTCCCGCGGGTGGTGGTGGGCGCGGTGGTGGTGTGCGCGGGTGCGGCGGAGGAGTCGGCGGGCAGATCGGCGATCCGTCGCAGCCGCCACACGAGGACGTCGCTGATCGAGTCGGCGGTGTCCAGCTCCCGGCGGGTGGTGGCTTCGGTCAGGAGCGCGGCCGGGTCGTGACCGGCGCGCTCGGCGTCGGCGAGGGTGACGGCGAGGGCGTACCAGCCGGGCTCGACCAGGATCTGCTCAGCCAGTTCCGGTACGGCCTGACGAAGGTGTGCGGCCTGCCTGTGCCGGAGGGACTGGGACAGGCGTCGGCCGCGCTGGTGCATGACGCCCAGGTATACGGGGGCAGCGGCCTGGTAGGCGGCGCGCAGGCGTGCGGCGGTCTCGCGGGCCGCTGCGGCCTGCTGGGCGTGCTGCTTCTTGGCGTGCCAGTGGGCGGCGGCGGTGACCAGGAAGAACGCCATGTCGATCAGCATGGCGGTGGTGGCGCCGTCCTCCCCGCGGCCGAGCGCGGGCCCGCCCTGGACGAGGTCGCGGGCGGCCTGGCGCAGGGCGCGGTCATGGCCGCGCTCGGCCCGGATGTGGGAGCGGGTGGCCCGCTCGAACGCCCAGGCTGCGTCTCGTAGTTCGCGGCGGGTGTTGGCGGCCGAGGTCTTGGCGAGCGCGTCGAGAATCTCGCCGGTCGCGGCGAGGTGGGCGGCGATCTGCCCGTCGTTGCCCTGGTCGAGGACGAGCACGGCCTGCCAGAGCGCGGTCGTGGGGCGGGGGCGGGCGCCCGCCCGCGGGGGGCGGCGGGTTCGCGGGGAGGGGTGCGTGGGGGGGGGGGTTGGCGGGCGGTGGGGTGTGCAACCGGCGCGG
>NZ_JBEYUY010000052.1:8052-39492 GCF_040643775.1 Streptomyces sp. NPDC047081 | reverse complement strand
GCTGGCGCCGCTCGCGGCGAACAGCGGGATCGCGATGGCGGAGCCGGTCACGCCGGCCGCGACGAGGAGTGCCGGAGCCTGGCGGGGGCAGCGCCCGCCGCGGGTGCCACGGACGAGGGCGCCTACGTCACCCCGCTGGTGCGCAAGCTCGCCGCCGAGAACGGCGTCGACCTGGCCGGCGTCAAGGGCACCGGCGTCGGCGGCCGTATCCGCAAGCAGGACGTCATCGCCGCCGCCGAGGCCGCGAAGACCGCCGCCGCTGCTCCGGCCCCGGCCGCTGCCGCCGCTCCGGCCGCCGCGAAGAAGGCGCCGGCCCTGGAGGCCTCTCCCCTCCGTGGCCAGACCGTCAAGATGCCGCGCATCCGCAAGGTCATCGGCGACAACATGGTCAAGGCGCTGCACGAGCAGGCGCAGCTGTCCTCGGTCGTCGAGGTCGACGTCACCCGCCTGATGAAGCTGCGCGCCCGGGCCAAGGACGCGTTCGCGGCCCGTGAGGGCGTCAAGCTCTCCCCGATGCCGTTCTTCGTCAAGGCCGCGGCCCAGGCACTGAAGGCGCACGCGCCGATCAACGCCAAGATCAACGAGGGCGAAGGCACGATCACCTACTTCGACACCGAGAACATCGGTATCGCGGTGGACTCCGAGAAGGGCCTGATGACCCCGGTCATCAAGCACGCGGGCGACCTGAACATCGCCGGCATCGCGAAGGCCACGGCGGAGCTGGCCGGCAAGGTCCGCGCCAACAAGATCACGCCCGACGAGCTGTCCGGCGCGACCTTCACCATCTCCAACACCGGTTCGCGCGGCGCGCTCTTCGACACGATCATCGTGCCGCCGGGCCAGGTCGCGATCCTCGGCATCGGTGCCACGGTCAAGCGCCCGGCGGTCATCGAGACCGAGGAGGGCACGGTCATCGGCGTCCGCGACATGACCTACCTGACCCTCTCCTACGACCACCGTCTGGTGGACGGCGCCGACGCGGCCCGCTACCTGACCGCGGTCAAGGCGATCCTGGAGGCCGGCGAGTTCGAGGTCGAGCTCGGTCTGTAAGGCTCGGAGTACGTCAGTGCCCCCGTCCGGAGTCTCCGGGCGGGGGCACCGTCGTACGCACCCCTGCGCGCTAGTGCGGCCTGAGCGTGTGGTCGCTCCAGTTCCACAGCGTCTCCACCCACACGTTCGGGATGTCGAGGTGGGGCGCGTAGGTCAGGTGGCGGGTGCGGTAGGCGTGCAGGACGTCGTAGGTGGCGTCGAGGCAGTCGCGGGAGGTGAGGTCGCCGGTCTTCGGGTCGACGCCGACCAGGAAGCCGCGGCTCTCGACGGTGCGGATCATCGCCCAGGCGCGGTTCACGTCACTGGTCGAGGAGGAGACACAGCGGTAACGGCTGTACGGGTGCGTCGACTTGCCGGGGTAGTGCGCGTCCCGGGACATCTCGCTGAGCATGCGGTCGTACGACCCCTGCGCGTGCCAGGCGCCGATGTAGCCGCCGGGCGGGGTGTACAGCTTGTTGGAGGGGTTCTCGACGGCGCCGTAGACCCACTGGTTGGTTCCCGTGACGCGGAAGCCCCAGCCGACGTGGCCGAACTTCTGCGCGCCGTCCGGCTTGACGAAGACGCAGGCTCCGCCGGGCCCGGCGGGCTGCCGCGCCGACGTGAGCGCGCCCGACATGGCCTTGACCTCCGTACCGCCGCCGTCCGTGTCACTGACCGCCGGCCTGCTGCTCTGACTCGACGCGGCCGTGGGCGTCGGCTGGCACCCCGTCACGCCGATCACCGTGCCCGCGACCATCGCCGCGGCCGTCCAGCCGATCCTGCTGCGCCGTCCCCCGATGTTCATGCCGTCCCCCAGACGTTCCCGGAGCTCCCCGCTCGGGAACTCCTTGCCGACCGCGACGGCGTGGGCGGCCCGAGGGGTTCGCGCTGTGACACGGCGGTGACGCCTCCGGGCCGTACCCGGTACGGGTCTTTACAGGGGGCCCTGTTCTGCAGGGCGTGTAAGTCTCGTCTCACCTGCATGAAAGCGCCCCCGTGCGCCCCTCCTGGACGGGTCCGCGGCCTTATTGTCTAAACGTCAAACGCCCTTAAGGAGCCCTCATGACCGCGCCCGTCGTCCACTCGCTGCGCGAACAGATCCGCGAGCACATCGTGGAGGGGATCGTCAGCGGGCGCTGGAAGCCGGGCGAGCGGATCGTGGAGCGGCGGATCGCGACCGAGCTGGAGGTCAGCCAGACGCCGGTGCGGGAGGCGCTGCGCGAGCTGGAGTCGCTGCGGCTGATCGAGTCGGCGCCGAACAAGGGCGTGCGGGTGCGCAACCTCACGGCGGCCGACCTGGAGGAGAGCTACCCGGTCCGGGCCGGTCTGGAGGCGATCGCCGCGGAGCTCGCGGCGGAGCGGCTGGCGCAGGACTGCTCGGCGCTGGAGCCGCATGTCCTCGCGCTGTACGAGGCGGACCGGGCGTCGGACGGGACGGGCCAGGTGCGGCACACGGTGGCCTTCCACCGCGAGCTGGTGCGGGCGGCCGGCAACTCCGTGCTGCTGCACACCTGGGAGGGCCTGGGCATCGAGGTCTTCACGGCGCTGTCGATCCGCTGGCTGGGGACCGTTCAGCAGTCGTACGCGGAGGAGCACGAGGAGCTCGTCCAGGCGTTCCGGCGCCGGGACCCGCGTATCGCGGAACTCGTCAAGGCGCATGTGCTGGGGTGCGCGCCGCGAGCTTGAGCACGACCCCGCTCACCTGCGGAAACCCGCCGAAATCGCGGCACCCGGTGCCTGCCCGAAAGACACCCCGTGCCTACTTTCTCGTAATCGAGAAGTTTTGCCCTTGAACCCTTTGATCGATCATCGATCAGCGAGTTATTGTCACCGACGGACCTCCACCGAGGTCCCCAGCCCTGTCCTGCCAAAGACCAAGGGCACCCCCCTTCGACTGAGGAAGGCGGCGACATGACCGACCCCAACGCCATCCAGCCGAGCGAGCTCGACCAGCTCCCCGACCGGGACCCCGAGGAGACCGCCGAATGGCAGGCCTCCCTGGACGCCGTCGCCAAGGCGGCCGGCCCGCACCGCGCCGCGTACCTGATGCGCCGCACGCTGGAGAGGGCGGAGGGCAACGGCATCGCGCTGCCGAAGCTCCTCGAGACCGACTACGTCAACACCATCCCCACCGCCGCCGAGCCGTCCGTGCCCGGTGACGAGGAGATGGAGCGCCGGATCACCGCGTGGAACCGCTGGAACGCGGCCGCGATGGTGACCCGGGGCAGCAAACACGGCGTCGGCGGCCACATCGCCACCTTCGCCTCCGCGGCCTGGCTCTACGAGACCGGCTTCAACCACTTCTTCAAGGGCAAGGAGGCCGACGGCTCGGGCGACCAGCTCTACATCCAGGGCCACGCCTCCCCCGGCATCTACGCCCGCGCCTTCCTCGACGGCCGGCTGACCGAGGCGCACCTCGACAACTTCCGCCAGGAGGCGGGCGGCAACGGCCTCCCGTCGTACCCGCACCCGCGGCGCCTGCCCTGGCTGTGGGAGTTCCCGACGGTGAGCATGGGCCTCGGCCCGCTGTCGGCGATCTACCAGGCGCGCTTCAACCGCTACCTGACCGCCCGCGGCATCAAGGACGTCTCGTCCTCGCACGTCTGGGCCTTCCTAGGCGACGGCGAGATGGACGAGCCGGAGTCCACGGCGGCCCTGGCACTCGCCTCCCGCGAGGGCCTCGACAACCTCACCTTCGTCATCAACTGCAACCTGCAGCGCCTCGACGGCCCGGTCCGCGCGAACTTCAAGATCGTGCAGGAGCTGGAGGCCCAGTTCCGCGGCGCGGGCTGGAACGTCGTGAAGTCGCTGTGGGGCTCCGCCTGGGACGAGCTGTTCCAGCTCGACACCACGGGTGCGCTGGTACGCCGGCTGCGCGAGGTACCGGACGCCCAGGTGCAGACGTACCAGACGCGCGACGCGGCCTACATCCGCCAGGACTTCTTCGGCGCCGACCCGGCGCTCGTCGAGATGGCGAAGCTGCTGAGCGACGACAAGATCCTCGAGTGCTTCCACCTCTCCCGCGGGGGTCACGAGGCGCGCAAGGTGTACGCCGCCTACAAGGCCGCCCTCGACCACAAGGGCGCCCCGACCGTGATCCTGGCCCAGACGGTCAAGGGCTTCACGCTCGGCGAGGGCTTCGCGTCGAAGAACGCCAACCACCAGATGAAGAAGCTGACGGTGGACGAGTTCAAGCAGATGCGTGACCTGCTCGAACTCCCCATCAAGGACAGCGACTTCGTCGACGGTGTGGTCCCCTACGGCCACCCGGGCGCGAACTCCCCCGAGGTCCGCTACCTCCAGGAGCGCCGCGCGGCCCTCGGTGGCCCGGCTCCCGCCCGCCGTACGCACGCGCTGGCCCCGCTGCCGGCCCCGGCGGAGAAGGCGTTCGCGTCCTTCGACAAGGGCTCGGGCACGCAGAACGTGGCCACCACCATGGCCTTCGTCCGTCTCATCAAGGACCTGGTCCGCGACAAGGAGACCGGCAGGCGCTGGGTGCCGATCGTCCCCGACGAGGCGCGCACCTTCGGCATGGAGTCGCTGTTCCCGTCGCTCGGGATCTACTCCCCCAAGGGCCAGACGTACGAGCCCGTCGACCGCGACCAGCTGATGTACTACAAGGAGGCCAAGAACGGCCAGATCCTCAACGAGGGGATCACCGAGGCCGGTTCGATGGCCGACTTCATCGCCGCGTCGACCGCTTACGCGACGCACGGCGAGGCGATGATCCCGTTCTACATCTTCTACTCGATGTTCGGCTGGCAGCGCACGGCCGACCAGATGTGGCAGCTCGGCGACCAGCTGGGCCGCGGCTTCCTGGTGGGCGCGACGGCGGGCCGTACGACCCTGACGGGCGAGGGCCTGCAGCACGCCGACGGCCACTCGCCGGTGATCGCGGCGACGAACCCGGCGGCGCTGACGTACGACCCGGCGTTCGCGTACGAGGTCGCGGCGATCGTGAAGGACGGCCTGCGCCGCATGTACGGCGAGGCGGCGCCGGGCGAGGACCCGAACGTCTTCTACTACCTCACCGTCTACAACGAGCCGCTCCCGCAGCCGGCGAAGCCGACCGGCCTCGGCATCGACGAGGGCATCGTCAAGGGCCTGTACCGCTTCAGCACGGCGGAGTCGGCGGGCCTGAACGTGGCCGCGGCCAACGCCCCGCGCATCCAGCTCCTTGGCTCCGGCACCGCGATCCACTGGGCGATCGAGGCGCAGAAGCTGCTCGCCGAGGAGTGGGGCGTGGCGGCCGACGTCTGGTCCGCGACGTCCTGGACCGAACTCCGCCGCGACGCCCTGGAGGCCGACGCGGCCCTGCTCCGCGGCGAGGAGCGCGTCCCGTACGTCCGCCAGGCCCTGCACGGGGCCGAGGGTCCGGTGCTCGCGGTCTCCGACTACATGCGCCAGGTCCCGGACCAGATCGCGCAGTGGGTCGAGCAGGACTACTCCTCCCTCGGCGCGGACGGCTTCGGCCTCTCCGACACCCGCGAGGCGGCCCGCCGCCACTTCGGCGTCGACGCCCGGTCGATCGTCGTGGCGGCCCTGGCCCAGCTGGCGCGGCGCGGCGAGGTCAAGGCGACGGCGGTGAAGGAAGCACGGGAGAAGTACGGCCTGTAAGGGCTGACCTTCGACGAAGGGGTACGGCGGCTGCCGTACCCCTTCGTTGTCAGTGGCCCCCGGCATCATGGCCCTATGCGCGCTGCCCGCCTCATCAAGATGGTGCTGCTTCTGCAGTCCCGGCCGTCCATGACCGCCGGGGAGCTGGCGCGGGAGTTGGAGGTGTCCGAGCGGACCGTGGCGCGGGATGCGCAGGCGCTGTCGGAGGCGGGGGTGCCGGTGTACGCGGATCGGGGGCGGGCCGGGGGGTACCGGCTGATCGGCGGGTACCGGACGCGGCTGACCGGGCTGGCGCGCGGTGAGGCCGAGGCGTTGTTCCTGAGCGGGGTGCCGGGGGCGCTGCGGGAGATGGGCCTGGAGGACGCCGCCTCCGCGGCCCGGCTGAAGGTGTCGGCGGCCCTGCTCCCCTCCCTCCGGGACGCCTCCCGCACCGCCGCCCAGCGCTTCCACCTGGACGCGCCCAACTGGTTCACCGAGACCAAGGCACCCGAGCTGCTGCCCGCCGTCGCGGACGCGGTGTGGGACGACCGGCGGGTCACCGCGCGCTACCGGAGCCGGGAGGCCGAGGTGGAGCGGGAGCTGGAGCCGTACGGGCTCGTGCTCAAGGCGGGCGTCTGGTACGTGTGCGCGCGGGTCGCCGAGGGCGGTTCCTTCCGGGTGTACCGGATCGACCGGTTCACGGCGGTGGAGGCCCGCGCGGACCGCTTCATACGCGACGAGGAGTTCGACCTGCCCGGCTTCTGGGAGGAGCGGGCGGAACAGTTCGCGCGCTCGATCCTGCGGGCGGAGGTCGTGGTGCGGCTGTCCGAGGACGGGGTGCGGAGACTGCCGTACGCGGTCGATCCCGCCGCGGCCCGTGAGGCGCTGGCCGCCGCCGGCACCCCGGACGAGGAGGGCCGGCTGACGGTCACGCTCCCCGTGGAGTCCGAGAAGGTCGCCCACGCGCAGCTCGCGGGGCTCGGCCCGGAAGTGGAAGTGCTGGCTCCGGAGAGCCTGCGGGCACGTTTCACCGACGACGCGATACGGCTGGGCCGCCTGTACGGGACATAACAATCCGCCGCACTCCACGTGCGCCCCACCCGCCCAGGGCCGATGCTGGACCCGTGATGGACGAGACGGAGTTCTGGGAGCTGGTGGACACCACCCGCGAGGCCGCCGAGGGCGACCCCGAGGAGCAGGCCGACCTGCTCGTGGACCGGCTGCTGCAGCTGGACCCGGACATGGTGCTCGACTTCGCCCGTCACTTCGAGGCCCGCTACAACCGCGCGTACACCTGGGACCTGTGGGGTGCCGCGTGGGTGCTGCTCGACGGGGCCAGCGACGACGCCTTCGACTTCTTCCGGTGCTGGCTGATCGGGCAGGGGCGCGAGGTGTACGAGGGTGCCGTGCACCATCCGGACTCGCTGGCCGACCTGCTCGACGACTTCGACGAGGAGCTGGACGGCGACGGCGAGGAGCTGGGCTACTCCGCCGACGAGGCCTACGAACAGCTCACGGGAGCAGTGGCCCCCGACCTCGGCATCCCCCCGGCCCCCTCCGAACCGGAGGGCACCCCGGTCGACTTCGAGAACGACGGGGCACTGGCGGAGCGCTATCCCAAGCTCTGGGAGCGCTTCAGGGACTGAGGGTCAGGCTGCCGCCGTACGCCTGCGGGTCTGGTCCGTCGGGATGTAGGCCTGCGTCTGGTCGATCCTCACCGCATGGTGCATCGGAGCCGCGTTCGCCTGGTCGAGGGCGTTCGCGGTGACCGCGGCCGGGCCCAGGACGACCGCGGCGGCCGCGCAGAGGGCCGCCCAGGGACCGCGGGCGGTCCGGACCCAAGTGGCCGGCTTCTCCGTGGTGTTGGTGTGACTGCTGTTCATCTTCCCCACCTCCAGTCAGTGCGTGTGCATGACGATAGGGAGGCGACCAAAGGGAGTTCGGTGAGGCGGCTACGAGGAACCTGTGAGCCCCGGCGGGTCCCTCAGGCGGCCACCGCTTCCACCACCGACAGCACGGTCGGCGTCGGCAGCACGCGGGCCAGGCGCAGTCCCGCCGCGGCGAACAGCTCCGCGAAGTCGGCCTGCGTGCGCTCCCGGCCCACCAGGGACGCCATCAGCAACAGGTCGAGCGTCTTGGCCTGGTGCGGCGCGTTGTCCCGCGGCACCACCGCGTCGACGACCAGGATCCGGCCGCCCGGCGCCATGGCCCGCCGGCAGTGGTCGAGGATCGTGACGCACCGCTCGTCCTCCCAGTCGTGCAGGATGCGCTTGAGGAGATACACGTCCCCGGCCGGCGCGCCCGTGAAGAAGTCGCCCTCGGCCAGGGTCCAGCGGCCCGCCGTCTCCTCCGTGTCGAGGCGGTGCCCGGCGAGGACGTGCCGCTGGTCGTACAGCACGCCCTTCAGGCCCGGGTGACGGCGCAGCACCTCCAGGAGCAGGCCGCCGTGACCGCCCCCGACGTCCACGACGGTGCCGTTGGCGGGGAGGTCGCAGGCCGCGGCGACCGGCTCGTTCTCCGGGTCGGACATCGCGGCCATACCGGTGTGGAAGACGGCCGCGGTCTCCTCGTCCCGGGCGAAGTGCTCGAAGAACGGCACCCCGAAGATTCCCTCGAACGCCGAGGTCCCCTCGGTCAGACAGCGCACCGTCTCCGCGGCCGGCCACCACATGGTCCGGTCGGTGTTCATGAGGACCGCCGAACGCGCCGAGTACGGGGCGTCGGTGCGCAGCGCGTCCCCGGCCGCCGTCAGCGCGAAGCGGCCCTCGCCGTCCTCCTCGAAGACGCCGCGGGTGGCGAGCAGCCGTAGCACCCGGTGGAGGTTGCGGGCGTCCGTGCCGGTGGCGGCGGCCAGTTCCGCGGGCGTGCGGGGGCCGTCGGCGAGGTGGTCCGCGACCCCGACGGCGGCCGCGGCGCGCAGCGCGGCCGGGAACAGGAAGCCGAGTGACTCGTCGATGAGGAATGCGGCGGAACCCCGCGAATCGGTCGTCATGCGCTCCAGGATGACGGCCGATCGCCTGCGCGCGGCCCGGCACGCGCGCGCCTCGCGGGGGCTCACGGAAGCAGGGGTACGGGGCATGGTCGGCGCACCTGGGCGGGGCCCAACGGAGACGCCGCCCGTGCGCCGTCGGACGTTCACCTGGGCGCAGGCGTGGGTCCAGTTCACAGTCGTGGACTCTTGACCGGCCCCGAGATCCCCGGCTTACGGTGGCCGCCCCGAACAGGAGCACCCTGCCCATGACCAGCCCGTACGTACAGGAGATCACGCGCGAGGAGCACCTGGCCCACTTGCGGCTGTATCCGGACGTGAGCCATCTCCAGATACCCGAGTGGGCCGCCGTGAAGCCCGACTGGCAGGCGGAGAGCGTCGGTTGGTTCGAGGGGAAGATGCTGGTCGCGGCGGCGCTGGTGCTGTACCGGAAGCTGCCGGGGACCCCGCGCTACCTGGCCTACGTCCCCGACGGGCCGACGATCGACTGGCGGGCGCCGCGCCTGGAGCGGTGGCTGGATCCGCTCGTCGCGCATGTGGAGGAGCGCGGGGCGTTCTCGCTGCGGATCGGGCCGCCGTTGGTGGTCCGGCACTGGGAGGCGGCGACCGTGACGGCGGGGATCGCCGACCCCGACGTACGCCATCTGCACGATCTGGCCGCCGACGGCCTCGACGGGCATGCGCTGGACGCGGCCGAGCGGCTCGGGCGGCTGGGGTGGCGGCGGTGCGCGGAGGACGAGGGCAGCGGGTTCGGGCTCGGGCAGCCGCGGTACGGGTGTCACATACCGCTGGCCGGGCGGACGGTGGACGACCTGAGCGACGGACTCGCGCCGCACTGGGAGAAGGCGCTGCGGACGTCCGAGATGTCGGGGGTGCGGGTCACCTGGGGCTCGGGCGCCGACCTCCCCGACTTCCACCGCCTCTACACGGCGACCGCGGCCCACGACGGCTTCAAGGCCCGTCCGCCGGCCTACTTCCAGCGCATGTGGAAGGCGCTGAACGCCGAGGACGACGACCGGCTGCGGCTGTATCTCGCCGAGTACGACGGCGAGGTGCTGTCCGCCGCGTTCATGATCAACGTCGGCTCCCGGTCCTGGCACTCGTACGCCGCCTCCGGCCGCCGGGGGCGTGAACTGCGGCCCAGCAGCGCCCTGTTGTGGCGGATGCTGTGCGACGCGCGGTCGTCCGGGGCCGACACGTACGACCTGCGCTCCATCACGCCCCATCTCACCGAGTCGCGCCTGCTCGGGCGGCTGGGCTTCAAGACGGGGGCGGGCGGCCGGGCGGTGGAGTACCTCGGGGAGTGGGAACGGCCGGTGGGCAGCCAGGGGAAGGCGCTCCAGCGGGCGTTGGGCATCTATCTCGGGCGCAGATGAGAAGAGGTCACGGTGTCCTGCCCTGCAGCCGGGCCGCCAGCTGCCTGATCTCCGGGAGGCGGGCCGTGAGAGCGGCGCCCGGACAGCTGGTCATGTAGCCGTCGTTGTGGCCGGCCAGGGCGGGGAGGGTGGCTGTCGTACCCGCGTGGTAGCGGCTGAGGTTGTTGCTGGAGGTCAGCCGGACCTTCGTACGGGGATCCACGTCCGCCAGGCCCAGCTTCCAGGCGGCCAGCGCGGCGATCGCGTCGGTCATCGCCTTCGGGACGGGGACGCCCGCCGTGAAGGTGCCGAGGGCGGCGATGCCGGCCGTGCGGTGGTTGAAGCCCTGGGTGTGGGCGCCGGTGACGGGGCGGTCGACGCCGCCGGCCCGGCCCTCGTAGATGGTGCCGCACTTGTCGACGAGGAAGTTGTAACCGATGTCGTCCCAGTTCCGGGCACCGGTCTGGCCGGCGTAGAGGTAGCGGATGATGCGGGGCGCGTCGGCGCAGTCGTATCCGTTGGGCGAGTCGGTGTGGTGGACGAAGACCGCGACGACCTTGTCGTCGTAGCGCGGGGGCGGCTGGGCGTGCCGGGCGAGGTCGTCCAGCCAGACGGACCGCGGCACGATACGGGGCTTGACGGCGGCGTGCCGGACGGCCGCGGGCCGGGCCACGACGGCAGGTCCGGCGGTCCGGGCGGCGGTGGCGTGCTCGACGCCGTCCACGCACAGCACCAGACCGACGACGGCGGCGATGCCGGGCAGACAGGCGACCAGCACCCGCGCGGCGCGGGGCAGCGTCCGGCGTGCACGCCGGCGGCGCCCGGCCCGCCGTATCCGCACCGCGCGCGGCACGAGCCCCGCGCGCCGCCGTATTCGGCCCGCACTCCGTCTTCGCGCCCCCCGCGCTCTTCGGACACGCATGGCTCCACTCTCGGCCGTATCCCCTCCGCCCGCGATGTGTGTTGTGCCACCCGGTGGAACCATCGTCCTGGTCCGAGACGTTTTTCCGGGTGCACGCACGCGTGGGCCACCCCGGTGGAAACCACGCGCGCGTGGCTGATCACTGGGCCCTTTCCGCGCGTACTAGGGGGTGTCGTCACATTCCCCTCGTCCGCCCGAAGGGCGGGCTCCGCGGCGTGCGCGTGCCGGGCGTCGCGGAGCAGAGGGGAATGTGACGACACCCCCTCGGGGGATCTGAGAGAGAGGCGGCTCCGTGGACCTGCTCGACATCCTGCTGATGCTGGTGGTTCTGGCCTACGCGGCATCCGGGTACCGGCGCGGACTGGTCGCCGGCTGTGTCTCGCTGGCCGGGTTCGTGGGCGGCGCGGTCGTCGGCGTGTGGGTGCTGCCCTGGATGATGGACCTGACGACGGCCGGGACCACCGCGGCGACGGTCACCGCGGTGCTGACCGTGCTGGTCCCGGCGGTGGTGGGACACGAGCTGGCCGGGCGGCTGGCGCTCAGGCTGCGGCGGGAGCTGGACCAGGGACCGCTCAGGGTCGCCGACGGCATAGGCGGCGCCGCGGCCAACTCGATCGCCGTGCTCATCGTCGCCTGGGTGGCCGCGAGCGTCCTCGGCGCCTCCTCGTCCCCGCTGGTCACTACGGCGATCAGGGACTCGACGCTGCTGCGATCCGTGCAGGACGTCATGCCGGACACGACACCCACCTGGTTCTCCCGGGCCACCTCCGCGCTCACCCAGGCGGGCTTCCCGCAGGTCTTCAACCCCTTCGAGAACGAGTCGACGGCCGAGGTCGCCAAGCCCACCGGCGACAGCGTCACCGCGGCCGCGACGAACGCCGCCAAGCTGAGCACCGTGAAGATCGAGGGCGTCTCGGGCAACCAGGGCCGCGAGGGCAGCGGCTTCGTGTACGCGCGCGAGCACGTGATGACGAACGCGCACGTGGTGGCCGGCATCGACGACCCGAGCGTGCGGATCGGCGGGGTCGGACGGTCGTACGAGGCACGGGTGGTGCTCTTCGATCCGGACAAGGACGTGGCCGTGCTGTACGTGCCCGGGCTGAGCGCGCCGGTCCTGAAGTTCGACGGCAGCGCGGCGCGCGGCGACTCCGCGGTGGTCGCGGGCTATCCGCAGGACGGCGACCTCAACCTCCAGGCGGCGACGGTCGCCAACCGGGTCCGGGCGACCGGCCAGAACATCTACAGCGACTCCACGGTGACCCGCGAGATCTACTCGATCCGCTCCACCGTCCGCCCCGGCAACTCCGGCGGCCCCCTGCTGACCACCGGCGGCCGGGTCTACGGCGTCGTCTTCGCCCGCTCGACCTCCGACGACGAGACGGGTTACGTCCTCACCGCCGCCGAGGTGTCCTCCGACGCCACCCGCGCGGCGAACGCGACGGCGGCGGTGGACACGGGCGATCTGGTCACGTCGTAGCGCGCCCGCCTCCCGGATCATGAAGGGGCCCGTCCCCAGCGATCCCGGAGGCCCCCGTGCCCGTGTTCTTCCTGATCTCCCTGCTCGCGGCCGGAGGCGCCCTCTACTACGTCGTACGGCGGCGTCGTACGGCCGCCGACGCCGACCAGGTCAGAGACTGCACCCCATGAGGACGTCGTCCACGTACTCCCCGTCCAGCAGGAACTCGCCGGGCAGCACGCCCTCCACCACGAACCCCTCGGCCTCGTAGAGCGCCCGGGCCGGGACGTTGTGCCCGAGGACGCGCAGGGTGAGCCGGCGTGCGCCCTGCCGGCGCGCCTCGTCGCGCACGGCCCGCAGCAGCGCCCGCCCGACCCCCGCGCCGCGCGCCTCCTCGGCGACGGCGAGCCCCTGGATCTGGCGGACGTGCGCGTTGCAGGCGAGCGGCGTCGGATACCCCAGCCGGACATACCCGACGACCGCGCCGTCCAACTCGGCGACCAGATGGTCCCGCGGCCCGAACCGCTCGTTGTAGAAGGGCTCGTACGGCGGCTGCGGACGCGGCTGGACGGAGTGCAGCGGGGACCAGGTGACACGGTCGAGGCGGCCCAGCGCGTCCTCGTCGTCGAGGGTGGCGTGACGTATGTGCGGAGCTGGCATGACCGCCAGCCTAAGGGGCGCCCGGCAGGGACCCGACGGGGTTTTCACGCAGGTACGGAGCAGAATGGCCCGCATGGAACGATCCCGAATCGCGGTGGCCGGAGCGTCCGGACTGATCGGCGGCGCCCTGGTGCGGTCCCTGACCGCCGACGGCCACGACGTGGTGCGCCTGGTGCGCCACGAGCCCCGGTCGAAGAGCGAGGTCCGCTGGGACCCGGAGGGCAAGCGGGTGGACGCGGCCGGGCTCGCCGGCTGCGACGCCGTGGTCAACCTCGCGGGCGCGGGAGTCGGCGACCGCCGCTGGACGGACACCTACAAGGCCCGGATCCGGTCCAGCCGGGTGCACGGCACGACGGCGCTGGCCGAGGCGATCGCCGCCATGGACGAGAAGCCGCGGGTGTTCGTGAACGGCAGCGCGATGGGGTACTACGGCGAGACCGGCGACCGGATCGTCGACGAGGACTCACCGGCCGGCAGCGGGTTCCTGCCGGAGCTGTGCGTCGAGTGGGAGGGGGCAGCGGCGCCCGCGCAGTTGGCCGGGGTGCGGACCGCGTTCGTGCGTACGGGACTTGTGGTGGGCCGCGGGGGCGGGGCCTGGGGGAAGCTGTTCCCGCTGTTCAAGGCCGGGCTCGGGGGGCGGATGGGCGACGGGCGCCAGTACTGGTCGTACGTCTCGCTGCACGACGAAGTGGCCGCGATCCGGCACCTCATCGACACCGACGGGCTGTCCGGGCCGTTCAACGTGACCGCGCCGACCCCGCTGACGAACCGTGAGATCACCGCGGCGATGGGGCGCGTGCTGCACCGGCCCACGCTGTTCACGGTCCCGGCGCCGGTGCTGCGGACCGTGCTCGGCGAGATGGCCGGGGATGTGCTGGGCAGCGCGCGGGTGGTGCCGAAGCGGCTGCTGGAGTCCGGGTTCACGTTCGCGTTCCCGGACATCGAGGGGGCGATCCGGGCGGCGTAGCGGGCTCCCGAAGGGAAAGGGCCGACGCCGGGCGTCAAGGGCCGGACGGCCCAAGGACCGCATGCGACCGTTGTGCGACCGTGCCCTGTGCATGCGCGACTGTTCTTGACCGATCACAGCCCTAACCTCGACCCGAACTCGGGTATCCCCGGAGCCTGTTGGGGGCATGACGTCTCCACCGGCCGCGCAACCTCGAGGAGGGGCACGTGCTTGAGCCCGCGTACCAGGCGGAAGTGGTCGTCGTGGGGGCCGGGGTGGCCGGCCTGTCGGCGGCCCATCGGCTGACCAGCGCAGGAGTGACGACCGCGGTCCTGGAGGCCGCCCCTTGGGTCGGGGGCCGGATGTCGACGGAGAAGGTCGACGGATTCCGGCTCGACCGCATCGGGCAGCTCCTCTCCACTTCGTACCCGGAACTACGCCTGACACCGGGCCTCGACGGACTGGTCCTAAGCCCCTTCGCGCCGGGTGTCCTGCTGCACAGCGACGGCCGGCACCACCGGGCGGGCGCCCAGGGCGCGGGGAGCGCAAGGGGCGCACTTCATGCCGTACGCGCCCTGGCGAGCGCCCCCGCGAAGAGCGCGCCCCGGGCGAGCGCCCCGCTCGGCAGCGCGATGGACCAGGCCCGGCTCGGCGCGGCGCTGGCCCGGCTGGCAGGCATGCCGGTCGAACGGCTGCTGTCCCGCCCGGAGTTGCCCGCGGGCCAGGCCCTGGCGGCCCGCGGAGTCCCCGCCCGCACGGTCGACGGCTTCCTGCGCCCGCTCCTGGCCGCGCTGCTCTGCGACCCGGAGCTGACGACGTCCAGCCGCTGCGCGGACCTCGCGCTGCGCGCCTTCGCGGGCGGGCGGCTGTGCCTGCCGGAGGGCGGCGCCGAGATGCTGCCGGAGCTCCTGGCCCGGACACTGCCGCCGGGCACGGTGCACACCGGCGTCCGCGTCACCTCGGTCTCGACGAACTCGGTGACCACGGCGGAGCACGGCGAGATCGCCTGCCGGGCCGTCCTGGTGGCGACCGACGCGAGGGCCGCGGCCGCCCTGCTGCCCGGCCTGCGCGTCCCCGACTTCCATGCGCTGACGGTGGTCCACCACACGACCGACGATCCGCCGGGGACCGGAGCGGCCCTGCTCCTCGACGCGGACCGGGGCGGCCCGGTGGCCCACACGGCGGTGGTGAGCCGGGTGGACCCGAGCCGCGCCCCCGAGGGCCGCGCCCTGATCTCCTCGACGGTCCTCGGCCCGCCGCCACCCGACCTGGACACGGCCGTACGCATCCACCTCGCCCGCCTGTACGGCACGTCGACGACCCGCTGGGAGACCCTGGCCGTCCACCACGCCCCCGAGGCGGTCCCCGCCATGCGCCCACCCCACGACCTGCGCCGCCCGGTACGCCTCCTGGCAGGCCTGTACGTCTGCGGCGACCACCGGGACACCAGCACGGTCCAGGGCGCCCTCCACTCGTCCCACAGGGCGACGACAGCGATCCTGGCGGACTTGGAGGCGGCGGGCTCGATGCACAGGGCGGATCCGGTTCCCGCTACGCAGGCGGCCTAACCCAACGCCGCCACCTTGTCCCGATAACCCCGTACCGGCGCCGCGTCCTTGTACGGCTCCAACCGGCGCTCGAAGTCCCGCACGTACTCGACCGCCCGCACCGACCTCATCTCGGCCGCGGCCCCCGCCGCCTCCGCCCCCAGCGCACAGGCCTGGTCCAGCTCCCCCAGGCCGAGCCGGGCGGAGGCCAGCACGATGCGGCAGAAGAGCCGGCTGCGGGCGTACGCGGGCGCACGCAACTGCAGCGACCGCTCCGCATGCTGCGCCGCCGCCCGGAACTGCTGAAGGTCCCGGTGCGCGTGCCCGAACTCGTCCGCCAGCTGCGCCTCGTCGAAGAACCGCGCCCAGTACGGCACTTCGTCCCCGGAGCGCGCCGCCTCCAGCGCGCGCTCCGCCCGAACCAGCGAGCCCGTGCAGTTCCGCACCTCCCCCAGCACCCCGTGCCCGCGCGCCTCGGCCGCGTGCAGCAACGCCTGCAGGACGGGCGGCGCGTTGGTCCCCACCCCCTGCTGCGCCACCCGCGCGAGCTGCACCGCCTCGCGCCCGTGCCCGAGATACACGGCCTGCCGGCTCATGGTGACGAGGACATAGGAGCCGTACGCCCGGTCACCCGCGGCCTGCGCGAGCCGCAGCGCCTGCACGAAGTACCGCTGGGCGAGCCCGTGCGCCGCGATGTCGTACGACGTCCAGCCCGCGAGCCTCGTGAGGTCGGCCGCGGCGGCGAACAGCTTGCGGCCGGTCTGCTCGCCGTACGTGCCGCGCAGCATCGGCTCGCACTCGTGCTCCAGGTAGCGCACGAGGGCCTGGCGGGCGTGGCCGCCGCCGTACTTGTCGTCGAGGGTGCGGAAGAGTTCGCCGACCGAGCGCAGCGCGGCGATGTCCCCGCCGGTGACCTTCTGGCCGGGGCCGCGCTCGCCCTGGCCGCGCTGGCGCGGGACCGCGGGGCGGCCCTGCGCGGGGACGCGGGCGGCGGGCTGTTCGCCGCGGGCCACCTTGTCGTCGGCGCGGCCGATCAGCCAGTCCCGGCTGGGCACCACGAGCCCGGCCGGGGTGAACGCGATCTTGCGGAGCTCGGCGTGGCTGCCCGAGTCCTTGCGCCACAGCCCGCCGACGATGTCGACGGCCTCCTCCGGGGTGCCGGCGAACTCCAGCCCGGCGTACACCGGCGCACAGGCGTCCAGACCGAGATCCTGCGCGGTCAGACGGCGCCCCAGCCGCCGCGTGAAGACCTCTGCGATGAGGGCGGGGGTCGTACCTCTGGGCTGCTGGCCGCGCAGCCATCGGGTGACCGATGTCTTGTCGTATCTCAGATCAAGCCCGTGTTCGAGACCGAGCTGGTCCACGCGACGGGCGAGTCCCGCGTTGGAGAACCCCGCTTCTGCGATGAGCGCGGCGAGCTGGCGGTTGGGGGTGCGCTGCGCGGGTCGTTCCGTCATCTGCGGTGGTGTCTCCTGCCCGGATTGCCTGTGAGCAGCCCTTATGGCCTCTATAGGACGGCGCGAATGTAGCGGAGAGTGAGCAGGTGATCGCACACTTCGACGCTCGTTCATCCGATCGTGTGAGGATTGGCCGCACGGCTGACGCGCAACGGCGAGTCGTACAGTGGCGTAGGCATGTTTCGTGCCTTACGACCGTCTAGGGAGGCGCTTGCCGTGAGTGAGCTGCGGTTCGTCCGTATGGGATTCGGTGCCGAGGCCGTGGACTACCAGGTGGCGTGGGACGAGCAGCGCCGGGTGCACGCGGCGCGCTTCGCCGACGAGATCCCGGACACCGTGCTGATGCTGGAGCACCCGCCGGTGTACACGGCGGGCCGGCGCACGGCGGACAACGAGCGCCCCCTCGACGGCACTCCGGTCGTCGACGTGGACCGCGGCGGCAAGATCACCTGGCACGGCCCCGGCCAGCTGGTCGGCTACCCGATCCAGAAGCTGCCGCGTCCCGTGGACGTGGTCGCGCATCTGCGCCGGCTCGAAGAGGCGATGATCCGGGTCTGCGCGGAGTTCGGCGTCGAGACCAGCCGGGTCGAGGGCCGGGCGGGCGTCTGGGTGCTGGGCGACCCGGTGGACAAGCGCCCCGCCCTGGGCGGTCTCTCCCTCGACTTCGACCCCCGGCTGACCGACGAGGAGTTCGACCCGCGGCTCAACGGCCCCGAGTACGCGCCCTCGAACGCGGGCCAGCGGCGCGAGGACCGCAAGATCTGCGCCATGGGCATCCGCGTCGCCAAGGGCGTCACCATGCACGGCTTCGCCCTGAACGTGAACCCGGACACCTCCAGCTTCGACAAGATCATCCCCTGCGGCATCCGCGACGCGGGCGTGACCTCGCTCGCGCACGAGCTGGGCCGCGACCTCACGATCGCCGACGTGCTGCCCGTCGCCGAGCGGCACTTGACGGACGTACTGGGGAACGCGGACCTGCGGCCGAGGGTGATCGAGAAGACACCGGCGGCCTGAGACAGGCCGTCGGCTTTCAAATCCACGGGCGTACCCTTGAGCACGCCGAAGAATCAATCGCTAGGGAGCCGGTCGTGTCCGCAGTCGCACCCGACGGACGCAAGATGCTGCGCCTGGAGGTCCGCAACAGCCAGACCCCCATCGAGCGCAAGCCCGAGTGGATCAAGACCCGGGCGAAAATGGGCCCCGAGTACACCAAGATGCAGAACCTCGTGAAGAGCGAGGGCCTGCACACGGTCTGCCAGGAAGCCGGCTGCCCGAACATCTACGAGTGCTGGGAGGACCGCGAGGCGACCTTCCTCATCGGCGGCGACCAGTGCACCCGGCGCTGCGACTTCTGCCAGATCGACACCGGCAAGCCCGAGGCGCTCGACCGTGACGAGCCGCGCCGCGTCGGCGAGTCCGTGGTCACCATGGACCTGAACTACGCCACCATCACCGGCGTCGCCCGCGACGATCTGGCCGACGGCGGTGCCTGGCTGTACGCGGAGACGGTGCGCCAGATCCACCAGCAGACGGCTGAGCGGGAGGCCGGGCGGACGAAGGTCGAACTGCTCGCCCCCGACTTCAACGCCGTCCCGGAGCAGCTCGAAGAGGTCTTCTCCTCGCGCCCCGAGGTCTTCGCGCACAACGTCGAGACGGTCCCCCGGATCTTCAAGCGCATCCGCCCCGGCTTCCGCTACGACCGCTCGCTCAAGGTCATCACGGCCGCCCGCGACTACGGCCTGGTCACCAAGTCGAACCTCATCCTCGGCATGGGCGAGACCCGCGAGGAGGTCAGCGACGCGCTGCGCCAGCTGCACGAGGCCGGCTGCGAGCTGGTCACCATCACGCAGTACCTGCGCCCGTCCGTGCGCCACCACCCCGTCGAACGCTGGGTGAAGCCGCAGGAGTTCGTGGAGCTGAAGGAGGAGGCCGAGCAGATCGGCTTCTCCGGGGTCATGTCCGGCCCGCTGGTGCGGTCCTCGTACCGGGCCGGCCGGCTCTACCAGATGGCCATCGAGCTGCGTCAATCAGCTGCTCCGCAGCGGGGTGGCGCGTACGTCGCCTCGCAGGCGGTCTGATGGCACGGAGTGCCACGCGGGGCGTGTGAATCCGAGCACAAGCAACTACCCGCCAGTAACGGCCAGTTCGACGCGGTCCTGAACGTCCTCGCAGATGAGGGCGGACATCAGGGCCGCGTCAGCGTTTCCGGCCCCCGTATCAAGGCTTCATTGGTGTTTGACCGGTCGGTCACGCCCTGGTAACACCAAACAGTGACCCTGGAATCACACCACGTGCACTCCCGTCCAGAGCCGTTCCTAGGGGGGACCTCCACTATGCAGGCCGCGCCCGTTCGCGCCACCGCCATCCCGTCGTTCACCGATGCACTGCGTGCCGTCGAGTCGCTGCTCATGAGCAGCGGCCAGCGCACCGCCCGCCGCAACGCCTGGACCTCCGTCCTCGAGGACCGACGCCGCGCCAAGGACCGGGTCGAGGCACAGCGTGTCCTGGACCAGGTCACCACGATCCGCCCCTGATCCTCCCTCCCCCCGCTCCGTCGGGCACTGCCGTCGTCGGCACTCCCGGGGCCACGTAGACTGCGGGGCATGGCGAGGAAGGACAATGCGGCGGACGCCGCTAACCCCGGGCGACTGAAGCAGATCGCCCTGACGTACAAGATGACCCGCAAGGCCGACAAGAAGATCGGTCTTGTACTCGCGGCTGTCGGCATCATCACCTTGGGTGTCTTTCTCGCGATCGGTTTCTTGATCGGTCACCCCATCTATCTCGGCATCCTGGGCCTGTTCCTCGCCTTCCTCGCGACGGCGATCGTGTTCGGGCGCCGGGCCGAGCGGGCGGCCTTCGGGCAGATGGAGGGCCAGCCGGGCGCAGCCGCGGCCGTGCTCGACAACATCGGCCGGGGCTGGACCACGACTCCGGCGGTGGCGATGAACCGCAGCCAGGACGTGGTGCACCGGGCTGTCGGCAAGGCCGGCATCGTGCTGGTGGCCGAGGGCAACCCGAACCGGGTGAAGACTCTGGTGGCCGCCGAGAAGAAGAAGATGAACCGTATCGTCGCGGACGTGCCGGTGCACGACATCATCGTGGGCACGGGCGAGGGCCAGGTCGAGCTGAAGAAGGTCCGCACGACCATGCTGAAGCTGCCGCGGGTCCTGACCGGTCCGCAGGTGACGGCCACGAACGACCGGCTGCGCGCGATGGGCGACCTGATGAGCAACATGCCGCTGCCGAAGGGTCCGATGCCGAAGGGCATGAAGCTGCCGAAGGGCGGCGGAAAGGCCCGCTGAATCCTCGTACGAAACAAGGGGCGCCCGGTGATCCGGGCGCCCCTTCGTCATGTGTACGCGGGTTCAGATCCGGAGTTCGACCGTGCGGGCCAGCTGGTCGTGCAGGCCCCGGCCGTCGCGGTCCCAGATCAGGGCGGGGATGGCGATGCACAGCAGGGCCGTGCGCAGCAGGGCGCGCAGGGGGCTCGGGCGGCCGGTGGCCAGGGCGACCACGCGGAGGCCGAAGAGGCGCTTGCCCGGGGTGAAGCCGACGGTGCCGACGGTCAGAGCTCCGAGCAGGAAGAAGACGAGCAGGGCCCAGTTGCCGGTCGCCTGGTCGTAGCCGTGCGTGATCAGGCCGTATGCGATCAAGAGGCACAGGCCCCAGTCCACGACCAGGGCGCCGATCCGGCGGCCGGGACGGGCGATCGAGCCCGGTCCCTCCTCCGGCAGACCCAGCCGCTCACCGCGGTATCCGAAGTCGACACCGGCATCCTCCGCGGCCGCGCGGGGGCCCGAGAGCCACGACCCAACTGCTTCCCTCTTGTCCACGCGTCCACGGTACTGCCACCGTTTCGGGATACGGACAGGTGGGGTCAACCGGGCGAGGTCCGGTTAACTTGTGCGAAACAAATGGGTCACGCCCGAGAAATCACGCGTCCCTAGTGTCGAGGTCAGCGTGTGCCACCGCACTGGCCGCACGAACGAACTACCACCCCGGCGGGACGGTCGGGAGTAGGAGGAGCTGGATGTTCCAGAACGCCGACGAGGCCAAGAAGTTCATCGCGGACGAGGACGTCAAGTTCGTCGACGTCCGCTTCTGCGACCTGCCGGGCGTCATGCAGCACTTCACGGTGCCCGTCGAGGCGTTCGACCCGGACGAGGAGCTCGCGTTCGACGGCTCGTCGATCCGTGGTTTCCAGGCCATCCACGAGTCCGACATGGCGCTGCGCGCGGACCTGTCGACCGCCCGGGTCGACCCCTTCCGCCGTGACAAGACGCTGAACATCAACTTCTTCATCCACGACCCGATCACGGGCGAGCAGTACTCCCGCGACCCGCGCAACGTGGCGAAGAAGGCCGAGGCCTACCTGGCGTCGACGGGCATCGCCGACACGGCGTACTTCGGCCCGGAGGCGGAGTTCTACGTCTTCGACAGCGTCCGTTTCGCCACGTCCGCGAACGAGAGCTTCTACCACATCGACTCCGAGGCGGGTGCCTGGAACACGGGCGCGCTGGAGGACAACCGGGGCTACAAGGTCCGCTACAAGGGCGGCTACTTCCCGGTCCCGCCGGTCGACCACTTCGCCGACCTGCGCGCCGAGATCTCCCTGGAGCTGGGCAGGGCCGGCCTCCAGGTCGAGCGCCAGCACCACGAGGTGGGCACCGCCGGCCAGGCGGAGATCAACTACAAGTTCAACACGCTGCTCTCGGCCGCGGACGACCTCCAGCTCTTCAAGTACATCGTGAAGAACGTGGCCTGGCGCAACGGCAAGACCGCGACCTTCATGCCGAAGCCGATCTTCGGCGACAACGGCTCGGGCATGCACGTCCACCAGTCGCTGTGGGCCAACGGCGACCCGCTGTTCTACGACGAGGCCGGCTACGCGGGCCTGTCGGACACCGCCCGCTACTACATCGGCGGCATCCTCAAGCACGCCCCGTCGCTGCTGGCCTTCACCAACCCGACGGTGAACTCGTACCACCGCCTGGTCCCCGGCTTCGAGGCGCCGATCAACCTGGTGTACTCGCAGCGCAACCGCTCCGCGGCCATGCGTATCCCGATCACGGGCTCCAACCCGAAGGCCAAGCGCGTCGAGTTCCGCGCGCCCGACTCCTCCGGCAACCCGTACCTCGCCTTCTCGGCGCTGCTCCTCGCGGGCCTGGACGGCATCAAGAACAAGATCGAGCCGGCCGAGCCGATCGACAAGGACCTCTACGAGCTGGCTCCCGAGGAGCACGCGAACGTCGCCCAGGTCCCGACGTCCCTCCCGGCCGTCCTCGACTCCCTGGAGCGCGACCACGAGTTCCTTCTCGCCGGTGACGTCTTCACGTCCGACCTGATCGAGACGTGGATCGACTTCAAGCGCGCCAACGAGATCGCCCCGCTGCAGCTGCGTCCGCACCCGCACGAGTTCGAGCTGTACTTCGACGTGTGATCGACGCGTCGCAGACGGTCTGACGACGGCGCCCCCGTTCCGGTTTCCCGGGACGGGGGCGCCGTCGTATGGTTTTCTGCACAGCTGTTCGACAGGGTGACGGGGAGACGCGGGGATGTCGCAACAGGACGATGACGAGCGGGAGTTCGACATTCGGTGGGCCGATGGTGCCGAGCACAAGGAGCCCTCGGCGCGGGCGCGGATGCTGGCTGCTCGGTGGAGGGAGAATCCGCCCGAGCCGCAGCCCTTCCGGGCCGATCCCGAGCCTGTGGCGCCGCGGCGGTCCTCGTGGGTGTCGACGGTGATCGTGCTGGGATCCGTCGCGGCGATCATCCTGCTGCTCGGGTACAGCAATTTCAGGGCTCCCTACTAGGGACCTCATTAGGACCTTTTGCTGCTACTAGGGCTGATCGGAACCACTTCATGGGAGTGGGCGGGTGCACACTGGACAGCGGGACGAGTGCCTGACTGCGGGGTGATGCAGATGCAGAGCCGCTTCCGGAGCGACCGGCGGCTGACCGTGCGGATGACGGTCACGATGTTCCTGCTCGGGTTGCTGTACGTGGCGTTCGTCGCCGCGCTGATCGTGTTGCTGAAGTCCTGGTTGCTGGTCGTCGTGCTGATGGCGGCGATGTTCGTCGCGCAGTTCTGGTTCTCCGACCGGATCGCGATGTTCGCCATGCGCGGGCGGGTCGTGGAGCGCGAGGAGTATCCCGAGCTGCACGCGGTGGTGGACCGGCTGTGTGCGATCGCCGACATGCCCAAGCCGGTCGTCGCCGTGTCCGAGATGGACATGCCGAACGCCTTCGCCACCGGGCGGAACCCGGATCACGCGGTGGTCTGCGTGACCACCGGGCTGCTGCGGCGGCTTGAGCCGGCCGAGCTGGAGGGCGTGCTCGCGCACGAGCTGTCGCACGTGGCGCACAAGGACGTCGCCGTGATCACGATTGCCTCGTTCCTCGGTGTGATCGCCGGGCTCATCGTACGGTTCGCCTTCTACAGCCAGCTGTTCGGCGGTGGGCGGCGCGACCAGAACACCGCCGTGATCTTCGCCGCCGTGATGGGCGTGTCCGCGGCCGTGTACGCGATCAGCTTCCTGCTGATCAGGGCCCTGTCCCGGTACCGGGAGCTGGCCGCCGACCGGGCGGCCGCGCTGCTCACCGGGCGGCCCTCGGTGCTCGCCTCCGCGCTGACCAAGGTCTCCGGCGACATCGCCCGGATCCCGACCAAGGACCTGCGCACCGCCCAGGCCTTCAACGCCTTCTACTTCACGCCGGCCACCGGCAAGGAGCCCGGCGTCGAGCGGTTCTTCTCGACCCACCCGACCCTGGAACAGCGCCTCGACCAACTCGGCCGGATCTCCGCGGAGTTGGGGGAGGCGGCCACCCCGGACAACCCCGGAAAGGCGTGATGCATGGGGCTCTTGGACATCCTGCTCGGCCGTACCAAGCCGGCGCTGCCCGATCTGGACCAGCTCTTCGGACTGCCGTCGGCGGCCGTGACCCTCGAGGCCGCGGCCGGCTTTACACCGACCGGCACGGGTGCGGTGTGCTTCGCCACGGTCGAGGGCGCCGCCTTCGAGCAGACGCACCGGGAGGTCCAGGCCCTGCTGGACGCGGACGCCGACCGGGACGGCCCGCCGGTCGAGCTCAGCCAGGACACGTACGGCTACTCCTGGCTGGTCTCCCGCCGCTCCCCCGAGCAGCTGTCCGACCTGGTCAACGACCTGCACGCGGTGAACAGTTCGATGGAGGTCAACGGCTTCGGCCCGCAACTGCTGTGCTCACTGGCCGGGTTCGAGGGCGAGGGCGGCCGGCGGCTCGCGCTGGTCTACCTCTACAAGCGCGGCACGTTCTATCCGTTCGCGCCGCTGCCCGGTGACGGACAGCGGCGCGACAACGCACTGGAACTGCAGGTCAAGGCGGCTCTCGCGGGCGACCTGAAGATGGAGCAGGACCTCAGCCGGTGGTTCCCCGTGTGGGGCGCCCCCGGCCTGTAGGGCTACTTGCTCCTGTCGCGCTCCTGACGGCGGGTCTCCAGGGGGCGCTCGCGGCGGTAGCGGCGCTCCCACTTGGCCTGCTGGTCACGGCGCTTGCGGTAGGCCTGGTACGACGCGGGCATGGACCCCGACGAGGACGACGAGGATCCCCCGGACGACGAGGACTGCGCGCCGCCGTCCCGCCCGTACTGCATGTACAGGAAGAAGACGCCGGCCGCGGCGAGCCACCAGACGTGGTTTCCGAATCCTAGGAGGGCCAGGACGATGGTCCCGGATATCAAGATGGTGCCCATGACGGGCCTCCGTGGGCGTGGGTGTGTACGAGCGGTGTTGGTGTCGGTGCATGCCGACGGGGCGCTGGGGGATGAGCGTCCCTCCGTCGGTGCGTAGAGAGTAGCCCCGAGTCCGGCAGACGATGCCTGTCCTGCCGGAACCGGTGGTGGGCGGCTCCGCAACGTGTGTCCAGAGTACGGACGCGATCACTCGGCGTGCATCTCCTTTTTCTCCGTCCTAGAGTCGAGCGGGACACGGGAAATGGACTGATCCGGCATAAGGGGCTCGCCATGAGCAATCTCTTCGTCGTCGCGTACAACGACCTCGCGACCGCCAACCAGGTGCGCGAGAAGCTGTTCGAGCTGTCCAAGCAGCATCTGGTCGAGCTGGATGACGCGGTGGTCGTCGAGCGGCGCGACGACGGGAAGATCAAGCTGCACCAGGCCGTCAACCACACGGCGACGGGGGCGGCCGGAGGCGCGCTGTGGGGTGGCCTGATCGGGATGCTGTTCCTGGCTCCGCTGCTCGGCGCGGCGGTGGGTGCGGCGGCCGGGGCGGCCGGAGGCGCGATGACCGACACGGGCATCAACGACAACTTCATGAGGGACCTCAGCCAGAATCTGCGGCCCGGCGCAGCGGCCCTGTTCGTGCTGGTCAAGAACGCGGCGACGGACAAGGTGATCCCGCAACTCACCCCGTTCGGCGGCCAGTTGGTGCAGACCTCGCTGAGCAACGCCGAGGAGGAGCACCTGCGCGAGGCGATCAAGGCGGCGCAGGGCGAAGAGACGGCCGCGGCGGCATCGGGCGCGGAAGCGGGCGCGGCTTCCTAGACCGCGGGCTTACTCCACCCGCAGCTCCAGCCGCTGCTCCACCACCTCCCGGGCCACCTCCGTCAGCCGGCGGCGCTGGGAGCGAGCGTGGGAGCGCAGGACGTGGAAGGCCTCGTCGACCGTGATGGAGTGCCGGGCCGCGAGCGAGCCTTTGGCCTGTTCGATGACGATACGGCTGCTCAGCGCCTGGCCCAGCTGGTCGGCGAGGGCGCGGCTCTCCCGCAGCAGCCGGTCCTGGGCGAGGTTCCAGCCCGCCGCCTCGGTGAGCGACTGGCCCAGCTCCAGGAGCTCCGCGGACAGCGGCGCGGTGCCGCGGCCCAGCAGGACCAGGGCGCCCACGGTGTCCTCGCCGGCCTGCAGGGGCAGCGCGGCGGCCCGGCCGTAGCCGAGCGCCAGTGCGCGCGGGCCGTAGCGCGGCCACTCGCGCCGGGCCCGGTCGCCGGCCAGGGGTGTGTCGGGCACCGTCCGGCCGGTGCGGCGTGCCTCCGGTCCGGGCCCCTCGTCCCAGGCGAGGGCGTCCTGGGCCAGCCGCATGAGCTCCTCGCCGGTGCCGGTCACCCGGGCCGGGGTGCGCTCGTCGGGGGCGTACAGCACGATGACCGCGCAGCCGTCGAGCAGTTCGGCTCCCTGGGCCGCGAGGGCCTCAAGGAGGCCGGTCGGATCATTGCCGTCCGTGACCGCGCTCGCGGCGAGCTCGACGAACGCCTTCGCCAGCCGCCGCGGTGACACGGGCTTGGTCATGAGCTTCCCTTCACCTCGGGGCCGCCGGCCCCCTCAGCCGAGACACAGCAGGCCCCGCACGATCCGGTCGGCCACCGCGTGCGCGGAGACTCCCTCGGCGAACGCATGCGCCTTGATCATTTCCAGGGCGTCGGGCACCGAGCAGTCGAGCTGCACGGAGACCATGCCGGCGGCCTGGTGCACCAGTGCGCGCAGGTCGAGATCGTCGTACAGGCCGGGGTCACCGTCCGTACCGAGGATCATGGAGCGGGTGATGGCGTCGGCGAGGTCGGTGAAGGTGGCCGAGTCGACGACGCCGGGGGCGGGGTCGAACACCGCCAGGGCCCCGACGCATGTCCCCGAGAGACTGAGGGGTACGGCGGCCACCTCGCCGATGCCGAGTTCGCCGACCGCCGGACCGTACCCGGGCCAGCGGTCGCGCAGCGCCAGGCCGGACGCCGTGACCAGGCATACTCCCTGCGTCGCGTCCCGGGCCGGGCCCTCGCCGAGCAGGAACTCCAGCTCCTGGGCGGCCCGGGACGGTTCGTCGGAGGCGGCGAGGGCGAGCTGGTCGAGGGTGGCCCCGACCAGGGTGAGGGCCGCGCTGTTGGTCCCGCAGGCCTCCGCGACCCCGGCCATGAACAGCGGCCGCGGGGTGTCGCGCGCCGCCGACCAGTTCGCGAGCCGGGTCGAGTACGACTCCTGGAGCCGGGCCGCGGTCAGATGACAGGCCGCCGTGGACCGGTGAACTTCGGCGATCCGCAGATGCATGTCCCGCAGCACCTCGGAGGCCGCTTCGCCGGCGAGCTTCTCGTGGTGCTCGGCACGCGCGGTCTCGTGTGCCGAACGGGCACGCGCCACCGCGGCCTTCCGCTGCGCGGATGCCGTGGAATCCTGGGCCCCGCTCTCGGTGGCCATACCGGAATCGTACGCCCCGGCCTCTCACTCGGAGCCGTTCGTCCGGCCTTCTTCCATGAGCAGGACGACCCCGCCGTGGTGCGCGTCGAACGGGCTGCACTGCACCAGACAGGTGATCGACCTGCCCAGCCGGTTGACGGCCGAGACGGGCAGCGGCTCGCCGCGCTTGCCGGTCTCGACGCAGCGCTGGATGGCCTCGCGCAGCTGCTCGGTGCGCAGCCCGAAGTCGAGACCGTAGAAGGGCTGGTCGAGGACCTCGTCGGGGCGCAGGCCCCACAGGTCGACGGCGCCCCGGTTCCAGCTCTTGACCTTCATGTTCTGGTCGAGCACGACGACTCCGGCGGCGATGGAGGTCAGCACGGCCTCCAGGAAGGTGCGGGCCTCGTCCAACTCCTCGGTGCGGACCCGCATCTCCTCGTTCATGGTCTCCAGTTCCTCGTTGCCGGACTGGAGTTCCTCGTTCGTCGTCTCCAGTTCCTCGTTGGTGGACTGGAGTTCCTCGTTCGTCGTCTCCAACTCCTCGATGCTGGACTGGAGTTCCTCGTTGGTGGTCTCCAGTTCCTCGTTGGTGGACTGGAGTTCCTCGTACGCCGTCTCCAGGTCCTCGCGGACCCGCTTGATCTCGGCCTTGAGCTGAGTGGTGACCGTGACGTCGGTGAAGGTGATGTTGGTGGCGGCAGACATGGCGTCGGGGCCGCCCAGGGGCTGGACGAGGATGTCGAAGTACTGCACGTCCTCACCGACCCTGCGTTCCGCACCGTTGACCCGGAGAGTCCGCCGCTCGTGGCCCGCCTGCTCGATCAGGGAACGGAGCTCGACCGGGCGGTAGGAGATCTCCAGGTCCTGGAAGGGGCGCCCGACGTCGTTCGCGGTGAGGCCGAACTGCACGCGCGCGTGGCTGTTGATCAGAATGACCATGCCATCGGAGTCCACGGCCACCGCGGGACTGGGTGTGGCGTCGAGGATGAGGTCACGCAGCTGCCGGTGCCGGGCGACTGTGTGCAGCCCGGCGCTCGACCCGGCTCGGATCTTCACCGGGGCGGGCTGGTAAGGCGCCGCGGCCTCCCCCGGACGCCTGCGGAACACGCGCTGGCGCATGCTCATCACGTCGAACCTCTCGGCGTCGTTGAGCAGCATCTCGGCCTTGCCCAGGAACAGGAAACCGCCCTCGCGCAGCGCGAAGTGGAACCGGTCGACGATCTGGGTCTGCGCCTCGACATTGAAGTACATCAGCGTGTTGCGGCAGGTCAGCAGGTCGAGGCGGGAGATCGGGGCGTCCCGGGTGATGTCGTGCCGGCCGAAGATGACCCGGCGGCGCAGATCGGGGCGGAAGCCGAAGCGGGCGCCGTTCTGCTCGAAGTACTTGTCCCGCAGGTCGGGGGCGAGCGGGCTGAGGACCTTGGCCTGATACAGACCGGAGCGGGCGTCGCGCAGCGCCTCGTCGTCGACGTCGGTGCCGTAGATCTTGACGCGTTCCAGGGTCTCGTCCAGGCCGAGCGCCTCGGCGAACATGATCGCCAGCGAGTAAGCCTCCTCGCCGCTGGAGCAGCCCGCGCTCCACACCCGGATCTCCTCGTCCGCCGCGCTCTGCGCGAGCAGCTCGGGCAGCACCTCGCGCTGCATGAAGGTCCAGGAATCGGGGTCACGGAAGAAGGAGGTGACGTTGATCAGGATGGTGTTGAACAGCGCGTCGAACTCGTCCGCGTTCGTCTCCAGCCGATCGCGGTAGTCGGTGTACGACGTGACCTGCGCGTCCGCCATCCGCTTGCGGATACGGCGGCCCAGCGAGGACCGTTTGTACCCGGTGAAGTCGAAGCCGCGGGCGTCCCTGAGGAAACCGAGGAGTTCCTCGAGTTCCTCGTCGGTCTCCACGTCCGGCTGTCCGTCGCCCATCACTTCCGCCACTTCTCTGCTACTGCCTCTTGGTCTCGACCAGCCCGCGGATCACCGCGGGGATCTCCTCCAGAGGTAGCACGAAGTCCACTCTCCCCGTACCCACCGCAGCATCGGGCATTCCGCGGAACTCCGCGGTCGCCGGATCCTGCACGATCACGGTGCCCCCGCGCGACTTGACCGCGTCCACGCCCATCGCCCCGTCGCGCCCGGTCCCGGTGAGCACGCACGCGATGGCGCGCGCCCCGTAGGCCCCCGCGACCGACTCGAAGAGCAGGTCGGCGGAGGGCCGCACGAAGTGGACCAGCTCGGTGTCGGTGAGGGTGAGCATGCCGTCGGAGCCGACGAGCAGGTGCCGGTCGGGGGGCGCGATGTAGGCCGTGCCGGGCAGGGTCTGCTCGCGGTCCTCGGCGAGTTTCACATCCAGCGGGGTACGGCGGTCCAGGACCTCGGCGATGACGGTGCGGTGGCGCGGGTCGAGGTGCTGGACGACCAGCACCGGCACCGGAAACTGCTCACCCAGGGCGCCGAGCAGGGTGGCGAGACCGTGGATGCCGCCGGCCGAGGAGGCCACGGCGACGACTTCGAAGCCGTCCGAATCGGGCGCATAGGGCTGCACTCGATCAGCGTAGGCCCGGCGTCACACTTCGGGTGCCGCTCCGACGACACCTGCGGCCACGGCGGCGCCCAGGGCGGCGTGGTCGGCGACGGTCTGGCCGGCGTAGGCGAGGGCGAAGTCGGCGACCGCCCGCTCGAAGGTGTCGGCACCGCCCAGGTAGGCGGCGATGGCGATCCGGTCCCCGGAGCGGGCGTGCGCACGGGCCAGGGCGGTACCGCACAGCCGGGCGTAACCGAGAAGATCGGCCGGGCTCATCCCGGCGACGTCCGCGGAGCCCTTCATGTCGCGCAGCTGCCGCCAGTAGAAGGCCCGCCCCTGGGGCCCGGTCATCCACCCCAGGAAGATGTCGCCGGCGGCCTGCAACAACCGCTGACCCGCCACGACCCGATGCCCGGGATGCACGTACGGCCCGCTCGGCAGGTGCTCCTCCAATACGGACTTCCGCGCCTCCTTGATCTGCAGGAACAGCGGATCGTCCGCGTCCCGCCCGGCCAGCAGTACGACGAAGCAGCGCATGCCGACGCTGCCGACGCCGACGACCTTGCGGGCGGCGTCGACGAAGCGGTAGCGGTCCAGGAGGAGGCGGCGTTCCTCGGAGAGGGTGGAGCGGTAGTCGCTGAAGATCTTGCGCAGGGAGGCCATGTCGGAGGCGCCGGCGGGTTCCAGCAGAGGCGGGTCGTTGACGATACGTCGCCGCCCGTCGACGACCTCGGTCAGCTTGCCGACGGCCTGCAGACTGGTGCGGCGCCGGGCCCTGGTCAGGCTGGAGGCGACCTGGCGTCGGCGGCGCGCGGAGCGGGCCAGCGGCAGCAGGCTCTCGGCGTCGATGCGCTCGTACCAGACGGCGAGTTCGCCGTGCCGGGCCAGCCGGCGCATGTTGAGCCGGTAGGCGGCGACGGCCTCGACGACTGCTCGCCGCACCTTGCCCTCCTCGTGCCCGTTCTCGCGCCCGGCGACGGCGACGGATGCGGCGAGCCGTTTGACGTCCCACTCGAAGGGACCGGGGAAGGTCTCGTCGAAGTCGTTCAGATCGAACAGCAGCGTGCGCTCCGGGGAGGCGTACAGCCCGAAGTTGAGCAGGTGGGCGTCGCCGCACAGCTGGACGGTGAGGCCGGTGTGCGGCTGGGCGGCGAGGTCGGCGGCCATGACGGCGGCGGACCCGCGCAGGAACGCGAACGGGGACGCGGCCATCCGCCCGTACCGGATCGGCAGCAGCTCGGGCAGCCGGTCCCGCCCCTGCCGCTCCAGCACGCCGACGGGATCGGGCCGGTCTACGGGCACGATCCACGTCCCGTGCGCGGACCGGGGGACGCGCTTACGAGCGGCCCGGCCACGCTCGACCCGGTCGGCCGGCACGGTCATCCCGCCCACCACCACACCAGCCGCCCACTCATCACGCCTCCACGTCGCTCGCACCGCACGGATCCCGTCGCCCTTGATTCGCAGTGAAGGCGGGGACGGGGGTGGGCGCATGCCGGGGGCGGCGATCAGGTGACGGGAGGTGACCAGTTGATGAACGGAGGGTGGCGGACGGTTGGGTGGGTGATGGGCCGTGTGGGGGGCGCGGCCGGGGGTGGAGGGCCGAGGGGTCGGGGGGTCGGGGGCATTGGCCGGGGAGGGCTGGGGTGGCGGGCGTCGCGGGCCGCCGTGAGGAGTGCGCGAGGGGGCATGGCCGAGGTGGGGTTGGCCGGACGGGGCCGAGCGGCGGGGGCGCGAGCCCGCCGCGAGTGGCGCGCGACCGGGGCACGGCTGGGCTATGTCGGTCCGGCAGGGCCGGGCGGCCGG
>NZ_JBEYUY010000052.1:0-7955 GCF_040643775.1 Streptomyces sp. NPDC047081 | reverse complement strand
CGGGGGCGCGGGCCGCCTGAGTGGTGCGCGACCAGGACACAGCCGGGACATGCCGGTCCGGCAAGGCCGGGCGGCCGGGGGCGCGGGCCGCCTGAGTGGTGCGCGACCAGGACACAGCCGGGACATGCCGGTCCGGCAAGGCCGGGCGGCCGGGGGCGCGGGCCGCCTGAGTGATGCGCGACAGGGACACGGCCCAGGGTGCGTCGGTCTGGGGCTCGGTCTCGGGGGCGTTGTCAGTGGTGTCCGTCAGGATGGGGGGACGGTGTTGTGGCGGGTGGAGGTTGGTCGGATGGGTGGCGGGGTTCGGTATGTCGGAGTGGGCGAGCGGCGGGGGCGGCTGGCGCTGCGGCAGCGGCTGGCTCCGGGGGCGCGGGCGGAGAGCCCGGAGGAGGTCGCCGCGTCGCTCGTCGCGCTGCACGGCACCGATCCGGCGACGGTGTACCTGGCCGTCGGCGCCCGGCTGACGGACGCGGCAGGCACGGTGCCGGAGACCGGGCGCGCCCTGTACGAGGACCGCTCCCTGGTCCGGATGCACGGCATGCGGCACACCGTGTTCGTGTTCCCCACCGACCTCACCGCCGTCGTCCACGCCTCAACCGGCCTGACCGTCGCCGCCCGCGAACGGGCCAAGCTGCTCAAGGACATGGCCACGGCAGGCGCCCCGGACGCGGCCTGGCTGAAGGAGGTCGAGGAGTCGGCGCTGGCCGCGCTGGCGCTGCGCGGCCAGGCGACGGCGGCCGAACTCGCCGAGGACGAGCCGCGGTTGCGCGAGCAGTTCGTGTACGCGGCCGGCAAGGGTTACGAGGGCGTCCACACGGTCTCGACCCGCCTGCTGAAGGTGCTGGGCGTGGAGGGCAAGGTCGTCCGGGGCCGCCCACTCGGATCGTGGACGTCGAGCCAGTTCCGCTGGGCGGTCGCACCCCCGCACCCCGAACTCGACGTCCCCGAGGCCCAGGCGGCACTCCTAGGCCGCTGGCTCACCGTCTGCGGGCCGGCCACGGAGGCGGACCTGAAGTGGTGGACGGGCTGGAAGGTGACGGACGTACGCCGGGCACTGGCGGCGATCAAAGCGCAGGAGGTGTCACTGGACAAGGGCACGGGTTACGTCGTCCACGGCGACGCCGACCCGGTGGCCGAGCCCGCGGAGCCATGGGCTGCCCTGCTCCCGGCCCTGGACCCGACGGCGATGGGCTGGCAGGCCCGTGACTGGTACCTGGCCCCGGACCTACGCCCCCAACTCTTCGACGGCAGCGGCAACGTGGGCCCGACGGTGTGGTGGAACGGCCGCGTGGTCGGCGCCTGGGCCCAGCGCCCCGACGGCGAGATCGCGTGGCGTCTGCTGGACGAGGAGGGCATCGGCAGGGTGGAGAGGGCGACGATCGAGGCGGAGGCACAGCGACTGCAGGGGTGGGTGGGGACGAGCCGGGTGACACCGAGATTCCGAACACCGCTGGAGAAGGAACTCGCAGCAGGACCACTCAGCCCGTCTGGGGGTCCCCCCTCTGGGGGAGTTTGAGGACGAGGCCGTTCAGGCCGAAGCGGGGGTCTGGGGGCGGCAGCCCCCAGGGACGACAACGCCGGGCACCCCACAAGCAGGGGGCACCCGGCACCATCGGCCTACCGCGTGTATCGCATCAGCGCCCGCACCATGTGGCACGTCGTGTCCGACGGCGGGTGGACTCCGATGAGTTGCGCCGTGCTCCGTATCGTCTCGTTGCGGGCCTGGTTGGGCAGATAGACGCCCGAGTCGAGCAGGGCGATGGCGAGCCGCATCGCCTTGAGGCGACGGTTGTGCGAGATGTACCACTCGCGGGGGCGCCCCGGCGGCAGCGGGCGCTTCTCCACGGGGTCGTACGGCAGATCGAGCAGCACGGGGTGCTGCGCGGTGGACTGGGTCGGCTTCGGCTTCAGTGCGGCAGCGGGCACAGGCATCCTCCTGTCGCGGTAAGGGCATCCACCAGGGCCTTCGGCAACCCCGGCGCCACCCTCGAACACTGCTTCTATTCTACCGCCCCCCACTGACAAAAGGCCCTGGCCACAAGGGCTTTGAGCGGTCCCCAGGGGTACCGTGGGCCCCATGGAGATCTGGATCAACCCCGCCTGTTCCAAGTGCCGCAGCGCGATCGGCCTGCTCGACGCCGAAGGCGCCGACTACACCGTCCGCCGCTACCTGGAGGACGTACCGAGCGAGGCCGAGATCAAGGACGTACTCGACCGGCTCGGCCTCGAACCGTGGGACATCACCCGCACCCAGGAGGCCGAGGCCAAGGAACTCGGCCTCAAGGACTGGCCGCGGGACGAGGCGGCGCGTGAGCGGTGGATCGCCGCGCTCTCCGAGCACCCCAAGCTGATCCAGCGCCCCATCATCACCGCGGAGGACGGCACCGCCGTGGTCGGCCGCACGGAAGAGGCCGTACGGGATGCTCTGTCGCGGTAGTCGAGGGTCTGCCGGGCGCGGGCTGTGAGCCGGCTTCAACTTTGCTGTGACGTACGTTACTTCAGTGACTCCTGTAACCACTGAGTAACTTCGTTCGGTATCTCGTACATAGCGGCGTACGCTCCCCTACCTCTTCAGGAGGCGCGCATGTCGCGTAGGAGAACTCTCGGCACCAAGAAGAAGATCGCGCTGCTCGTGAGCGCGGCGGCGGTGGCGGGAGGCGGTGCCTTCGTCATGGCGAGCACCTCGAACGCCGCGCAGAGTCCACGGACTCTGTCGGCCGCGGACTCGACGGTCTGCCAGGGACTCGCCACCGCCCTCGGCAACAACCAGAAGTTCATCGACGGGCAACGGGCCAATCCCGACGCCCAGTCCGCGGCCAGGATCGCCAACCGCGAGGCGGTCATCGCCCAGATCAAGGTCCAGCAGAAGGCGTCGGGTTGTGCGGTTGGGGAGTCGGCTCAGGGCTCCCAGACCACGCAGCCCACGCAGCCCGCGCAGCCCGCGCAGCCCGCGCAGCCCTCCCAGGCCGCATCGGCACCGGCGGGAAACGCGGGCGGGAACGCCGGCGGTGCCGCGGCCTCCGGTCAACAGGTGTGCAACGGCTCGACCGTCACGCTCTCCGGCGAGGGCGGGGCGCCTGCCGCGTCCAGCAACCAGTTCCCGGCGGGGACCACGCTGAAGGTGACCAACCTGGACAACAACAAGTCCACGACGGTGAAGGTCACTTCGGTCTCCGGCAGCTGCGTGCTGCTCAACAACGCCGCGTTCGAGCAGGTCCGTGAGCCCGGCAAGTTCCTCATCCGGCGCGCTCTGATCCAGAAGGTGGGGTGATGCTCAAGGGTTCAGGAACTCCGTGAGGCGGCGCCCGAGTTCGGCGGGTGCGGACTGCGGCAGCGCGATGGGGGTCCCCCCGCTCGAGCGAAGTCGAGAGTGGGGGAGGGACACGTTGGGGACCACGATCGTCTCGGCACGCGGCAGCAGTTCACTCGCTCTCTGCGCCACCTCGTACGTGTCATGGGTCCTGCTGTTCTCGGCCAGGAGCAGCAGGACCGGCATGTCCAGGCCGCGCAGGGCGTTCGGCGCCGGGCGCGGACCGGTCACCGGCTTCGCGACGGAGGGGAAGCCGGCGGCCGCCTCCTGGAGGCGCAGCCAGTCGGGGTCGAGCACCGCTCCCCCGGTCTCCCACTCCAGGAAGGCACGGGACCTGCGGGGCGTGGGCCGAAGCACCAGCGGCAGGGCGTGCAGCAGGTAGGCCGGCCGGAATCCGGCGAAGCACATGGCGGGGTCCAGGAGGAAGAGGCGGCGTACGCGCGCGGGTGCGTGCAGGGCGTGGTGCAGAGCGATCCAGCCGCCGTACGAGTGCCCACCCAGGTCCGTCTCCTCGACGCCGAGGCCGTCGAGTACCGCGTCCAGCCAGCCCACCAGGTCGGCGACCGTACGGGGGTGACGGTCGCCGGCCTCGGTGCCGCGGCCCGCGCAGGCGGGGAGGTCGACGGCCAGGACGCGGTGAGTTCGGGCGCCTCCGGCAGTGTGGCCGGGGTGCCTGCGGCCGCCTGTTGCAGTGAAGGGTACGGCTGCGCCTGAGCGTCGGGAGTGAGTCGATGCCGCGCCTGAGGGTGTCCCTGCTCAGCCGGGCGCCTTGTCACCCTGCTGGGCGGGACACCCTCGCTGTGGGCGGACACACCCTCGGCGCACCCCTTGCAAGCACTCCTCGGCATACTGGCCCGCCGGGGGGGCACCCCCTTACCCGGCCAGCCGCGGCAGCACGTCGTGCCCGGTTCGCGAGCCGCAACGGCATGCATCCGACCGACGTACGCGCCCTGATCGCTCTCATGGACGCCTCGCGTGCGGACGAGGAGGTGACGGCCGGGCGGCTCGGGGCGGTGCTCGGGCTGAACTCGGCCGGGACGACCGCGCTCGTGGACCGGTTGGAGCGGGCCGGGCATGTACGGCGGGTGCGGGGCGAGGCGGACCGGCGGAAAGTCGTGATCGAGGTGACCGAGAGCGCGGTCGAGCTCGGGTGGGCCCACTTCGGGCCGCTGATCGGGCGGGCGGTGGAGCTGTTGCGTGTGTACGACGAGCGGGAGACGGCCGCGATCAGGGGGTTCCTGGAGGGGGTCCGCGAGGCGGCGAAGGAGGGAGAGTGAGCCTCGCCCGCCGCAACACGAGCTCTCACACCGTGAATCTCACCACACCAACGCCAGGTAACACGGGGTTCACATTCGAGCAATCGACGGGAAATCGCCTGTTGACAGGCTCGCGGACATCCATCGCGGTGCCCCAGTGCCGCAGCGCCGCAGCACCCGCAAGTGCGTAGACACATCCCCGAAGGAAGTGGCCCGTGACCTTCAAGGCTGAGTACATCTGGATCGACGGCACCCAGCCGACGGCGAAGCTCCGCTCCAAGACGAAGATCATGGCAGGCGAGCCGGCCGGTCTGGACGCACTGCCGATCTGGGGCTTCGACGGGTCCTCCACGAACCAGGCCGAGGGCCACTCCTCGGACCGTGTCCTCAAGCCCGTCTTCACCTGCCCGGACCCGATCCGCGGCGGCGACGACGTCCTCGTCCTGTGCGAGGTCCTCAACATCGACTTCACGCCGCACGAGTCCAACACCCGTGCCGCGCTGACCGAGGTCGCCGAGAAGTTCGCCTCCCAGGAGCCGATCTTCGGCATCGAGCAGGAGTACACGTTCTTCCAGGACGGCTACCCGCTGGGCTTCCCCAAGGGCGGCTTCCCGGCCCCCCAGGGCGGCTACTACTGCGGTGTCGGCGCCGACGAGATCTTCGGCCGTGAGATCGTCGAGGCCCACCTGGAGAACTGCCTCGCCGCCGGACTCGCGATCTCCGGCATCAACGCCGAGGTCATGCCCGGCCAGTGGGAGTTCCAGGTCGGCCCGGTCTCCCCGCTGGAGGTCTCCGACCACCTGTGGGTGGCCCGCTGGCTGCTCTACCGCACCGCCGAGGACTTCGGCGTCTCCGCGACGCTGGACCCGAAGCCGGTGAAGGGCGACTGGAACGGCGCGGGCGCGCACACCAACTTCTCCACCAAGGCGATGCGCGAGGGTTACGACGCGATCATCACCGCCGCCGAGTCGCTGGGCGAGGGCTCGAAGCCGCTCGACCACGTCAAGAACTACGGCGCCGGCATCGACGACCGCCTGACGGGCCTGCACGAGACCGCCCCGTGGAACGAGTACTCCTACGGCGTCTCCAACCGCGGCGCCTCGGTCCGTATCCCGTGGCAGGTCGAGCAGGACGGCAAGGGCTACATCGAGGACCGCCGTCCGAACGCCAACGTCGACCCGTACGTCGTGACGCGCCTGCTCGTCGACACGTGCTGCTCCGCACTGGAGAAGGCCGGCCAGATCTGATCCCGGGGTTCCTTCGGGCTCCTTCGGAAGGGGCGTTCACCGTTCGCGGTGGGCGCCCCTTCCTCGTGCGTGTGATCACCTTGCCCTGATCGCGTTGTCAGTGGCCCGTGTCATGGTGGGGGCATGGAGATCGACGGGAGTCTGGCCGTCAAGGTCGAGGCGGAGAACGGGCAGGCGTGCGCGGGGGTTTCGTCCGGGCGGCTGCGGGAGCTGGTGCGGCGGATCGGGGGCGTCGACGACCACCTGCTCGTCCTGCAGCGGATACCGGACCTCCCGCATGTGTTCGCCCAGGTGTGGCACGAGCAGGGCGGCGAGTACGAGTTGGAGCACCGGCGGGGCGAGGACGAGTTACTGGGCACGCGGCTCACGGACCCGGCGCGGGTCGCGGACCTGCTCATCGGCTGGGCCCGGCAGGAGGACGGCTGGGACGCCGGCGTGATCTGGGAGCCGGTCGACCTCGGGCCCGCCGAGGAGGTGCCCGAGCTGCCGGACGCGGTGCGCGAGCGGCTGGAGCCCCGGGTCCGGGTCTGGGTGCACGGAGGGTACGGGACACGCGAGGAACTCGCCGAGGCCGCCGAGGACCACCTCGTGGACGGTGACGACCGGCCGGTGTCGCGCGCGCAGGCCCGGAGGCTGGTCGACCGGCTGTGGCTGGAGCGGGTCGCCGAGCAGGCGGCCTGGGAGGGGGCCACGGATCCGGACCGGCTCACCCGGGCGTTCGAGGCGCTGGACGCCGCCGGGATCACCGCTCGCGAGGACTTCACCTGCTGCCGGGGCTGCGGCCTGTCCGAGATAGGCGCCGAGCGGGCCGGCGCCCGGGGCTTCGTCTTCTTCCATCGGCAGGGCACCGAGAGCGCGGCCGAGGGACACGGACTCTCGTTGTACTACGGCGGGTTCGACGGCTCGGAGGCCACCACCGCCGCCGTCGGCCAGGAGGTGGTCGCCGCTCTCACCGCCGCCGGACTGTCCGCGGTGTGGGACGGCAATCCGGGCAAGGCGATCGAGGTCACACCCCTGACCTGGCACAAACGCCTGGTCGGGTGAGCTTCGCAACGTCGACTTCACGCCAGGGAAGCGTCCAAGCAGTGAGAGGAGACTCCTCGTGGAGGACCGCGTCTGCTTCAATGGGTTCATGGCCAGTTTCCAGAAGTACACCGCGACGGGTCGCCATGACCTCGAGCCCTTCTGGCCTTCCCGTCAGCACCACGACTTCGACCGGGTGTGTTGCCGCGCGACGAACGCGCCGGCCCTCTAAAGCCGTACACCCCGGCCTTCGGCCAGCGCGCACGACGTACGTCCTTCCCGACGACCTCCTCGCGCGAAAGAGCTGACCTCTCATGGCGACCACTCGTTCCCTGTCCTCCGTTCCCACCCCCTCCCCCGTCCGGCCCCGGCTGCGCGCAGTCGAGCAGGACGAGGTGATCGACGTCGCGGAATTCCTGCCACCCGGCGCCACCTGGCTGCCCGCGCCGCAGCACACCCTGCCGACCCTGCCGGGGCAGCCGCCGATGGTCGGTTACCTCGTCCTCATCCCGGCCGACCGCCCGCACGTCGTCGACACCGTCGTGCCGGACGCCGCCGCCGACGAATCGCTCGTCCGCATCGACGCCGTACAGCGCACCGCCGAGGTGAACGGGCGCGAACTCGACCTCACCTACCTGGAGTTCGAGCTGCTCGCCCACCTCGTCGCCCACCCGAACCGAGTGCACACCCGCGACCAGCTGGTCACCACGGTGTGGGGTTACGGGCACGTGGGCGACGGCCGCACGGTCGACGTCCACATCGCCCGGCTGCGCCGCAAGCTGGGCGCGGAGCACCGGGGGGCGATCCAGACGGTGCGGCGGGTGGGGTACAAGTACACGCCGCCGACCAGCCGTTGACCCACCTGTGCGGTTGATCCTCTGCTGACGGCAGAGCGCGGTTCCGTGCCCGCCCGGCAGCGGGCAGAGTCTCGGGCATGAGACTTCTGGTGCTGGGTGGTACGGAGTTCGCGGGGCGGGCCGTCGTGGAGGCGGCGCTGGGGCGCGGCTGGGACGTGACCGTCTTCAACAGGGGGCGGCAGGTACCCATGGCCGGGGTGCGGTCGCGGGGGGGGGGCCGCCCCCCCCCCCCCCCCCGCCCCCCCCCCGCCCCCCCCGCGGC
>NZ_JBEYUY010000051.1:0-40993 GCF_040643775.1 Streptomyces sp. NPDC047081 | reverse complement strand
CCTGACCCTCGTCAGCACCCCCGACCGCCTCCGCAGCTCCTGGATCAACGGCGTCAAACACCTCCAGGTAACCACGAGCCCCGTGTCCGGCGACACGGGCGACCCTCGTGGGGGGATGGGACGAAGGTCAGAGACGGGCGGCCTCCCGTGTGGCCTCCTTGGCCGAGGCGGGATAGTCCGGGGCCTCGCGGGTCAGCCCCTCGCCCTCGACGTCGACCACCGGGAGCACCCGGTCCAGCCACCGCGGCAGCCACCAGGCGGCCTTGCCGAGCAGCGCGAGGACCGCGGGCACGAACGCCATCCGGACGACGAACGCGTCCAGCAGGACGGCCGCGGCCAGGCCGAACCCGATCATCTTGATCATCGACTCGCCGGCGCCGATGAAGCCCGCGAACACCGCGATCATGATCAGGGCGGCCGCCACGACGACCCGCGCGCTGTGCCGGAAACCGGTGGTGACCGCCTGGTCGGCCGGGTCCCCGTGGACGTACGCCTCCCGGATCCGGGCGACGAGGAAGACCTCGTAGTCCATGGCGAGGCCGAACACGATGCCCACCAGGAAGATCGGCATCAGGTTCATGACCGGCCCGGTCTCCGACACGCCGAGCAGATCGGCGCCGTAACCCCACTGGAAGACCGCCACCACGGAGCCGAGTGCGGCGAGGACGGACAGGAGGAAGCCGAGGGCCGCCTTGAGGGGGACCAGGACCGAGCGGAAGACGACCAGGAGGAGCACGAAGGCCAGGCCGACCACGACCGCGAGATAGGGGATCAGCGCGGACTGCACCTTCTCGGAGACGTCGATGTTCAGGGCGGTGGTGCCGGTGACCTCGAAGGTCGCCCCCGTCGACGCGTCGATGGCCGGGCGGTCGTCGCGGATGGCGTTGACCAGGTCCTGGGTCTTCTCGTCGCTCGGTCCGGTGGAGGGGGTCGTGGAGAAGACCGCGGTGTCGCCGGCCTTGTCGAAGCGGGCCGGGGAGACGGACACGACGCCCCGCTCGGCGGCGAGCTTCTCCGAGATCGTCTTCACGGCGTCTTTGACGTCGCCACCGCCCTTGGTGTCCACGACGATCGTCAGCGGGCCGTTGAAGCCGGGACCGAACCCCTTCGCGAGCGCGTCGTAGGCGCGCCGCTCGGTGGTGGACGTCGACTTCACGTCGTCGCCCGGCATGCCCAGCTGCAGGTCCATGACCGGCACGGCCAGCGCGCCCAGGCCCACGACGCTCAGCAGCAGCACGGCGGCGGGCCGGCGCAGCACGAACCGGGCCCAGCGGCTGCCGCCGTTGCTCGCGCTGGCTTCCTCGATACGGCCGCTCCTGCGGACGGAGCGGGCGAGGACCCGGTTGGGCCACCAGCCCAGCAGCGCCGGGACCAGCGTCAGCGAGATCAGCACGGCGATCATCACCGCGCCCGCCGCCGCCAGGCCCATCTTGGTGAGCATCGGGATGCCCACCACCGAAAGGCCCGCCAGCGCGATGACCACGGTCAGCCCCGCGAAGACGACCGCGGAGCCCGCGGTGCCCGTGGCGAGCCCGGCGGCCTCCTGCGGCGCATGCCCGTTGGCGCGCTCCTCGCGGTAGCGGGAGACGACGAACATGGCGTAGTCGATGCCCACCGCGAGCCCCAGCATCGTGGCCAGCGTGCCCGTGGTGGACGACAGCCCGAAGGCACTGGCCAGCGCGAGGATCGACGCCATGCTGATGCCGACGCCGACCACCGCCGTGAGCAGCGGGAGCCCGGCCGCGGCCAGCGAACCGAAGGTCAGCAGCAGCACCACGGCGGCTATCCCGATGCCGATCGCCTCGGCCGTACCGCCCGCCGCGGGCTTCTCCGCCAGCGCCGTACCGCCGACCTCCACGGTCAGCCCCGAGTCCCGGGCCCCGTCGATCGCGGTCTCCAGATGCTTCTTGCTCGCGTCCGTCAGGTCGTCGGCCTTCTCGCCGAAGGAGACCGTCGAGTACGCGGTCGAGCCGTCCTTGCTCACCGCCTGACCCTTGAACGGGTCGACGGCCGACGTCACTTGGGAGCCGTCGGCCGCCTCGCGCACGAACTCCTCGATGGCCGACCGGTGGGCGGCGGCAGTCACCCGCTGCCCGACCGGCGCGACGAAGACGACCCGGGCGCTCGCCGCGTCGGCCTTGGTGCCGGGGAAGCGCTGCTCCAGGAGGTCGAACGCCTTCTGCGACTCGATGCCGGGCATGGTCGAGGTCTGGTCCTCGGCGGCGGGCGCGGTCGCCGCGCCGGCACCCACGCCGACCAGCACCGCCACCCACAGCAGAACGGTCAACAGGCGGCGGCGGAAGGCCAGTCGGCCCAGCCGGCACAGGAATGTGGCCATGAAACGGAGGTCTCCCCATCTGAACTCGGGTACCTCCTCAGACTCCCGGGACGGGCGCGTCACGTCGTCGTGCGCCTGCCGACAATCGCCGCTACTGAGAACGCAGTACGGGCCGGTGCATCCGTCATCCCAGAGCACGACGGCACGGTCCGGGCGGTGGTGAAGCGGGCTACACCACGGGTTCGGGAGCGCGCTCCATCGAGCCGGCCGTCCCGCACCGGAAGGGTTGTCGGTACACGAACAGCCCACCTCTCCGGAAGGAAATCCCATGAAGTCCCTGCTGGCGTCGCGGCCCGTGCTCTGGTTCCTGTTCCTGTTCAACCTGGCCGTCGCCGCGGTGGCCCCGTTCGCCGTCGACGGCGCGCAGGGCGTCCTGACCTGTGTCGGCATGGGAGTCGTCTCGCTCGGGGCGGGAATCAGCCTGCTGCGGACCCGCAAGCAGCCGGCCTGAGGGCCGCCGACCATCGGCCGGCGGCCCCTCGGAGGCAGCGGGCTCAGCCCACCTTCGAGGCGTCGGCCGCCGGCTCGGCGACCGCCGGGGCCGTCGGGGCTCCGGTCAGGGGCCGGCGGCGCGGGATGAACGACGCCACGAGGAAGGCCAGCAGGGCCGCACCCGCCCCGAGGCCCATGACGACCTTGAAACCGTTCTCCGACGGCAGCGCGTAGCCGCCCAGGCTGATCGTCATCTGCGACAGGACGACACCGGCGACGGCGCTGGCGCACGACGTACCGATCGACCGCATCAGCGTGTTGAGGCTGTTGGCGGCGGCGGTCTCCGACGGGTCGACCGCACCCATGATCAGCGCGGGCATGGCGCCGTACGTGAAGCCGATGCCGGCGCCGATCACGCAGGACACCACCACCAGGTGCCAGACCGCGGACATCAGCACGATGTTCAGGCCGTAGCCGGAGGCAACGATCAGGGCGCCGATCATCAGCGTCACCTTCGGACCCTTGGCCTTGGAGACGGCCGCGGACACCGGCGCGAACGCCATCATCACCAGACCCGAGGGCGCCATCACCAGACCGGCGGTCAGCAGCGACCTGCCCAGGCCGTAGCCGGTCTGGGTGGGCAGCTGGAGCAGCTGGGGCAGCACCAGGGACATCGCGAACATCGAGAAGCCGATCGCGATCGACGCCAGGTTGGTCACCAGCACCTGACGGCGGGCCGTGGCGCGCAGGTCCACCAGCGGCTCGGAGGTGCGCAGTTCGAAGAAGCCCCAGGCGAGCAGCACCACGACCGCCGCGGCGAACAGACCCAGGGTGGTGCCGCTGGTCCAGCCCCAGTCCGCGCCCTTGGAGATCGCCAGCAGCAGCGAGACGAGTCCCGCCGCCATGCCGATACCGCCGACCACGTCGAAGCGGCCGCCCGAACGCACCCGGGACTCCGGCACGAACAGCACGACGAGCACGAGGGCCACGGCGCCCATGCCGGCCGAGCTCCAGAACAGCACGTGCCAGTCGAAGTGGTCCGCGATCAGCGCGGCCGTCGGCAGCCCGAGCGCGCCGCCGACGCCCAGCGAGGCGCTCATCAGCGCGGTCGCCCCGGCCAACCGCTCCGCCGGCAGCTCGTCCCGCATGATGCTGATGCCCAGCGGCACCACGCCGGCGGCGAGCCCCTGCACCGCCCGTCCGACGATCATCGGCACCAGCGACTCGCTGAGCGCGCACACCACCGAGCCGGTCACCAGCAGCACGACGCTGACCAGGAGCATCCGGCGCTTGCCGAACATGTCGCCGAGCCGCCCCACCACGGGCGTCGCCACCGCGGCCGCCAGCAGTGTCGCGGTCACGGCCCAGGCGGTGTCCGACGCGGGAGCGTCCAGGAGCTTCGGCAGCTCCGGGACGATCGGGATGACCAGGGTCTGCATCAGCGAGACGACGATGCCGGCGAAGGCCAGCACCGCCACCACGGCGTTCGACCGCGGAGCGGCCGCATCGCCCGCGTCCGCAGGTCTGGGAAGAGCGTCGGACATGAAGGATCCTCCAAGGGGACGGCAATCCGTAGGGACGTGATTCCGCAGGGACGTGCGCGGAGTCGGGAAACTTCGCCAGCTTTAAGTCAGGCGCTTGACTTACCATAAGGGCTCGGTTTGCCTGATCGTGCAGCGACCGCCGGATCGGAGGAGCGCGTATGTGCCCGAGCCAGGACCGAGAGCCCCTGAGGTATCCGTTGCACGGCAGTACGGCGCTGGAGGCGCCCGAGGAGTGGGACGCGCTGCACGAGCGGTGCCCGTTCGCCCGCGTGACGCTGCCCAGCGGGGACGAGGCGACGCTGCTGACCCGGCACGAGGACGTCCGGCAGGTCCTGGCCGACCCCCGCTTCACCAATGTGCTGCGGGCCGGGGACGCGGCCCGGATCTCGGACGAGGAGTCGGGCGGGGTCTTCGGGAGCGACATGGCGATGGCCATCCCGGCCCGCGGCGAGACCCACCGGCGGTGGCGGCAGACCGTGGGCAGGTGGTTCACCGCCGAGCGCATCGCCACGCTGCGACCGGGCATCGAGGCGATGGCCGAGAAGCTCGTCGACGACATGGTGGCGCACGGCCACCCGGCGGACCTGCGCACCCACCTCGCCTATCCGCTGCCCGTGTGGGTGATCTGCGACCTCCTCGGCGTCCCGGCCGCCGACCACGACCGCTTCGCGTACTGGTCCGACGTCATGCTCAACCTCACCCGCTACGGCCAGGACGAGATCGAGCAGGCCCAGGACGACTTCGTCGACTACATGGCCGCGCACGTCTACACCAAGCGCGAGACGCCGAGCGCCGACCTGCTCAGCGACCTCGTCATCGAGTGGGATCCCGACGGCGAGCCCATGTCCGAACGGGAGCTGGTCTTCACCGGCCAGGCCCTGCTGGTCGCGGGGCACGAGACCACGACCAACGTCATCGGCAAGACCGTGGCGCTGCTCCTCGCCGACCGCCGCCGCTGGGAGCGCCTGCTCGCCGACCGCTCGCTGGTGCACTCCGCGGTCGAGGAGGCGCTGCGCTTCGACGCGGATCCCGGCATCGGCGTGCCCCGCTACCTCGACGAGGAGGCCGAGATCTCCGGCCAGGTGCTGCCACCGGGTACGACGGTCATGTGCTGCACGGCGGCCGCCAACCGGGACGCGACGGTCTTCGACACGCCCGGCGAGATGGTCCTCGACCGCAGCCCCAACCCCCACCTCGCCTTCGGCACCGGACCCCACTCCTGCCTGGGCCAGGCGCTCGCCCGCGCGGAGCTGCGGATCGTCCTGCACGTGCTGTTGCGTAGGCTTCCGTCGCTGGAACTCGCCGCACCGGCGGCGGACCTGCGACGGCTCGAGGGGCTGGCCGTCGGAGGGCTGAGCGAAGTCCCGGTGCGGTGGTGAGGATGACCGGCAGGACGGTACGGGCGGAACAGGTCAGCGCGACCCGGGAGCTGATCCTGACCGCGGCCGAGCGGCTGTTCGCCGAGCGCGGTGTGAACGCGGTCTCCAACCGCCAGGTCAGCGAGGCCGCCGGACAGGGCAACAACACCGCGGTCGGCTATCACTTCGGCACCAAGGCCGACCTGGTCCGCGCCATCGTCCGCAAGCACACCGTCCGCATCGAGGAGATCCGCGCCCGGCTGCTGGCCGGGATCGGGGACTCGCCCGGCGTACGTGACTGGGCGGACTGCCTGGTGCGTCCCATGCCCGAGCATCTCGGGCAGCTCGGCGGGCCCACCTGGTTCGCGCGGTTCTGCGCCCAGGTGACCACCGACCCGGCGCTGCACCAGATCATGATCGAGGAGTCCCTCGCCTCCCAGTCCCTGCGGCAGTGCATCGACGGACTGAACCGCTGTCTGCCCGACCTGCCCCCGGAGGTGCGCGCGGAGCGCGGTGAGATGGCTCGCCACCTCATCGTGCACATGCCCGCCGAACGGGAGCGGGCTCTCGCCGAGGGCCGCCCGACCCCCCGTTCGAACTGGAACGACGCCGCCACGGGCCTCGCCGACGCGATCATCGGCCTGTGGCTGGCGCCGGTGACGCCGCGACGCTGAGGGCGACCGTCATGTCGAGCCGGTGACGGGCGCCGACGGCGTGTCCGGCCCCGCTCAAGGACGTCCGGCCGGGCCCGGCCGGGCCCCGCCGGGCTCAGCTGCCGGCGCCGACCGCCTTGAGCACCGCGTCCGCCATGCCCCGCTCGCCCCGCTCATTGGGGTGGACGGACGCGGCGGCGGCGCGGGGGATCAGCGGTTCGATCCAGCGCTCGCCCCGCGCCGAGCAGGCGTCGCGCCCCATGGAGGGCGTGTACGTGTCGACGTACCGGACGCCCGCCGCCTTGGCACGGGCCCGCAGCATCGCGTTGAGCTGCTGCTCCTTCTCGTGCAGATAGGAGACGTCGCCGGGCGCCAGCCCCATGGCCCGCCCGCAGCCGGAGCTCTCGGCGGGCAGGATCGCCGGATACCCGACGACGTACACCCGCGCCTCGGGCGCCCGCCGCCGGACCTCGCCGAGCGCCCGGGTGAGCTGCTCGTCGGCAGCCCGGATCTTCTCCTGCACCTCGTCGGTGCCCCCGGAGACATAGCGCTCACGACACGGGGCGTCGTCCTGCTTGCCTCCGCCGAGCGCGTAGTAGATCACCCCCTGCTGCACGCACTGCTTGACCATCGAGCTGAACCCGATGTCGTTCCCGCCGATCCCGAGGGTGACCAGCCGTGTCTCGCGGGAGAGGGCCGAGAGCTGGGCAGCGTTGGCGCCGTCGTCGGTGCCCTGGACGCCGGTCAGGTTGCCGATGGTCGCGCCGCTGCAGCTCACATCGCGGAAGTCGGCCGACTTCAGGCCGAGTTGGCGGGCGACCAGCGAGGGGTAGTTGCGGTCGGAGCGGTCGCAGCCGGCGGGCTTGCCGTTCTGGTCCGGGATCTCCGGGCCGGCCGTGTAGGAGTCGCCCATGGCGACGTACGGGCCCTTCGGCGCGGGCCCGTCCGAGTCGTCGTGGTGCGCGATGCCGACCGCGGTGCCCAGCACCCCGAAGGCGAGCACCCCGGCCAGCCCGGCTCGTACAGAGTTCCTCATAGCCATGTCCTGCTCTTCCGTCTCGGAGGTGTCCGGCGCCGCGGGGGCGCTTCCGGATGCGGCGAACGCCGCATGTCGCTCGGCCGGGGGAGTGGGCGGCTGGACAACCGAGCAGGAAAGGTTGCTTGCGTAAGGCAAGCACAGTTAGATTACTTGAGTCAAGCAATGGATTGATTTACTTGAGTTAGGCAAGCAGAACGGTAAGGTGACCGACATGCCTCCCTCGTCGCCGAACGGCACCGTCAGTGAGCGGCCGGCCCTCGCCCGCGGGGCGGGGCAGCATGTGCTGGTCGTCGCGGCCGAACCAGACCTGGCCGAACTGCTGTCGACCACACTGGAGTTGGCGGGCTACCGGGTCACCCTGGTCGACACCGGCGCCGAGGCGATGGCGCGGGCCGTGCGGCAGCGCTACGACCTCGTCGTCCTCGACGCGACGCTGCCGGACGTGCCCTCCCTGGGCCGGGCCCGCCGTCCACCCGCCGCCCACCGTCCGCCCGTGCTCTTCCTGACCGCGTTCGACTCCCTGGACCGGCTGCTGCCCGAACTGGGCCTGGGGGAGAAGGACTACGTCACCAAGCCGTTCCGGGTGGCGGAGGTGCTCGCCAGGATGCAGGTCCTGCTGTGCGGCCCGAACCCCGGCCCGCGCAGGGACGCGGCGCTCGCCTACGGCGACCTGGCCCTGGACGACGCCCGATGTCAGGCCCGGCGCGGGACACGGCCGCTGGACCTCACCCCCGCCGAGTACCGGCTGCTGCGCCATCTCCTCGTCAACGCCCACCGGGTGCTGTCGAAGGAGCAGATCGGCCGCTACGTCTGGGGCGACTTCCGCGGTGACAACGCCATCGAGCAGCTCGTCTCCCGCCTGCGCCGCAAGGTGGACCGGGACGAACCCGCCCTGATCCAGACCCGCCGCGGCTTCGGCTACTGGCTGGGCAGCGCCGACGCGGAGACCTGAGGGGTTCGAAAGCAAACACTCGGGGACGGATGTGCGAACTTCGTGGAGGGTGGCCTCGGGCTGCCCTCTTCGGCATGTGTGGGGCCCGTGTCGGAATCTGCGCGCGATCCTCAACTTCGCTTACTTGTACGGAAGTTGCCGTGTGCTCGCTCATGCAGAGGAACGCTCAACTCGCAATGTGATCCGGGTCACGTCAGCTTTCCGTCAGGTGCCTGTCCGGAGTAGGTCAGCCCCCTCTGTTTGCATGTGCTCATCCCGGAGTCCCCCACCACCGAGGAGAAACCATGGCCCACACGGCGGACGTCATCCCCGAGTTCCCCATGCCGCGCGCCTCCGGCTGCCCCTTCGACCCGCCACCCGCCCTCCAGGAGCTCCAGAAACAGGGCCCCTTGGTCAAGGTGCGGCTGCAGGACGGCAGCGAGCCCTGGCTCGTCACCCGCTACGCCGAGCAGCGTGCGCTGCTGGGTGACGCCCGGGTCAGCGCCGACAACACGATGCCCGGCTACCCCAGCAAGGGCGACGGCGGGGACGCCGGCGAGGACAAGTTCAGCTTCATCATGCTGGACGACCCAGAACACGCCCGGCAGCGCCGGATGGTCACGGCGCCCTTCGCCATCAAGCGGGTCGAGGCACTGCGGCCCACCGTCCAGAAGATCGTGGACGGGCTGATCGACGAGATGCTCGCCGGCCCCCAACCGGTCGATCTCGTCGAGACGTTCGCCCTGCCGATCCCCTCCCTGGTCATCTGTGAACTCCTCGGCGTCCCCTACGACGACCACGAGTTCTTCCAGGACAACACCAAGACCATGGTCCACCGCGACGCCACCCCCGCCGAACGCGGCAAGGCGGTCCGGGCCATCGCCGAGTTCCTGTCCGGACTGCTCGTCGAACGGCGTGCCGAACCCAGGGACGACCTGCTCTCCAGCATCGCCGGGCGCGTCACCGCGGGCGAGATCGACCACCGGCAGGCCACCGAGATGGCCCTGCTCATGCTGTTCGCGGGCCACGAGACCACCGCGAACATGATCGCCCTCGGTACCGCCGCGCTCTTCCAGCACCCGGACCAGCTCGCCCTGTTGCGCGAGACCGACGACCCCAGACTCGTCGCCTCCGCGGTCGAGGAACTGCTGCGCTACCTCAACATCACCCACCTGGGACGCCGGCGCGCGGCCACCGAGGACATCGAGATCGCCGGGCAGGTCGTCAAGGCCGGCGAGGGCCTCATCTTCACCAACGAGATCGCCAACCGCGACCCCGACGTCTTCGCCGACCCCGACCGGCTCGACATCACCCGCGACGCCCGCCGGCACGTCGCCTTCAGCTTCGGCGTCCACCAGTGCCTGGGCCAGCCCCTGGCCCGGATGGAGCTCCAGGTCGTCTACGGCACCCTCTACAAGCGCATTCCGACGCTCAGGCTCGCCTGCCCGCCCGAGGACGTGAAGTTCAAGCACGACGCGTTCATCTACGGCGTGCACGAACTGCCCGTCGCCTGGTGACGGCTCCCCGTCCCGCAACAGACCGAGAACCACGTACAGCAAAGGAAGAACCCATGAAGGTGGAGCTGGAAGCCGACAAGTGCGTCGCCTCCGGGCAGTGCGTACTGGCCGCGATGGACGTCTTCGACCAGGACGACGACGGGATCGCGGTCCTGCTGGAGGAGAAGCCCGGACCCGAACTCCTCGACGACGTCCGGGAAGCCGTCGCGGTCTGCCCGGCCGCCGCGATCCGACTGGTCGAGCAGTGAACCGGATCGTCGTCGTCGGAGCCTCGGCCGCCGGACTCGCGGCGGTCGAGACGCTCCGCCGCGAGGGTTACGACGGCACGCTCACCCTGGTGGGCGACGAACCCCTCGCCCCGTACGACCGTCCGCCGCTGTCCAAGCAGCTCCTGTCGAGCGAGTGGGAGCCCGAGCGGCTCGACCTGCGCCCCGCCGACGACCTGGCCGGGCTCGGCCTCGACCTGCGCCTCGGCGTGGCCGCGACCGGGCTCGAACTGGCCGACCGCACCGTGCGGTTGGCCGACGGGAGCGAGGTGCCGTACGACGGACTGATCGTGGCCACCGGGGTGCGGCCGCGGCGGCTGCCCGGGGAGGGCGCTCATGTGCTGCGCACCCTCGACGACGCCCTGACGCTGCGCGACCGGCTCGGCCCGGGGCTGCGGCTGGTCGTGGTCGGTGCCGGGTTCCTCGGCGCGGAGGCCGCCGCGGTGGCCTGGCGGCTCGGCGCCCGGGTGACCCTCCTCGAACCGGCGCCGGTGCCGATGGCCCACGCCGTCGGCACCGAGGTCGGCGCGATGCTCACCGCCGCCCATGTGGAGCGGGGCGTGGACCTGCGCTGCGGGGTCGGCGTGAGCGAAGTGACCGAGGACGGCGTGCGGTTGACGGACGGTCAGGTGATCGACGCCGACGAGGTGCTGGTCGCCATCGGCTCGCTGCCCAACACCGAGTGGCTGGAGGGCAGCGGGCTCAGCGTCGGCGACGGGGTGGTGTGCGACGAGTACTGCGAGGCCGCGAGGAACGTGTATGCCGCCGGTGACGTCGCCCGCTGGTACAACCCGCTGTTCGGCACCTCGATGCGGATCGAGCACCGCACCAACGCCGCCGAACAGGGCATGGCCGCCGCCCGCAACCTGCTGCGTCCCGCCGCCCGCAAGCCGTTCGCGCCCGTGCCGTACTTCTGGTCCGACCAGTACGACATGAAGATCCAGGCGTACGGCTATCTGCGCGGGCACGACGAAGTCGCCGTCGTGGACGGGGACTTGGCCGAGCGCAGGTTCGTCGCCGCGTACCGCACCGGCGACCGGGTGACCGGCGCCCTCGCGGTCGGCATGCCGCCCAAGGCCATCCGGCAGTGGCGGCTGGCGATCGCGGCCGGCGCGCCCTGGGACGAGGCCGTGCACACCGAGGTCTCCCCGACGGGGGCCTGAAGCAAGGAGGTTGTCCATGGTGGGTCTTCCGTACGGTGCACGCGACGACGTGGTCGTGGTCGTCGGGGCGGGCGGCATCGGAACGGCGGTGGCGCGTCGTATCGGCAGCGGCCGCACGCTGTTCCTCGCCGACGCCTCGCGCGGTCAACTCGACCGGACCGTCACCGCGTTGCGCGCCGAGGGGTATGCGGCGCAGGGCATGGTGATGGACGTGTGCGAGCGCGCGGCGGTACGGAAGCTCGCCGAGGCGGCCGCCGCCGAGGGTCCGATCGCGGCCGTCGTGCACACCGCCGGCGTGTGTGCCGCGATCGCCTCGGCGCGCACCAACTTCGAGGTGAACATGGTCGGGACGGCCCATGTGCTCGACGAGTTCCAGGCCGTCGCCACCCGCGGCACCTCACTCGTCTGTCTCGCGGCCGTCGCCGGCCACTACGGCACCCTGAGCCCGGACGACGAGACCACCCTGGCCACGGCTGGCACCGAGGAACTCCTCGAGCTCGACGTCGTCGCCAGGGTCGGGGACGACGCGGTGCCCGCGTACATCGTGTCCAACCGCGCCGCCCAGATCCGGGCCCAGGCCGCGGCCCTCGCCTGGAGCCTGCGCGGCGCCCGGGTCAACACCGTCAGCGTCGGCGTCGTCTCCACCGCGATGGCGCGGGCCGAGTCCGACTCCGTGTACGGCGAGCACGTGGGGAGGACCCTGGACGCCTGCGGAGCCGGCCGCGCCGCCACCCCGGCCGAGATCGCCGACGCGGTCGCCTTCCTCACCGGCCCCGAGTCCTCGTACCTCACCGGCACCGACCTGGTCGTCGACGGCGGCCTCACCGCGTGGATGCGCTGGCACTGACCCGGGAGTCGTACGAACGCCGTACTTCCTTCGCAGTACGCGGGCTAAACGTCCGCAGTAGATTACTTGAGTTACGCAACAAGATGGTAAAGTGGATCGCATGTCCACTCCACCGCTCCCCGAGATCCCCGACACCCCCGCGTCCGAGGAGGTCATCGAGATCGAGCGCGCGCTCACCCGCATCACCTACCTGAGCACCCGGGCCCGGCAGCACGACCGTCTGATGGCGCTGGCCGGCGTGCCGCTGGACCGGGCCGCCGTGGCGCTGCTGCGGCAGGTGGCCGACTCGGAGCCGCTGCGCCCCGGGGAGCTCGCCACTCGCCTCGGTGTGGAGGCCTCGCACGTCACCCGCACCGTGCAGCAGCTGCAGAAGACCGGGTACGTCACCCGCGTCCCCGACCCCGACGACCGCCGCGCCCAGCGCATCCAGCTGACCGAGGCGGGCCGGCAGGCCATTGACCGCGTGCGTGACGCCGGCGCCCGCGGCATGCAGGTGGCGCTGTCCGACTGGACCCCGGAGGAGCTCGGCCAGCTGGCCACCCTTTTCCACCGCATGGTCGACGACTTCCTCGCCCACGCCATCGACGACGAGACCGAACAGGCCGTCGCCCCGGCGGCCACCGCCTGACTCAGGCCGACGTCCTGCGGGGACACGGCCGGGACGCGGGCGTCTGCCCGACCGGTGGAGCGGGCTCCCGCAGCCCGATCACCAGGAGCCGGCCCAGGACGGGCAGCACGATCAAGGGGAGCAGAGCCGTCCGCAGCGAGGCCGCGTCGGCCAGTGCCCCGACGACCGGGGCGGCGAGCCCACCGACGCTCACCGCGAGGCCCAGCGTGACCCCGCTCGCCGTACCCATCCGCCTCGGCAGGAAGTCCTGACCCAGGGTGACGTGCAGCGAGAAGGGGACGTACAGGCCCGCCGAGGTGAGCGCCACGAACAGGTAGACCGCCGGACCCGGCACCAGGACCACCCCGGCGACCGCCAGCGCGGTCAGCGCGTACGAGCGCCGCACCACCGCCACCCGCCCGAACCGGTCGGCGAGCCGGCCCCCGGCGACCGTGCCCACGGCGCCTCCCGCGTACAGCAGGAACAGCGCCGCCGTCCCGGCCGTCGCCCCGCCGCCCGTGCGCTGACGGACGTAGAGCGAGACGAACGCGCCGAGGCTGACGAACACGATCGACCGGCAGACGATCGCGCCGGACAGCCGCAGGAACGACGGCCAGTCGTCGGTACCGGCTGCGGGAGCTGCGCCGGCGGCCGTGGCCCGGGCGCGCGTCGAGCGGACGGCGAGTGCGCACAGGCCCGCCCCCGCCACCGCCGGCACGGCCAGCAGGGGCGAGGCTCCCAGGCCGCCGGTGCCCACGACCGCCGCGACCAGCAGCGGCGCGGTCGCGAAGCCGAGGTTGCCGCCGAGCGAGAACCAGCCCATCCCCGTGTTCCCGCCGCCCGCCACGGCACGGGCCGCTCTGGCCGCCTCCGGATGGTAGGCGGCCACGCCGATCCCGGAGACCGCGATCGCCGCCAGCACGAGCGGGTACGAGCCGCCGATCCCGCACGCGGCCACGCCCGCGCCGCCGGTCAGCGCGCTGAGCGGCAGCAGCCACGGCATCGGCCATCGGTCGGTCAGCGCCCCGAACAGCGGCTGCACCACCGACGACAGAAGGGACGCGGCCAGGACGATGCCCGAGGCCGCGGCGTAGGAGTAGGCCCGCTCGGCGACGAAGTACGGCACGAGCGCGGCGACGGCGCCCTGGTACACGTCCACGCAGGCGTGCCCCAGGGACAGGAGGGCGATGGGTTTCGGACGAAGGATGGACACCCTGCGATCGTCGCGGGACCGCGGTGTGGCCCGCTTCCGATAATCTGCCTTCTTGTGTCGAACATCCGCCAAGGCGATCGGGCGAGCGTCCGCCAGGACGAAGAGGGGACCGTCCGCCACGACGCGAAGGCGCCGACCCGTGCCCGTGTCCTGGCCGCCGGGGAGCGGATCGACGCCCATCTGCACGACGAGCACCAGATCGTGTACGCGGGTTCGGGCGTCCTCGCCGTCACCACCGACGCCGGCACCTGGTTCGCGCCCGGCACCCGCGCCCTGTGGATCCCCGCCGGCACCGTCCACGCCCACCGCGCCCACGGTCACGGCCACCTGGACCTGCACCTCGTCGGCCTGCCCGCCGACGACAACCCCCTCGGCCTGGACGCTCCGACCGCCCTCGCCGTCGGCCCGCTGCTGCGCGAGCTGATCCTCGCCTACACCCGCGACCCCGACCACGACACTCCCGAGCGCCGCCGGGTGCTCGCCGTCCTGCGCGACCAGCTGCGCGCCTCGCCCCAGCAGCCGATGCGGCTACCCACCCCCAGTGACCCGCGGCTGGCCGCCGTCTGCGCGCTCGTCCACGCCAACCCCGCCGACCCGCGCACCCTCGCCGAGCTCGGCGCCGCGACGGGAGCCGGTGAGCGCACCCTCAGCCGCCTCTTCCGCGGCGAGTTCGGCATGACCTTCCCGCAGTGGCGCACCCAGTCCCGCCTCTACCACGCCCTGCGCATGCTCGCCGACGACACACCCGTCACGACCGTCGCCCACCACTGCGGCTGGTCCTCCGCGAGCGCCTTCATCGACGTCTTCCGCCGCTCCTTCGGCTACACGCCCGGCACCCACAACCGCCGCTCCTGACAAGCGAAGAGGCCGCTGTACGGGCGGTTTGTACCGTCCAGTAATATCGCGCGGCAGGCCCACCGGAGGAGGAACCGTTGACCCGGTCCGAACGCTCGCCCCTGCTGCTCGCCGGCCTGCTGGCCACCGCGGGTGTCGCCCACTTCGCCTCACCCCGCCCCTTCGACGCGACCATCCCGAGCGCCCTGCCGGGCACGCCCAGGACATGGACGTACGCCAGCGGAGCCGTCGAACTCGCGCTTGCGGCCGGTATCGCACTGCCCCGCACGCGGAAGGCGGCGGCGCTCGCGGCGGCGGCGTTCTTCGTCGGCGTGTTCCCCGCCAACGTCAAGATGGCCGTCGACTGGCGCCACCGCCCCGCGCCGCTCAGGGCCGCCGCCATCGGCCGGCTGCCGCTGCAGCTACCCCTCGTCCTGTGGGCCCGCAGCGTCGCCCGGAGCGGGGAGGCGCAGGCATGAGCGAGAAGGTGAACGTCGGCGACCGCATCGACGACTTCGAGCTGCCGGACGAGACCGGCACCCCGCGCACCCTGTCCGCCCTGCTCGCCGACGGACCCGTCGTGCTGTTCTTCTACCCGGCCGCCCTGAGCACCGGCTGCACGACGGAGGCCTGCCACTTCCGTGATCTGGCCGGTGAGTTCGCGGCCGTCGGCGCCCGCCCGGTGGGCATCAGCGGCGACTCGGTGGAACGCCAGCAGGAGTTCGCCGGCAAGCACACCCTCGGCATGCCGCTGCTGTCGGACGCCGACGGGACGATACGGGAGCGGTTCGGCGTCAAGCGCGGCTTCAGCCTGGCGCCCACCAAGCGGGCCACCTTCGTCATAGGCCAGGACCGCACGATCCTCGAGGTCGTCCGTAGCGAGCTGCGCATGAACACCCACGCCGACCGGGCACTCGCCGCGCTCAAGGCCGCACAGAAGTGACGCACGCGAAACGGAGGACCTCGCCGGTCCTCCGTTTCGGTTGTATCGGTGCGACAAAAGCACCATCCTGAGGGATATGGAGCACGCCTCCGCCGTGGCGATCGTCGATGCCCAGGGCATCGTGACGGGGTGGAGCGAGGGCGCCCGGCAGCTGACGGGACACCCGGCCGAAGAGGTCGTGGGGCACGCGGTACGGGAGCTGCTCGCCGAGGAACCGCCGTCCGAGGCCGTCGCGGCCCTGACCGGCACCGCCGTACTGCGCCACCGCGACGGTTCCACCGTCACGCTCAGACTGCGGGCCTGCGCCCTGCAGGGCCCGGGCGGCGAAGCGGCCGGCTACACCGTCACCGCCGAGCCGCCGGAGGACCACGCCTCGCTGCTGGCCGGACAGGCCTTCCAGCAGGCCTCCATGTCCATGTCGGTCTTCGACACGCGCCAGCGCTATCTGCGCCTGAACGACGTCGCCTGCCGCGTCATGGGCGTACCCGAGGAGGCCCTGCTCGGCCGGCACTTCCCGGACTCCGTCGAGGACGCCGAGCACAGCCGCGGCTTCCTCGCCAACCTCCGCCAGGTGGCCGAGACCGGACTGCCGGTCCGCTACGAGAGCTTCACCGGCGCGCCCGCCCTCAACCGCGAGCACGCCTGGAGCATCGAGATGTGGCCCCTGAAGGACGCCGGCTCGGGCGAGACGACGGCCGTCGCACTGGCCGCGTTCGACAGCACCGAGCAGTACTGGGCCCGCCGGCGCCTGGCCCTGCTCAACGAGGCCGCCGCGTCCATCGGCACCAGCCTCGACGTGGTGCGCACGGCGGAGGAACTGGTCGAGCTGCTCGTGCCCGGATACGCCGACTTCGCCAGCGTCGACCTGCTCGACTGGGTGCTCGGCGCGGACGAGCGGCCCGCACTGCCGGGCGCCGACATCGTGCTGCGCCGCGTCGCCCACGGCTCGGGCACCGAGGGCACGCCCGAAGCCGCCGTGCACGTCGGCGAGACGGACGTCTACCCCTCCTTCACCCCGCCCGCGAAGGCCCTGCGGACCGGGCGGGCCGTCGTCAGCCAGGCGGGCGAGCCGGACTTCGTGCGCTGGGTCGCCGAACGCAACGCCCGCGCCCCGGAAGGCCGCCGCCACCGCACCGGCGCCCACTCTGTGCTGGCGGTGCCGCTGCGGGCCCGCGGCACCACGCTCGGCGTCATGGTCTGCGTCCGCATCGGCAATCCGGACGACTACGGCGCTGACGACGCCGTCCTCGGCGAGGAACTCGCCAGCCGCGCCGCCGTCTGCATCGACAACGCCCGCCGCTTCGCCCGCGAACGCACCACCGCCCTGGCCCTCCAGCACAGCCTCCTGCCCAGGGGACTGCCCGGCCAGGCCGCCGTCGAGGTGGCCCACCGCTACCTTCCCTCCGGATCGCTGGCCGGCATCGGCGGCGACTGGTTCGACGTGATCCCGCTCTCCGGCAGCCGTGTCGCCCTGGTCGTCGGAGACGTCGTCGGGCACGGCATCCCCTCCTCGGCGACCATGGGCCGCCTGTGCACGGCGGTGCGCACCCTCGCCGACGTCGACCTGCCGCCGGACGAGCTGCTCACCCACCTCGACGACCTGGTCACCCACCTCGCCTCGGACGACGCCGGCGACGAGGTCGCCGAACTCGGCGCGACCTGCCTCTACGCCGTCTACGACCCCGTCTCCGCCCGCCTGGCCATGGCCGCGGCCGGCCATCCGCCGCCCGCGCTGCTGCTGCCCGACGGCACCACGAGCCTCGTACCGATGACGGCCGGACCCCCGCTCGGCGTGGGCGGCCTGCCCTTCGAGGCGACGGAGCTAGAACTGCCCGAGGGCGCGGTCGTGGCCCTCTACACCGACGGCCTGATCGAGGACCGCGACCGCGACGTCGACCACGCGACCGACGAGCTGTGCCGCGCCCTGACCGCCCCCGCCGACACCCTCGACAGCCTGTGCGACACGGTCCTGAAGGCCGTACTCCCCGAGGAGCCCAGCGACGACGTGGCGCTGCTGCTGGCCCGCACCCGGGCGCTGGGCGCGGACCAGGTCGCCACCTGGGACATCACCCCGGACCCCGAGCGGGTCGCCGCCGCCCGGCAGGCCGCCACCGATCAGCTCACCGCCTGGGGTCTGGACGAGGCCGCGTTCGTCACCGAACTGGTCGTCAGTGAACTGGTCACCAACGCCATCCGGTACGGCGCGCCGCCCGTCCAGCTCCGGCTGATCCGCGACCGTACCCTCATCTGCGAGGTCTCCGACGGCAGTTCCACCTCACCGCATCTGCGCCGTGCCCACGCCTTCGACGAGGGTGGCCGAGGGCTGCTGCTGGTCGCCCAGCTCACCCAGCGCTGGGGCAGCCGGCAGACCGGCAGCGGCAAGACGATCTGGGCCGAACAGCCGCTGCCGCCTGGGTAGTCACTGGAAGGAGCAGCCCGGGTTCGGGACGTCCTCCGAGTACGGCGCGCCGTGCGGCAGGACGTACAGCACGTCCAGGACCAGCGGCGTGTCGCCCTCGTTGCGGCCGAGGTGGACGTCGCTCGGCCCGCCCGGCTCACGGACCACGGTGCCGGTCTTGTACACGCCGTCCTGCTTGCAGTCCGCGTGGTAGTGGGTGAGCGTGCCCTGCTGGACGAAGCCGTAGACGGGCCCGTCGTGGTAGTGCCAGCCGGTCGCCTGGCCCGGCGGGACGGTGATCTCCCGCACGACGTAGTCGGTGTCCCCGACGGTGGTGGTGCTGATCAGCTTGGCGGTCACCCCCGGCCCGGGCGGCGTGGCACCGGCGGTGCCGCAGGTCAGCGCGGTGCCGGTGACGATCGCACCGACGACGGTGGTACGGAGCGCGTTGCGCATGCGGAGAGGCCTCCCGGGACGAGGAGCGAAGATCGCCTACGGCCGTGAACATAGGCCCCTGCAAGGCCTGTTGGGGCCGGAACGCCTCAATCCGTGCCGGGACACGGGGAGTTCACCCGGAGGACGACCCGCCGTCCGCGGCGACCTGCGCGAGCGTACGGCCGCTGGTGACCGAGCGGGCCCGCCGCGGATCCAGCGTCCCGTGACCGTGCGCTCCGCCGCCGGCCTTCACCAGCAGCCATGCTTCCTCCCGGTCACCGTCCTTGCCGCCGCGGAACCGGGTGAGCGCGTACTCGCCGCGCAGCTTCGACCCCTTGAGCCGGAACCGCGCGTGCCCGCTCTCCAGGGACTCCTCGAAACCGACCGGCTGCCCCTTCCGGTCGTGGCTCAGCGGCTCATAGGTGCCGTGGTCCCACACGATCACGGCACCGCCGCCGTACTCGCCCGCCGGAATGACGCCCTCGAACTCCTCGTACTCCAGCGGATGGTCCTCCGTGGGCACGGCGAGCCGCCTGTCCTGCGGATCGCCCGAGGGGCCCTTCGGGATCGACCACGACTTCAGTACGTCGCCGACCTGGAGCCGGAAGTCGAAGTGCAGGGTGCTCGCGTCATGGATCTGCACGACGAACCGGGGTTCCTCGGCCGCCCCGCCCGGTCGGCCCTCTGGCTCCCTGGTCCGCCCGAAGTCGCGCTTGCCGCGGTACTCCCGCAGCCGGTCACGTCCGCTCACCTCGCGCTCCCTCCGCTTCGCGCGGACCCCGGGTACCCCGGTGGGCCGCTCAGAACTCCTCGTGCACCACCGGGTCCCCGCCCAGGCGGCGATGCGCGCGGTCGGAGACGGCCTGCAGCTGGGCCGGGCCGAGTTCGAAGCCGAAGATGTCGAGGTTCTGCCGCTGCCGCTCGGCGTTCGACGACTTCGGGATGGGGACCACGCCCAGCTGGGTGTGCCAGCGCAGGACGACCTGCCCGGGCGTCACCCCGAAGGCCTCCGCGATGCTGATGATCACCGGGTCGTCCAGCAGGCTGGAGCCTCGGCCCAGCGGGCTCCAGCTCTCGGTGACGACGCCCTTGGCCGCGTGGAAGTCCCGCAGCTCCTGTTGCGGGAAGAGCGGGTGCAGCTCGATCTGGTTGACCGACGGCAGCTCCCCGGTCTCCTTCTCCAGCCGCTCGATGTGCTCGGCGGTGAAGTTCGAGACACCGATCGAGCGGACCAGCCCGTCCTCACGGAGCTTGATCATCGCCCGCCACGAGTCCACGTACTTGTCGACGCGGGGGAGCGGCCAGTGGATCAGATACAGGTCCACGTACTCCAGGCCGAGCCGGCGCCGGGACTCCTCGAAGGACGCGAGGGTGTCCTCGTAACCATGATGGCGGCCCGGGAGCTTCGTCGTGACGACGACCTCCTCGCGCGGGACGCCGCTGCGGGTGATGCCGAGGCCGACTCCGTCCTCGTTGCGGTAGTTGGTGGCCGTGTCGACCAGGCGGTAGCCCAGGCCCAGTGCCTCGGCCACGGCGCGTTCCGCCTCCGCGTCGCTCATCGGCCAGGTGCCCAGGCCGATCGCGGGAAGCCGCGTGCCGTCGTTGAGCGTGTGCGTCGGGATGCTGACCACGGTGGGACCTTTCCCTCGACTGTGCCGTACCCCCAGCCTCACGGATAGGGTGAGACCTGATCAAACGCACTGGTGGGGGATGAGGACAGCGGACGGCATGAGCGGCACCGAGGAGAAGCAGCCCACGCGATCCGGGCGCCCCACGTCCCGCGACGTCGCCCGGCTGGCCGGGGTCTCGCACACCGCGGTCTCCTTCGTCTTCAACGGACGCGCCGACGGCAACCTCTCGCCCGCCACCCAGGAACGCATCCGGCAGGCCGCCGCCCGGCTCGGCTACCGCCCCGACCCCGTCGCCCGCGGCCTGCGCAGCCGCCGTACCGCCGTGATCGGCCTGGTCACCGACGAGATCGCCTCCTCGCCGTTCGCCGGCCGGCTGCTGCGCGGCGCCATGGAGACCGCCTGGGACAGCGAGCACCTCGTCCTGACCGTCGACTCCGGCGGCGACCCCGCCAAGGAGGACGCGGCCGTCGCCGAACTCCTCGACCGCCGCGTGGACGGCATCATCTACGCCGCCATGTCGCTACGACGGGTCCGCGTGCCCGAGGGCCTGCACCGCACCCACTCCGTCCTCGCCAACTGCCTGCCCGAGGACGACTCCCTGCCCGCCGTCATCCCCGCCGAGCGGGCAGGGGGCCGTACGGCGGCCAGGCTGCTCCTGGAGGAGGGACACCGCCGGGTCGCCATGATCGGCGGCCAGGACGACATCGCCTCCGTCGAGCGGCTGCGCGGCTTCCGCGACGCCCTGCGCGCCGAGGGCATCACGGTCCCCAAGGACTGGGTCCTGCGCACCGGCGGCGAGATCTCCAGCGGCTACGAGGGCGCGACGCGCATCCTCGACGGCGCCCCCGCGGACCGCCGTCCGACGGGCGTCTTCTGCTACAACGACCGGGTCGCGGCGGGCGTCCTGCACGCCGCGACCCGGCTCGGCATCGACGTCCCCGCCGACCTGTCGGTGGTGGGCTACGACGACCAGGAGCACATGGCCGCCTACCTCAACCCGCCCCTGACCACGGTCGCTCTCCCGCACCGGGCGATGGGCGAGGCGGCGGCCCGCCTGCTGCTCGACTCCATCGACACCGGCCGCACACCGGCCGCGACCACGCGACGCATCGCCTGCCCGGTGATCAGCCGGGCATCCGTGGGGCCGGTTCCCACCCGCTGATCACTCGGGCGCCGGTGAGGCCGATCTTGTGATCACTCGGCCGTACGGGTGAGCAGCTCCCAGCCGGTGACCCCGCCCGCGAGCCCGGTCACCTCCAGCTCGGCCACATCGTCCGGCCGACGGTAGACCCGCTCGGTGACCGTGGCCCGGCCGTCGACGAACAGCTCCACCAGCGAACCGTCGACCAGCACCCGCACCTCCTCGGCAGGCGCCCGCACCACGATCGGCGCCGACCCGTCCGGCCGCGACCTCGGCCAGCCGCCGCGATCCAGCGTCACGGTGCCCTCGTCCGGGTCCAGCACGACCGTCAGCTCCGGACCGGAGGCGGACCGCAGCAGACTCACGGTGGTACGACCGCGCGCGGTGACCGTCAGGTCGTACGACCGCGGGAGCGGAACCCGGCCGCCGGGTGCGGAGACGAACGGCTCGGGCGCACGCAGGAGTTCGAGCTCCGGAGCGGGTACGACGCCCAGCGTGCCGTCGGAATGCGTGTCCACGACCCTCGGCGCGGTGAGGACCCCGGCCCACCCGGCGCTCTCGACCTCGCTCTGCTCCCGCGCCTCCCAGGACCAGCCCCACATCAGCGCCCGGTCCGCCCCCTGGAGCACCGCGGGGGCGTAGAAATCCCGCCCGTGGTCGAGCAGGCCGCCGGACCGCGCCTCGAAACTCAACTGACCGTTGCCGGAGGGTTGGAGACGCCCCGTCAGATAGCCTGCGTGGCACGGGTGTCCGTCCCACAGCGACAGCACGAGCACCCACTCGCCACCGGCCGTGGTGAACAGCTGCGGGCACTCCCAGCCGACCGCCTTGTCCCCGAACACGTCCGCCGCGACAGGGTCGTTGCCGTCGAGGAACACCCCGGCGAACCGCCAGTCGATCAGCTCGTCGCAGTCGTACAGCAGGACCGACGGCGTCCCGTCCGCATGCCCCGCTCCGACAAGTGCCCACCGCCGCCCACCGGTTCGGAACACGAACGGGTCACGGAACATCGTCACGCCCAGGCCGGCGGGCGGGCCGGACACCACCGGTGCGGGCAGCGGCTTCCAGTCGGTCAGGGTCTCGTCGTCCGGGACGACCGCGCGGGCCAGGCAGATCGTGCCGAGGCCGGTGTGGTGTCGGTCGACGCCGGTGTACACGGCCGTCGGCACACCGTCGTCGTCGACCACGCAGCCCGACCAGCAGCCCGCCTCGTCCGGGCCGCCGGGTGTCGGGGTGAGCGCGATCGGATGGTGCTCCCAGTGTGCGAGGTCCGGGCTGGAGGCATGGCCCCAGTGGACGTTCGCGTGCACCGGCGCCTCAGGGTTGTGCTGGTAGAAGAGGTGGAAGCGGTCCCGCCAACGGAACGGCCCGTTGGGGTCGTTGATCCAGTTGCCGGGCGGACGGACCCTGAAGCGCGGTGCGTTGGGGTCGTGGCTCAACGGTTGACTCCTGCGGACGTGATGCCCTCGCGCAGAGGGCGCTGGCCGACGACGAACACGGCGACGGCGGGAAGCATGGACAGGACGACACCGGCGAGGACCACCGAGATGGACCCGGTGCCCAGGTTGCCCTGGAGCGAGACCAGGCCCAGTGGCAGCGTGTAGTTCTGGCCGGAGGTCTCGAGGATCAGCGGCCGGAAGAACTCGTTCCAGTGGTAGTTGAAGGCCAGTACGCCGACGATCGCGAGGCCGGGCGCGGCCAGCGGCGCGTACACCGATCGGAAGATCCGCCACGGTCCGGCGCCGTCCAGCATGGCGGCCTCGCCCAGGTCCTTCGGCATGCCCAGGAAGTACTGGCGCATCAGGAAGGTGCCGAACGCGGTCGGGAAGGCGGGGATGATCAGACCGAGCAGGGTGTCGGTCAGGCCCATCGACTTCAGGACCAGGAACACCGGCACGATCGTGACCTGCAGCGGCACCATCATCGTCGCCAGCACGAGCCCGAACAGGGGCTTCTTGAAACGGAATTCGAGGCGCGCGAAGGCGTAGCCGGCCAGTCCCGCCGTGAACATCTGGCCGACCGCGATCAGCGCGGTCACCAACGTCGAGTTGAGGGCGAGCAGCCACACGTCGAGCTGGTCGAAGACCCCGCGGTAGGCCTCGGTCGTCGGATGCGTCGGGATGATCTTCGGGGGCAGGTCGAAGGACTGGGCCGGGGTGCGCAGCGAGGTGGAGACGGTCCAGATGACCGGCCCGAGGGTCAGCAGCGCGCACACGGCCAGCGCGACGATGCGCGCCCATGGCCCGAGCGAGTACCGGGCGCGGCTCAGGGACAGGCTTGCTTGGCTCAAGAGACTCACCCGGCTCACTGGTAGTGGACGAAACGCCGGCTGAGCCGGAACTGGAGGGCGGTCACCGCCATGATCAGTACGAAGAGCAGCACGCCCACCGCGGAGGCCTCGCCGAAGCGCAGCTGCTCGAACGCCCTCTCGTAGATGACCATCACGACGGTGCGGGTGGAGTCGCCGGGGCCGCCGTTGGTGAGGACGTACGGCTGCTCGAAGACCTGCAGCGCGTTGATGACACCGACCACGGTCGCCACCAGCAGCGTCGGCGACAGCAGTGGCAGCGTCACGTGCAGGTGCTTGCGCAGGCCCGTCGCGCCGTCCAGGGAGGCGGCCTCGTGGACCTCCTTGGGGATGTTGTTCAGACCGCCGATGAACAGCAGGAACGAGAAGCCGAACTGCTGCCACACGTACACGATGATCACGGTCGCGAGTGCCGCGTGCTCCGAAGTCAGCCACGGCACGGGGGAGATACCGACCAGCCCGATCAGCCAGTTGACGACACCGAAGTCCTGGTTGAACAGGTACTTCATCACCACGGAGATCGACGCGGCGGACAGCACCAACGGGAAGAAGAACGCCGAACGGAACACCGAGCGTAGCCAGGTCGGCATCCGGCCGTTCAGGGTCAGCGCCAGTGCGAGGGCTATCAGCAACTGCGCCGCGACCGCGAACACCATGAACACGAGCGTGTTGAGGAAGGAGACCCGCACGGTCGAATCCGTGAAGACCTCACGGTAGTTGGCCGTACCAGCGAAGCTCGGCGAGTCGATCACGTTCCAGTGGAAGAGACTCAGCACGACCGAGCCGACGATCGGCACGACCGTGAAGACCACGATCCCGACGACGGTCGGGGCCAGGAAGAGCGTGGCCAGCAGCCGCGTACCGCGATCCCGGTGGGACTGCCGCGGGGCCGCGACCGGCTGGGTCAACGGCCTTGCGGGGCTGACTGTCTGAGTGTTCGTCATACGTCACGCTCCATGGCCTTCTCCAGATCGCCCTGCATCCGGCGCAGCGCGGGACGCACCGAGCGCGGGGAGGCCAGGGCGGTGCCGGTGTACTTGAGCAGCACCTCGGTCACCTCGGCGACCTGCGGTGGGGCGGGGATCGGTCCCGTGTCGGGGAACTTGTCGAGGGTGTCGTAGAAGACCTGCCAGTGCCGCGGGCCGGACTCCTGGTAGCGGCCGGCGGTGAGCATCGAGCGGCGCGCCGGGGTGGTCTGGTTGGTGTCGAAGAGCCGCATGAGGGTGTCCCGGCGGGCGGCGTACTTGATGAACTCCCAGGCCTCGTCCTGCTTCTTGGAGGTGCGCAGCAGTGCGTAGCCGGCCGCGCCGAACTGGTGGCGCTGGGTGCGCCAGCGCGGGAAGTACTGCACGTCGAAGGCGTCGGCCTTCATGCCGGCGAGATGCAGACCGCCGGCCCAGAAGCCGCCCGCCGGTGTGACGCCGACGCGGCCGGTGGAGAACACGCCGACGAGGTTCTGGCCGTTGCCGCCCTCGGGGCGGGTGCACAGGCCCTCCTGGATGAGGGAGGCGAGGTAGTCGTACGCCTCCTCGACGCGGTCGTCCGTGGCCTGCGGGGTGGTCCAGCGGAAGCCACCGCCGCGGCCCTCGCGCTCGGCGGCCGGGTAGAAGGAGTCCCACAGCCAGGCGCCGCCGGGGGCCTTGGACTCGGTGAGCAGGTTGGTGCCGTTGGCGAAGAGCCAGGGGACCACTCCGCCCCACAGGCGGTTGGTCCAGAAGTACGGCGTGAACTGGGAGCCGCTGGACTTCTTCATGTCCCGCAGCAGCGTCGTGAAGTCGTCGCGGGTCCAGTCGGGGGCGGGGAAGTCCGCGCCCGCCCGCTTCAGCACCTGCCGGTTCAGATAGATGTCGGCCGCGTTGAACTCGACCGGCAGCTGATAGAGCCGCCCCTCGTACATCATCGACTCGACGAGCGAGGGGTGGACGTCGGCGAAGTACTCCTTGAGCTCGGCCGCGTCCCGCCGCACATAGTGGTCCAGCGGGACGCCGAGGCTCTCGGCGAACAGCTGCACGCCCTCGGTGGCGACGTAGACCAGGTCGGGTGCGGTGCCCGCGGCGATCTGGGTGAGGATCTTCGCGAAGAAGTCCGACCAGTCGACGGCCTGGACGGCGTTGATCCGGAGCTTGATGTCCGGGTGCACTTTCCGGAAGCCGTCGGTGAGCGTGCGGATGGCCTGCGGCCCGTAGGCGGGGCCGAGGGTGGCGACGGTGAGCGAGCCGTCGTCGCGGCCGGGGATGTCGCTTCCGGTGAGCCGGTCCCAGCTCGCGGCGGTACCGGCCAGGGCGGCGGCTCCCGCCCCGTAGGCGCCGTATCGCAGCAGGGTGCGGCGAGTGAGGTTCGAGTCGGTCATCCAGCGTGCCTAACTCGTGTTAGATCAGGGTTGATGCCCGAGATGATGGGGAGCCCGCCGAGGCGCTGTCAAGGGTCGTGCACCCCTTGACCTTTAACGAGTTAGGTCGCACAGTCCTGCATCACATGAGCCGCCGTTCTCGACTCGACGACGAGAGGAACGAAGAGTGATGCACGGGATGTCCAGGAGAGCCCTGCTGGCCGGTACGGGCGCCGGCACGGCCGCCGCACTGCTGCCCGCGGCACCGGCCACCGCGAAACCCAAGGCGGTCAAGGCCGGGTGCGCGAGCTACCGGGCCGGGTACCACTTCGCGGTTCCGGACGCGTGGAAGAACGACCCCCAGCGGCCGGTCTGGATCGACGGCGAGTACCAGTACTACTACCTCTACAACGCCGACTACTTCAGCGGCGCCGTCGGCACCGCGTGGCGCCTGGCCACCAGCACCGACCTGGTCTCCTTCACCGACCGCGGGGTCGCGGTGCCCAAGGACACCACGCCCAACGGGGACCTCTGGTCCGGTTCCGCGGTGGTCGACACCGGCAACACCGCGGGCTTCGGGGCGGGCGCGGTGGTCGTACTGGTGACCATGTCGCCGGGCGGCGGCACCGATCACCAGGAGCAGTTCCTGTACTACTCCACCGACGGCGGCCGTACGTTTGCGAATCACGGCACCGACCCGGTCCTGCCCAACCCGGGCGTGGCCGACTTCCGCGACCCCAAGGTGATCCGGGACGAGGACCGGAACCAGTGGGTGATGGCGCTGGCGGAGAACAACAAGATCGGCTTCTACCGGTCGACGAACCTGAAGTCCTGGACCTACACGGGCGGTTTCACCAAGGACGGCATCGGTGTCCTGGAGTGCCCCGACCTGTTCCGCATCACCGCCGACGACGGCACCGCCAAGTGGGTGCTGGGGGCCAGCGCCGACGGCCGCTCGTCCGGACAGCCCAACACGTACGCGTACTGGACCGGTTCCTTCGACGGCAGCGGATTCACCGCCGACTCGACCGACCCCCAGTGGCTCGACCACGGCTGGGACTGGTACGGCGCCGTCACCTTCGAGAAGCGGAACACCGGCGGCACCCTCGACCCGACGGCCCGCTACGCCCTCGGGTGGCTGAACAACTGGGCCTACGCGAACACCACGCCCACCATCGACTGCGACGGCTTCGACGGCACCGACTCGATCGTCCGCGAGGTCGGGCTGAAGCGCGCCTCCTCCGGCGCCTACTACCTCGCCTCGCAGCCGGTGGCCGCGCTCGACTCGTACGTCTCCCGGACCGTGAACCTCGGCGACCTGACCGTCGACGGCACCCGCGTGCTGGACTACACCGGCGTCTCCTACGAGCTGACCACCGAGATCACATGGGACCAACTCACCGGCGCCGGCATGCAGTTGCGCCGCTCGCCCGACGGCGGCCGGCACATCGACGCCGGGATCTACGGCGACTACGCCTTCCTCAACCGCCGCAACACCGTCAACCCCGACATCAGCGGGAACCGCCAGGAGAGCCACAGCCCGTTCGACCGGTCCGCGGGGACGGTGAAGCTGCGCATCCTCGTCGACCGCACGAGCGTGGAGATGTTCGTCGACGACGGCCGGTACGTGCACTCCTCGGAGGCGTTCCCGTACCTGATCGACACCGGGCTCGCGCTGTTCACGATCGACGGAACGGCGGTGTTCCGGAACACGGTGGTACGGGAGTTCACGGTGTAACTCGTCCCGCCGTAAAAGGGTTTGAGGCCCAGGGAGCCGGGCGCACACACTCGTCTCGTCGGACCGGCCGACGGGAGGATCCGATGCCGACGAACGAATCCCTTGTCGACGCCCTGGGCAGCGAACCGCGCCGCCCGGACGCCTTCCGCGAACTCATGCGACGCGGTCCGGAAGCCGTGCCGGACATCCGCCGCGGGCTCGCGCACCCCGTGCCGAAGGTGCGCGAGGAGTGCTGCCGGCTGCTGGACCAACTCCTCGTCCCCGAGGCGGTGGACGACCTGATCGCCATGGTCGACGACCCCGACCCCGGGGTGCGGGTGGCCGCGCTGCACGCCCTGTCCTGCGACCGCTGCAAGCCGGACGCCGACGCGTGCCGTCCCGACCGTGCGGTGATCGAGCCGTGCGCAATCCGCATCCTGCACGACGACCCGGACCCGCAGGTCAGGGCGCGGGCGGTCGAACTCGTCGCACGCTGGGTGCACACGGACCCGCAGGCCCTCGCGGCTCTCGTACGCGCCCGGGACGAGGACCCTTCTCCTGTCGTGCGCAAGAAGGCGGGCTGGTACACGCCCGGCGGCCCCATCCACCGCCGTACCGCACCGAAGCCCGTACGCCCGTCCCGGGCCTGAGGGGTACGAGGCCCTGTCGCCAAGGCTCGCGAACACTGTCACGATCTTCGTGGAACTGGACGACTGACGGCTGCTGGAGGGCGCGCATGACGACGGACCGGGACTGGGCGACGGGGATCGAGGTGCGACCGGTCGCCGGACACATCGGGGCCGAGATCGCGGGCGTCGATCTGGCCGGCGACCTCGACGACGCCCAGGTCGCCGCGATCCGGGCGGCCGTGCTGCGCTGGAAGGTGGTGTTCTTCCGCGGGCAGCGGCTGGACCACGCCGGGCATGTGGCCTTCGCGCGCCGGTTCGGTGAGCCGGTCCTGCTGGGCAAGCGGGGGAGTGCCTCGCCGCCCGACTTCCCCGAGGTGGAGACGACCGCCGACCGGCTGGAGCTGGGCTGGAAGTTCGGGATGGAGCACGAGGAGTGGCTGCAGCGCCGCCGGCACACGCTGCTGCGCGGCTGGCACTGCGACCACGGCGCGCGGATCGACCCGCCGGCCGCGACGATCCTGCGCGCCGAGACCGTACCGCCGTACGGAGGCGACACGACCTGGTCCAATCTGGCGGCCGCGTACGCCGGACTGTCCGCGCCGGTACGGGAGTTCGTCGACGGCCTGCGCGCCGAGCACCGCCTCGGCGTCGGCTACCAGCCGCGCCCCGGGGACGACTCCTACCTGCGCCACCTGCTCGACCACCAGGTCGCCTCCGTGCACCCGCTGGTCCGGGTCCACCCGGAGACGGGGGAGCGGGTGCTGTTCGTCAACGGCTACTACGTCGAGCAGATCGCCGGCCTCTCCCGGCCGGAGAGCCGCGCGATCCTCGACATGCTCCTGGAACAGGCGATCCGGCCCGAGTACACGGTCCGTTTCCGCTGGGAGCCCGGCAGCGTGGCCTTCTGGGACAACCGCGCCACGATCCACCTCGCGCCGAGCGACAACGCCCACCTCGACTTTCCGCGGATCATGCACCGGGTGATGTTGACCGGGGACGTGCCGGTGGGGGTGGACGGCGGGGCGTCGGAGGCTTTGGTGGGGACGGAACCCGGGCGTTGGTAGTCCGCTGAGGTTGAGCAGAAAGTCACTGTCCTGCCGCTATGCCTGATCGGCATGACGGTTCGCGCGATCGGCATTGGCGTGACGTGTCGTCGGCCCGGGATGCTCGGTACCCGCCTTCCATCCGACGGAGGGCCCGAACATTGAAGAGGCCTCAGAAGATGCCGAGCACTGAGTGGCGCGAGACTTTTCTGCCTGACGAAAGCACGCGCCATGCGGAGCAGGCGCACGTTTTCAGTGAACTGCAACGTCAGCGTCTGAAGAAGCATGGCCACGGCAGGGCGCTGCACCGCAAGCAAGTCGCCGCACTCAGGGCGGATTTCGTGGTGGAGGAGGGGCTTCCCGAGTATGCGCGGCAGGGGATTTTCGCCTTTCCCGCTGTTCATGAGGCCCATGTCCGGCTGTCCAACGGGAACTTCTCCACCGACCGGGCTCCCGACATCCGCGGGTTCGCGATCAAGGTCCTCGGGGCCTCGACGCCGTCGGCCGCCGATGTCGAGCAGAACTTCACCCTCGTCAGCCAGGAGACCCTGAAGGTCAGCGGCAGCGCGGACGTCGTCGGAATCGTCGAGCTCTCCACCAGTACGCCCGGAACCGCTCTCCGCAAGGCCGCGGCGAAGCCACAGCTGACACGCAGCGCCGTCGCGAACTTCCGGGACATGGCGAAACCGTTCAGTGGATTCGCCACGCATGACTTCTTCAGCATCATGCCGATCACCTTCGGCGACTACGCGGCACGGTTGAAGCTGTGCGCCGCCTCGACGACGATCAACAAGGAAGCGCGCAGGGATCTGGCCGCCGACATGTACGCGCGACTGGCGGACGGTGACCTGGAATTCCTTTTCCAGGCCCAGTTCTTCGAGGACGAGATCCGGACGCCGATCGAGGACTCGTCGGTTCGGTGGGACGCGCCGTGGGTGCCCGTGGCGCGACTGCGCGTGTCGCGGCAGACACCGGACGAGGCATTCGCGAGGACCGTCGAGAAGAGCAGCTTCAACCCCTGGACTGCGGCAACGGAGCATCGGCCGCTCGGCGAATTGATGCGAGCTCGCCAGGCGGCGTATTCGCTGAGCTGGCGCAACCGGGACGTCGCTCGGCCCTCGTGATGAGTTTTCGCGCCCGTACCCGTCACACGTACGACAGGACACGGCAGGACAGGACGGCGCGGAAGGATGACGTCATGAGTGTGGACACGCGGCTGGAGGAGCTGGGCGTGAGCGGGCTGGGCGAGGTCGACGAGCCGACGTTCTCGGGGCTGGCGGAGCGGCACCGGCGGGAGCTGCACGTGCACTGCTACCGGATGCTCGGGTCGTTCGAGGACGCCGAGGACACCGTGCAGGAGACGTTCCTCCGTGCCTGGCGGCGGCGGGAGACCTTCGAGGGGCGCTCGACGTTCCGGGCCTGGCTGTACCGGATCGCCACCAACGCCTGCCTGGACCTGCTCGCCAGGTGCCGCCCGGAGCCCGCGACCGGCGGTGAGGTGCTGTGGCTGCAGCCCTACCCGGACCGGCTGCTCGACGAGCTGCCCGCGGGCGACGCGGACGACCCGGAGACCGTCGTCGTCGCGCGGGAGACGATCGAGCTGGCGTACGTGGTCGCGGTCCAGCACCTCGCGCCGCGGCCGCGGGCCGTGCTGATCCTGCGGGACGTGCTCGGCTGGCCGGCCAAGGACGTCGCGGAGGCCCTCGGGAGCTCCGTCAACTCCGTGAACAGCGCGCTGCAGCGGGCCCGCGCCGGCATGCGGGAACACCTGCCCGCCGAGCGGCAGGACTGGACCGGCGGTGAACAGGACGCGGGGACGCGCGAGTTGGTACGCCGCTTCACCGACGCCAGCGTGGCCACGGACGTTCCGGCGCTCGCCTCGATGCTGCGGGACGACGTCCGCTGCTCGATGCCGCCCACGCCGGGGCTGCACGTGGGCCGCGACGCGGTGGTGAACGACTGGGTCGCAGACGGCTTCGAGGGCATGAAGGGTCTGCGCCCCGTCCGCACCGCCGTGAACCGGCAGCCCGCTGTCGCCTTCTACCTCTGGCGGGACCGGGAGGGCGCGTACCTGCCGCTGACGATCGACGTCCTGCGGGTCTCCGGCGGGGCCATCACCGAGATCGTCATCTTCCACGCCGACCGGTTCCCGCGGCTCGGGCTGCCGGAGTGCCTGCCGGCGGACGGCACAGAGTAGCTGCGGTGTGAACGCCCGCCCCCTGTGCTCAACTCCCTTGGCGGGCAAGGACGTTGCGGCGGAGCCGAACCCGAGGCCGTTTCGGCATATGCCATTCGGCACGGCTAGCATGAGGCTCATGGACCTCGACATGCGCCGGGTGCGCTACTTCGTGGCCGTGGCCGAGGAGTGCAGCTTCGTGCGGGCGGCGAGCCGTCTCTACATGACCCAGCCGGCGCTCAGCCGCCAGATCCGGGCGCTGGAGGAGGACCTGGGCGTGGTCCTCTTCCTGCGGGACCGGCAGGGCACCGTACTCACCCGGGCCGGGCACCAGTTGCTGGAGGACGCCCGGCCCATGCTGGCGATGTCGCAGGCGGTGCAGCAGCGGGTGCGGACGGCGGACCGGGAGGTGAACCACTTCGCCATCGGTTTCATGCCGGGCATCGTCGTCACCCCCATCGTGCGGGAGTTCGCCGCGATGGCGCCGCAGCTCGACATCGAGGTCGTGCACACCTCGATCACCGACCAGGTCGACTTCCTGGTCGATGGCCGGGTCGACGTCTGCTACGTCCGACTGCCCCTGCCGGAGGGCATGTTCGAGGTGGTCCCGCTCTTCCCGGAGCCCCGAGTGGTCGCACTGTCGAGCACGCATCCGCTCGCGGAACTCAAGGCGGTGCATGTCGAGGACCTGCGGGACATGGCCCTGTTGCAGGACCCGCGGGACGTCCCGGAATGGCGGGGACGGCTGCCGCGCGAACCCCTCGCACCGCACACGGATGCCGGGCGGTTTCCCGTGACGATCGAGGAGTGCCTGGAGGGTGTTGCCTCCGGCGCCGGGTGCTATGTCATGCCAGCGGGCATGGCCGGCTTCTACCGCCGTGACGACGTCGCCTGCCTGACGCTGGAAGGCGTCGCGCCGCGCATGGTCGCCCTGGCCTACAGCAAGCACCGCACCATGCCCGAGCTGCACCAGTTCGCCGAACTCTCCCGCCGCATGCTCGGCCCGGGCCCGGACTGAGATCCGGTTCCGCTCCGGTGCGAAGCGTTCCCCGTTCCAGGGAGCGGCGGACGCTCGTGTCGAGTTCGTGCCAGAGCAGGGGGTTGGCGGTGAGGGCGCGGGCGGCGAGGCACAGGCTGTGGCAGTGGACGTCCCGCAGGACCAGGTGGGACGAGAGCCCGTCGTACTGCCGTACGGCCGTCAGCGCATCCGTGGATCACTCGCCTCCGCCGAAGTGTGCGTACCGCGAGCCACCCGGGGCCCGCGGTCACCCGCGGCGGCACCAGGACCGCGCACACGGCCGCCGAGAGCGTGGCCCAGAGCAGGGCGCGGAGGGGCGTCAGGCTTCCCGCGTCCCAGTCGACCAGGACGCCGAACACTCGGGCGCAGGTCACCGCGAAACGGGCGCTGGCGTACCAGTGACGGTCGCCGGCCGAGCCCGCCGGTCCGCTCCGTTGCATGCCGCTGACGCGAATCTTGACCCGGTCTCCTTACGCGGCCCGGCACGACGCCTTCGACTCCATCGTCGCTCTCGCCTGCGCCCGCGCGATCGCCTACGACGCCAACGCCGACGAGAGCCGCTACCTGCTCGATCTTGCGTCGTACGACTCCCGGCCGGCCGCCACCTGGCAGGCGTACGGGACCGGCCACCGCGACCTGCGTTTCACCGGTGAGTTCCGGCGCGAGCTGGACAACATCACTTTCGTCGGTGAGCGGGCCGCGGCGGGGAAGGAGCGGGAGGCGGTCGAGTTCTGCATGGGGTGGCAGCCGGGCACGTCCAACGCGCACTTCGGGGCGTGGACGGCCGCCCTGGACAAGGTGGCCGGAATCAATCGCGCCCACTTCACGTCCTCCGTCGACGCGGGCCGGTCTTCGGTCAACGGTCTGCTGCCGTGGGCGGTCGGTCTGCTGGTGTCGGCCGTGCTGTTGACGCTGTTCGGGCTGCGGCTCAGGTTCGCCGAGTTCCGTTAGGAGTCGGCCAGGCGGGCCTCCTCCAGGTCGAGCGAGCGCTGCAGTCGGCGGCGGGTCGTGTCGCTGATCGTGTGGGCGTCGTACAGGCGCTGGAGTTCGATGGTCTCGACGGTGATCAGGTCGCGGCGGAGCTGGCGGTAGACGAGGTCGGCGGACTCGGTGGCCGTCGCGCTGCCGTTCTGTTCCGTGAGGCGGTCGCGGGCGTCGTCCAGGCGGGCGGTCAGGCCGCGGCGGAGGCGGTCGAGGACGACGTCCGGTACGACCTCCAGCTCGGCGAGCTCCTCCAGGCGGGCGAGACCCGCGTGGGCGAGGTGGGAGCGGGCCTCGGCCTCCTCGCGCGCGGTGTGGGCGGGCTCCAGCGCGATCCCGGAGGCGCGGACGACCGGGGCCAGGGTGAAGCCCTGCACGACGAGGGTGACGACCACGACCGAGGTGGTGAGGACCAGGACGAGGGGACGGTCGGCCAGAGGGGTGCCGTCCTTCATGACCTCGGGAATGGACAGGGCGGCGGCCAGCGGCATCACCCCGCGGGTGCCCGCCCAGGTCAGCACCATCGGTATCCGCCAGTTCAGGCGGCCGATCCCGCCCTTGCGCTGTACGACGGCCGACAGCGGCGCAAGCCACAGCAGTCGTACGGCGACGAGCGTGCCGGCGACCGCGAGGGCGTACAGCGGCCAGGCCCGGTCGCCGTCGGCCAGCGCCCGCACCTGGGCGGGCAGGGCCAGCCCGATCAGGCTGAACACCACGCTCTCCAGGAGGAAGACGACCGTGCCGTACACGGCGTGCAGCTGGAGCCGGATGCGGGCGTTGGTGAGCCGGTCACCCCGGCCGCCGAGGACCACTCCGGCCACCACGCACGACGTCACTCCGGAGGTGTGCGCGGCTTCCGCGAGCAGATAGGCGGCGTACGGGGTGACCAGGGCGATCACCGTCTCCAGGACCGGGTCCTCGGTGCGCCGCCGGATCAGGGCGATCGCCGCGGCCACCGCGGCCCCGATCACCGTACCGCCGCCCGCGAGCACCAGGAACTCCCCTCCCGCCGCGCCCCAGTTCGCGGCGGCGGAGGCCACCGCGATCCCGGCCGCGACCCTGACCAGCACCAGCGAGGTCGCGTCGTTGAACAGGCTCTCGGCCTGCACCAGCACCTGCACCCTGGGCGGCAGCGCCAGCCGCCGGCCCAGCGCGGTGACGGCCACCGGGTCGGTGCTGGCGAGCACCGCCCCCAGCACGAACGCCATCTCCCAGGACAGCGGGGTCACCAGCGCCGCCACCGCCCCGACGGCCGCAGCGGAGGCGAGCACCAGCCCTATGGCGAGGATGCCGACCGGCTTCCACACCGCGCGCAGCTCCCGCCAGGGCATCTCCTCCGCGCTCGCGTACAGCAGGGGCGGCAGCACGACCAGGCCGATGACCTCGGGGCTGATCTCGATCTGCGGAGTGCCCGGCAGCAGCGCCACCGCGAGACCGGCGACCACGAGCAGAGAAGGGGCGGGAATGCGCCACCGGCGCGCGAAGGTGGCGACCAGTGTGGCGAGGACCACGAGGGCGAGAACCGTACCGACGCCGCGCATGCCGTCCCCCTGGGGGCTTACGGAGAACCGCCGTGGTCCCCGGCCGACCAGACTTCCCGGCACACCTGCCCTCACCCTATCGGGCCAGGCCACGTCAAGACAGCGTCAAGGTCCCCGGGGCCGACGCCAAGAAGCCGCCAACACCCGCGTCGGCCGTCCCGCGAAGCGGCTTCCGTAGGGGAGGAACCCGTGTGCGCGGGGGAGTTGAGTCAGTGAGCGGAGCGCGTCGGCGGCGATGAGTGACGTACGGGCCTCGCGCGGCGCGGATGTGGTGGTCGGGTTCGCGGAGTGCCACGGGCGCCCGCACACCGAGGCGATGCTCGACGGCCTGGAGACCGTCCCGCGCGCGCCCTGCGCCTACCGCGGCGGGCGGTTCGAGGAGATGGACCTGGCGGGCGTCCTCGCCCGGCGACCGCAGGTCGTGATCGTCGACGAGTTCGCCCACACCAACGTTCCCGGTGACGGCCGCAACCACAAGCGCTGGCAGGACATCGAGACCCTCCTGGACGCCGGCATCGACGTCATCACCGCGCTCAACATCCAGCACCTCGAATCGCTCAACGACGTGGTCGAGAAGATCACCGGGGTGCCCCAGCACGAGACGGTGCCCGAGGAGGTCGTACGCCGGGCGCACCAGGTCGAGCTGGTGGACATCCCGCCCGAGGGCTGCGCCGCCGGATGGCGCACGGCAACGCCTATCCGCCGGAGAAGGTCGACGCGGCCCTCGCCTGTCGCGCCGCCCATGTCGTCGCTGGCCGGCAGCATCGTGCGCGGGGAGGCGACCATCCCGGCGCTGCTGGAGCGCACCCGCGAGACCTTCGGCATGGAGTCGGCGGAACTGGTCGACGAGCCGCCCGACGCGGCCGAGGTGACGGCCGTTCCGGCCGGTCCCGGAGCCCACCTCGTGCTGCGGGGCCGTACCCTCTCCTCCTCCGAACGGCGGGTGCTGGCCGCCTTCGCCACCCACGTCGGATCGGCCGTCGAGCGGGCCCGGCTCGCCGAGGCCGCGGCCGAGGTGGAGCCGGTCAAGGCTGCCGACGGGCTGCGTACGGCCCTGCTGCGTGCCGTCGGCCACGACCTGCGCACACCGCTCGCCGCGGGCTGGGTCGCGTGCTGGTCACCGCGAGTGCCCTGGCGGGACGCGTCGAACTGCGGGTCGTGGACCGCGGGCCCGGTCTGCCCGCCGACGGCCGTGAGCGGCTCTTCGAGCCCTTCCAGCGGCTCGGCGACACCGACAACACCACCGGCCTCGGCCTAGGACTCGTCCTCTCCCGCGGCCTGACCGAGGCGATGAACGGCACGCTCACCCCGGAGGACACCCCTGGCGGAGGTCTGACGATGGTCGTGTCGCTGCCGTTCGCCGCACAGGTGATGACGGGAGTCACTCCAGCCCGGACACCTTGAACACGGCCCGCGCGGTCTCCCGGTCCATGCGGGCCGAGAGACGGCTCAGCGCGGTCCGGCCGCACAGCAGCAGGCCGTCGGCCGCGGCCTTCCGGGCGCCTGCCTCCAGGCGGAGCCAGAGCTCGGGGTTGCGTACCAGCACCTCGGGGTCGATCCGGACGCGCGCACCCAACGCGTCGCGCAGCAGGAGCCGTTGGGAGATGCCGTCGAGGCAGCGCACCGACACCAGCAGATCGGTGCGGACCCGGCGTTCACGAAGCAGCGGCCGTGAGCCCAGCCAGTCCTCGCCGGCCGAGACCCGGGCGGGAAACAGCGCGAGGAGCAGCAGCGCGGCGAGCGCGAGCCACAACAGGCAGCGCCGGGCGGTGAGTCGGCCCGAGCCCCCGTCGACGAGCAGGAGCAGCGCGAGAAGCAGCCCGGCACACCGGACGGCATCCCGCACATCCCGTCCCCAGCGGCGGTCGTACACCCTCTCGCGGCCATCCATGCAGGTGACGGTAGAGACCCGGCCGGGCGCGGTGGCACGTATTGACGCGGCTCTGACGCGTGCCAGACGGTTCTCGCTCGGCAAGGGTCCGTCAAAGTCGGCCGGATCGGCTCGAAGATGCCGCAAGGAAGCGACGGACAGGGCCGCCGCCGAGCCGGGTACGTGCGTCACGGTACTGATCCCGGAGACCGAGCCGGAGCGGCTGTGGCTGGGAGACCGACGCGGTGATCTGCCGGCTCCGTTTCCGGCTGCTGTGAACCAGGTCACCGCCGGTCACGGCGCCGAACTCACCCGTACGGGGCGGGCCCGTAAGAGTCCCGTCAAAGCCGTGCGGGCCGCCGTATGGGACCCGTCAACGGCGCTCGTTTCCGGCCGCGAAGGCTGTTTCCTCGAACCGTCCGATTCAACCGAACCTCACTCCAGGAGTTCGCGATGGCCGATCTGGCCTTCGTCGTCACCGTGCTCGCGGGTTTCGCGCTGGTGGCTCTCGTAGCCAAGGGGGTGACGAAGCTGTGACCGCCGAGAACATCGTCGGCCTCGTCGTGGCCGTCGCCCTGCTGGGCTATCTCGTCCTCGCCCTGATCTTCCCGGAGAGGTTCTGAGCCACGACATGGGACCCGTACTCGCCGGCTTCCTCCAGCTGCTCGCCCTCATAGGCGCGCTGGCGCTCGCCTACATCCCCCTCGGCAACTACATGGCCAGGGTCTACTCCTCCGACAAGCACTGGCGCGTCGAGAAGTGGATCTACAAGGGCATCGGCGCCAACCCCGACGCCGAGATGACCTGGCCCGCGTACCTGCGCGGAGTCCTCGCCTTCTCCGCCGTCAGCGTGCTCTTCCTCTACCTGTTGCAGCGGCTGCAGGGCATCCTTCCCGGCTCGCTCGGCTTCTCCTCGGTCAACCCGGCGCAGTCCTTCAACACGGCCGTGTCCTTCGTGACCAACACCAACTGGCAGTCGTACTACGGCGAGCAGACCATGGGTCACGTCGTGCAGACCGCCGGTCTGGCCGTGCAGAACTTCGTCTCGGCCGCCGTCGGCATCGCCGTCGCCGTGGCGCTGGTGCGCGGATTCGCCCGCTCCCGCACCGGTGAACTCGGCAACTTCTGGTCCGACCTGGTGCGCGGCACCCTGCGGATCCTGGTGCCCGGCGCGGCGATCGCCGCGATCGTGCTGGTCGCGTGCGGTGCCATCCAGAACTTCTCCGGCATCCACGAGGTCGGTCAGTTCATGGGCGGGTCGCAGCAGTGGAACGGCGGCGCGGTCGCCTCCCAGGAGGCCATCAAGGAGTTCGGCACCAACGGCGGCGGCTACTTCAACGCCAACTCCGCGCACCCCTTCGAGAACCCCACCCCGTTCACGAACCTCTTCGAGATCTTCCTGCTGCTGGTCATCCCGTTCTCCCTGACCCGGACCTTCGGCGTCATGGTCGGCTCGATCAAGCAGGGTTACGCGATCCTCGCCACGATGGCCACCATCTGGGTCGGCTTCGTCGCCCTGATGATGTGGAGCGAGTTCGCCCACCACGGCACGGCGCTGCAGGCGGCGGGCGGGGCGTACGAGGGCAAGGAGGTGCGCTTCGGCGTCGGCTCCTCGTCGATCTTCGCGGTGTCGACCACGCTCACCTCGACCGGCGCGGTGGACTCCTTCCACTCGTCCTTCACCGGTCTCGGCGGCGGCATCACCATCCTGGGCATGCAGCTGGGCGAGATCGCGCCCGGCGGTACCGGCTCCGGCCTGTACGGCATGCTGATCATGGCGGTCATCGCGGTGTTCATCGCCGGTCTGATGGTCGGCCGTACGCCCGAGTACCTGGGCAAGAAGATCGGCTCCCGCGAGATCAAGCTGGCCGCCTGCTACATCCTGATCACCCCGGCACTGGTGCTGATCTTCACGGCCGCGTCCATGGCCCTGCCGACTCCGCCGCACTCGATGCTCAACTCCGGCGCGCACGGCTTCTCCGAGGTGCTGTACGCCTTCAGCTCCGCCGCGAACAACAACGGTTCGGCCTTCGCGGGGCTGAACGCGAACACCGACTGGTTCAACACCATGACCGGACTCGCGATGCTGCTGGGCCGTTTCCTGCCGATGGTGTTCGTGCTGGCGCTGGCCGGCTCGCTCGCCGAGCAGAAGCCTGTGCCGGCCACGGCGGGCACCCTGCGCACCGAAAAGCCGCTGTTCACCGGTCTGTTGGTGGGCGCGATCCTGATCATCACCGGTCTGACCTACTTCCCGGCGCTGGCGCTGGGCCCGCTGGCCGAGGGGCTGGCGTCATGACCACCGACGTAACGAATCAAGAGGACTCCATGTCCACAGCCACTCCGACCCGGGCGCCGCACAGCGACGTACCCACCGGGCACAAGGCTCCCGAGGGCCGCGTCGGTGCGGGCCTCTTCGACCCCAAGCAGCTGCTGAAGTCGCTGCCGGACGCGTTCCGCAAGCTCGATCCGCGGGTGATGGTCAAGTCGCCCGTGATGTTCGTGGTGTGGATCGGCTCCGTGCTGACCACCGTGTTCTCCTTCAAGGACCCGGGGGACTGGTTCGGCTGGGCGATCAGCGCCTGGCTGTGGCTGACCGTCGTCTTCGCCAACCTCGCGGAGGCCGTCGCCGAGGGCCGCGGCAAGGCGCAGGCCGACACCCTGCGCAAGGCCAAGACCGACACGGTGGCCCGGCGGCTGGTGGGCGACCGAGAGGAGCAGGTGCCCGGCACCGACCTCAAGATCGGCGACCTGGTCGTCTGCGAGGCCGGCGACATCATCCCCGGTGACGGTGACGTCATCGAGGGCGTGGCCTCCGTCGACGAGTCGGCGATCACCGGCGAGTCGGCGCCCGTCATCCGCGAGTCCGGAGGCGACCGTTCGGCCGTCACCGGCGGCACGAAGGTGCTGTCCGACCGCATCGTCATCAAGATCACGACGAAGCCGGGCGAGACCTTCATCGACCGGATGATCAGCCTCGTCGAGGGCGCGGCCCGGCAGAAGACGCCGAACGAGATCGCGCTGAACATCCTGCTGGCCTCGCTGACGATCGTCTTCCTGCTGGCGGTCGCGACGCTGCCGCCGTTCGCGGACTACGCGGGCACCCACCTGACGATGGTCGTGCTGGTCGCCCTGCTGGTCTGTCTGATCCCGACCACGATCGGCGCCCTGCTCTCCGCGATCGGCATCGCGGGCATGGACCGGCTGGTGCAGCGCAACGTACTCGCCATGTCCGGCAGGGCGGTTGAGGCCGCCGGTGACGTGTCGACGCTGCTGCTCGACAAGACCGGCACCATCACGCTGGGCAACCGGCAGGCCGCCGAGTTCGTGCCGGTGTCGGGCGCGACCGAGGCCGAGGTGGCCGACGCCGCCCAGCTGTCGTCGCTGGCCGACGAGACGCCCGAGGGCCGCTCCGTCGTCGTACTCGCGAAGGAGAAGTACGGACTGCGCGAGCGGCACCAGGGCGAGCTCACCGGCGCCGAGTGGATCGCCTTCACCGCCCAGACCCGTATGTCCGGCGTGGACGTCGACGGGCGCAGGATCCGCAAGGGCGCGGCCGGCTCGGTCATCGCCTGGGTGCGCGAGCGGGGCGGCGAAGTCGCCCAGGACGCCCAGGAGTTGACCGACCGGATCTCCGAGGCGGGCGGCACCCCGCTGCTCGTCGCCGTCGAGGACGAGAGCGGCGCGAGGATCCTGGGCGTCATCCACCTCAAGGACGTCGTCAAGGAGGGCATGCGGGAGCGGTTCGACGAGCTGCGCCGGATGGGCATCAAGACCGTCATGATCACGGGCGACAACCCGCTGACGGCCAAGGCGATCGCCGAGGAGGCGGGCGTCGACGACTTCCTCGCGGAGGCCACGCCCGAGGACAAGATGGCCCTCATCAAGCGCGAGCAGGCGGGCGGCAAGCTCGTCGCGATGACCGGCGACGGCACGAACGACGCGCCGGCGCTCGCCCAGGCCGACGTCGGCGTGGCGATGAACACGGGTACGTCGGCCGCCAAGGAGGCCGGCAACATGGTCGACCTCGACTCCAACCCGACCAAGCTCATCGAGATCGTCGAGATCGGCAAGCAACTCCTCATCACCCGGGG
>NZ_JBEYUY010000050.1:0-41517 GCF_040643775.1 Streptomyces sp. NPDC047081 | reverse complement strand
GCCCTCCTCGACGACGCGGCCCACCGGGACCTCCAACGGCGCCTGGACGCCTGGCAGTCCGAGGAGTCCGCCGTACGCCCAGCGTGGCGCCCGTGGCCGTGAGGGCCGTGGTCACCGGCTGGAAGAAGGTCTCGCCGCCGCTGGTGCAGTCGCCACTGCCGCCGGAGGTCATGCCGACCGCGCTGCCGTCCTGCGTGAACAGGGAGCCGCCGCTGTCGCCGGCCTCGGCGCAGACGTCGGTCTGGATGAGGCCGGTCACGGTGTCGACGCCGTTCGGGTCGGTCTCGCTCTGGAAGTTGACCGTGGCGTCGAGGCCGGTGACCGTGCCGTCGTGCAGACCGGTGGTGCTGCCCATCCGGAAGACCTGCTCGCCGACGGTCGCGTCCGCGGCCCCGGTGATCTGGACGGTCTGGCCGCCGCCGACGTTGACCTCGCTCGGCGCCTGGGTGGCCGGGTCGTTGTACTTGACCAGGGAGAAGTCGCCGTCGCCGGGGAAGGTGGCCTGGTCGACGGTGGCGATGGGCTCGCCGGTCTCGGAGTCGGACCACTCCTTGGCGGCGACCCCGCAGTGTCCGGCCGTCAGGAAGGCCGGGGTGCCGTCGCTCGCGGTGACGTTGAAGCCGAGGGAGCAGCGGACCGTGCCGCCCTCCGCCTGGGCGAAGATGGCGTCGCCGCCGGAGACCAGGGTCTTGAAGGTGCCGGAGGACTTCTTGACGGCCGCCACGTCCGAGCCGAGGCTCTCGACGGTCGACGTCAGTCTGTCCCAGTTGGCGCCGGTCACCGTGGAATCGGCGGTCACCTGGATCTTGTTGGTCTTCGGGTCGAGGGCCCAGGCGGTGCCCGGGATGGTCGCGTCCGCCGCCAGGGTCTTCGCCCCGGCCTGCAGGGTGGCGAGGCTGTTCTTGACCTCGCGGACCTTCGCGCCGGCCTTCTTCGCCTGGACGATCACGTTGTTGTTGTCGCCGGATATGACGTTGACGACCAGCTGCTGGGTGCCGGAGTCGTAGTAGGAACCGGCGAAGGCCTGGCCGAGCAGGTCCTGAAGCTGCGCGGCGAGATCCGAGGCGTCGTTCGCCTTGAGGGTCTTGGGGGCGGCGTCCGTCGACGAACCGTCCTGCGAGGCGTTCGCGTTCGGCAGCAGGATCGCCGCCGCGCCGAGCGCCACGACGCTGCCTGCCGCGATCGCGGCCTTGCGCTTCGGAATTCGCTTGTGACTCAAACTTCTCGACCTCCTGGGGGACCGGAGTCTGTGTGCCGCCGTTCGGCAGCGGTTCTGTTCGGGCGCCTGGATGGCCATGGGTACGCACGGGGCGGACGGGGCGTTCAATTCCGTTTGCCAACTCGCTTTGCACGACGAGGAATCGGCCATGACCCGGGACTTGCCGAGGGGCGCGGGGAACAATCCCCCATATGACGATGACCACCGCCGAAGCCGACAAGATCCTCTCCGCCAACTTCGCGCCCTGGGTGCTCGATCTGGGCCTGACCGTCGAGGAGTTGGGCGACGACCGGGCGACGCTGCGTCTGCCCTGGTCGGACCGGCTCTCAAGGGAGGGCGGCGCACTGTCGGGGCAGGCGCTGATGGCCGCCGCCGACACCGCCACCGTGATCGCGGTGTCGGCCGCCCGCGGCGCCTACGGGCCCATGACGACGGTTCAGCAGTCGACGTCGTTCCAGCGCGCGGTGACGGACTCGGATGTCCTGATCGAGGCGGTGCTCACCAAACTGGGCCGCCGGATGGCGTTCGCCGACATCACGATGACCGCCGTGTCGACGGGTGAACTCGCGGCGCGGGCGAGCACGGTCTATGCACTTCTGGGCTGACACGGTCCGCAGTCGGTCGGCAACGGTCCGTTCCGAACGCGAAGCCGAAACGAAGCTCCCGAGAATCTGCACAGTGAATGCTCAGCGAAGTCACCGTCAGCGGAGGTTCTGCACAAGCCGGCGAGGGCCGTCGGGCCATTGGGGCGGAGTGTCTGATTCGGCGAGCGATCAGCAAGGGGCGGGACGAGTCGATGCCGTGACGCATGTGAAAAAGTAGCCGCCGAGGCGTGCAGGAGCCTGCACGGATCGGTACCCGAGGGGCTCAAGTTGCCTGGTGAGACGGCTGGTTGATTGGAAGCCCGCGGCTGCCCCGTGCTTTGATCCATCGCACCGCGGGGGCCGCGAAGGGTTCCCGGCAACGGGCGCCCGGCGCTCGCGGTCGCGGCCGTCGCTCTGTCCCCAGAGGGGCCGCTCCCCCTTGTGAATATCCATATGAAGGGAAGTTCCATCATGAACTCCACCCCCCAGGTTGAGACCGTCGAGATCTCCGACGCCGAGCTCGACAACGTCTCCGGCGGCCTGTCCGTGAACGCCCTCGGCACCGTCACCGGCCTGGTGGACGGCATCGCCCCGGTTTCCGGCCTGGTCGACACCGCTGTCGGCACCGTCGAGGGTGTCACCGGCCTGAACACCGCCCCGGTCACCAACCTGGTCGCCGGTCTCTGATCGCTGCCTTTGTGATCGTCGGGTCCCGGAGCCGTACAGCGGTTCCGGGGCTTGCGGTTGCCATGCTCCATTTTTCCGGGGAGTGACCCCCGGACCCCCAGCCGGCTCGTGCGAGCCGGTCCTTCCTCGTTTTCAGGTGAGGGAAAGTTCCGTGCAGTTCCGCCAACAGGCCCTCGCCAAGCTCCAGTCGCCGGAGGAGCTCGACCTTCCGGTGCGCTTCGCCCGGCCGCAGGGCTGGCTCGTGCTGTCCGTGACGGTCGTCGCGGTCGCGGCCGCCTCCGTGTGGGCGGTGACCGGTTCGGTGGCCTCCACGGTCAGCGCGCCCGCCATCCTCACGCACGGCGAGGGCAGTTACATCCTGCAGAGCCCCGTCGCGGGCCAGGTCACCGCCGTGCTCGCCGAGCAGGGCGAGCGGCTGCCTGCCGACTCCCCCGTCCTGAAGGTCAAGACCGCCCAGGGCGAGACGGTCGTCCGCACGGTCGCCGCGGGCCGCATCACCGGACTCGCCGCCACCATCGGCCAGATCATCCAGACCGGCGCGAACATCGCCGCGGTCGAGAAGGTCGCGAGGGCCTCCGACCCGCTGTACGCAACCGTCTACGTGCCCGCCGAGAACGCGGCCTCCATCCCCGCGGACGCCGCCGTCGACCTCACCGTCTCCTCGGTGCCGACCCAGACGTACGGCGTGCTGCGCGGGCATGTGAAGTCCGTGGACCGCTCGGCGCAGTCGGCCCAGCAGATCGCCGCGTTCCTCGGCGACAGCCAGCTGGGCGAGCAGTTCACCAAGAAGGGCCGCCCGGTGGCCGTACTGGTGAAACTGGACAAGTCGTCGGGGACAAAGAGCGGTTACAAGTGGTCGTCCAAGGACGGGCCGCCCTTCGGCCTCACCTCCATGACCACGGCCACGGGTTCGATCCGGCTGGCCGATCAGCGTCCCGTCGATTGGCTGCTGCCGTGAGCACCGCACAACAGACGCGGAGCAGACGCCGCTCCGCCCCGCCCAAACGCCCCGTCCCCACGGGGAGGTCGAAGACGGTCCGCACGCCGACCGTCCTCCAGATGGAGGCCGTCGAATGCGGCGCCGCCTCCCTCGCGATGGTGCTGGGCCACTACGGCAAGCACGTCCCGCTGGAGGAGCTCCGCATCGCCTGCGGTGTCTCCCGCGACGGCTCGCGCGCGAGCAACCTCCTGAAGGCGGCCCGCAGTTACGGCCTGACGGCCAAGGGCATGCAGATGGACACGGCCGCCCTCGCCGAGGTCAAGACGCCGGCCGTGCTGTTCTGGGAGTTCAACCACTACGTCGTCTACGACGGCATGGGCCGCCGCTTCGGCCGCCGCGGGGTGTTCATCAACGACCCCGGCAAGGGCCGGCGTTTCCTGCCCATGGAGGACTTCGACGGCAGCTTCACCGGCGTCGTCCTGGTGATGGAGCCCGGCGAGGGCTTCACCAAGGGCGGCCGCAAGCCCGGCATCCTGGGCGCGATGCCGGCCCGGCTGCGGGGCACCGCCGGAACCATGCCGGCCGCGGTCCTCGCGAGCCTGCTGCTGGTCCTGGTCGGCGCGGCGGTGCCGGCGCTGAGCCGCACGTACATCGACATGTTCCTCATCGGCGGCCAGACCTCGCTGCTGACCGTGCTGTTCTCCTCGATGGGCGCCTGCGTCCTGCTCACGGTCCTGCTGACCTGGCTGCAGCAGGCCAACCTGCTGCGCGGCCGCATCATCTCCTCCACCCTCTCCAGCGCCCGCTTCCTGCGCCATCTGCTGCGGCTGCCGGTGACGTTCTTCTCCCAGCGCAGCCCGGCCGACCTGGTGCAGCGCCTGCAGTCGAACGACCAGGTGGCCGAGACGCTGGCCCGCGACCTCGCGGCGGCGGGCGTGGACGCGGTGGTCGTCGTCCTCTACGCCGTCCTCCTCTACACCTACGATCCGCAGCTCACCTTCGTCGGCATCGGTGTCGCGCTGCTGAACATCGTCGCCATGCGGGTCGTCATCCGGCTGCGCGCGACCCGCACCGCGAAGCTGCGGGCCGACAGCGCCCGGCTCACCAACACCGCCTACACCGGCCTGCAGTTGATCGAGACGATGAAGGCGACGGGCGGTGAGGACGGCTACTTCCGCAAGTGGGCCGGCCAGCACGCCACGACCCTGGAGGAGCAGCAGCGCCTCGGTGTGCCGAGCGCCTGGCTCGGTGTCGTCGCGCCGACGCTGGCCTCGCTGAACAGTGCGGTGATCCTGTGGGTCGGCGGCATGCGCGCGGTCGAGGGCGGCATCTCGGTGGGCCTGCTGGTCGCCTTCCAGTCCCTGGTCACCCGCTTCACCGCGCCGATCACGCGCCTGAACGGTGTCGCGGGCCGCATCCAGGACTTCGCCGCCGACGTGGCCCGGCTCAAGGACGTCGAGAACTTCCAGGCCGACCCGCTCTACGGCCGCCCCGGCGACGGCGACTCCACGCGCCGCCTGCACGGCCATGTCGAGCTGCAGAACATCTCCTTCGGCTACAACCCGCTCGACAAGCCCCTGCTCACCGGCTTCGACCTCACGGTCGGCCCGGGCCAGCAGGTGGCGCTGGTCGGCGGCTCGGGCAGCGGCAAGTCGACGGTCTCCCGGCTGATCTCGGGCCTGTACTCCCCCTGGGAGGGCGTGATCCGCATCGACGGACAGCGCCTGGACGACATCCCGCGCGGCGCGCTGGCCGCCTCCGTCTCCTTCGTCGACCAGGAGGTCTTCCTCTTCGAGGGCACCGTGCGCGACAACGTGGCGCTGTGGGACCCGTCGATCCCGGACGACGCGGTGGTCGACGCGCTGCGGGACGCGGCGCTCCACGACGTCGTGATGCGCAGGCCCGGCGGCATCCAGAGCAGGGTCGAGCAGGACGGCCGCAACTTCTCCGGCGGACAGCGCCAACGCCTGGAGATCGCCCGGGCGTTGGTGCGCCGCCCCAGCATCCTGGTCCTCGACGAGGTGACCAGCGCGCTGGACGCGGAGACCGAGCAGGTCGTGATGGACAACCTGCGCCGGCGCGGCTGTGCCTGCGTGGTGATCGCACACCGGCTCAGCACCGTCCGGGACAGCGACGAGATCGTCGTACTGCAGCACGGCACGATCGTGGAGCGCGGGCGGCACGAGGAGCTGCTGGCGCGTGGCGGCGCGTACGCGGCGCTGGTCAGGGAGCGATGAGATGACGACCGCACACGAAGGCGACCTGGTCCTGGGCGCCCTCGGCTCCATGGGCACGTATGTCGACTGCTCGGGCCTGACCCGGCTCGACCTGGAGGGCCCGCAGGTGCTGTGGCTGGTCGCGGCGGGCAGCCTCGACCTGTTCGCGGTGGACGCGGTCCAGCAGGGCCACTGGCACCACCTCGGCCGTCTGGAGGCGGGTTCACTCGTCCTCGGCCCGGTCCCGGGACCCCAACACACCCTGGTGGCACGCCCGTTGCGCGACTGCGTCGTGCACCGCATCGGCCTGCGCGAGCTGTACCAGACGGCCGACACCCAGACCTGGTCCTACGACGAGTACGGCAACGCCCAGTACGTCCCGCCGACGACCAGCCCGCTGGAGTACGCCCTCGCCCTCGGCGTCGGCCGCAGCCTGTCCGTCCTCTTCCAGGCGCCCATGGCGACCGAGCGGGCCGCCGAGGTCAACGACGACGACGTCTTCTGGATGCAGGTGCCGCCGGGGAGCGTGCAGTACGGATCGCTATACGGCGCCGAGGCCGCCGCCGATCTGCTGATGGACCCTGCGGTGTGGCAGTCCATGGTCGACCAGCAGTACCGGCTGCTGACCACGCTGGACCGCTGGATCGAGCAGCTGGAACGCACGCACGAAACACGAACCGCCGCCGGGATCAAGGCCGGTGAGGCGGTCCGGGCCCAGGCCGACCGGACGCTGCTGGCCTCCATCGGCAAGTCCTCGGCCAAGCGCGCCACGGCCGCCGACGCGGACGCCACCTACGCGGCCTGCAAGCTGGTCGCCGACGCGGCCGGGATAGAACTCGCCGAGCACGCGCAGAACGGCACGGGCAGCGACCGGCTCGACCCGGTGGAGCAGGTGGCCATCGCCTCCCGGGTGCGCACCAGGGCCGTACGCCTGGACGGCCGTTGGTGGCGGGACAACGTCGGACCGCTGGTCGGACACCGGGCGCTGTCGGGTGCGCCGGTCGCGCTGCTGTGGCGGCGCGGCGGATATGTGGCCGTGCATCCGGCGACCGGGCGCGAGACGCCGATCGAGAAGGCGAACGCGGAGGAGTTCGAGCCGCGCGCGGTGATGTTCTACCGGCCGCTGCCGGAACGGACGTTGAGCCCGCTGCGGCTGCTGCGGTTCAGCATGCGGGGCACCGGCGGTGACCTGGGCAACCTGCTGATGAGCGGCCTGGTGACGGTGGCCATCGGCGCGCTGGTGCCGATCGCGACCGGCAAGGTGCTGGGCGAGTTCGTGCCGAAGGCGCAGACGCATCTGATCGTGCAGGTCTGTCTGGCCGTGATGGTGACCAGCGTGGTGGCGGCGGCCTTCATGCTGCTGGAGAACCTCACCATCCTGCGCCTGGAGGGCCGTATCGAGTCCACGCTCCAACCGGCCGTCTGGGACCGGCTGTTGAGGCTCCCCACGAAGTTCTTCACGGAGCGCTCGACCGGTGAGCTGGCGAGCGCGGCGATGGGCATCAGCGCGATTCGCCGCATGATGGCGGGGATCGGTCCCGTGGTCGCCCAGTCGGTGACCGTCGGCGCGATGAACCTCGGTCTGCTGTTCTGGTACAGCCCCTCGATGGCCCTCGCCGCGATCGGCATGCTCGTCGTCATCGCGGGCGCGTTCCTCGGGCTCGGCCTGTGGCAGGTGCGCTGGCAGCGCAAGCTGGTCGTGCTGTCCAACAAGCTGAACAACCAGGCCTTCCAGACCCTGCGCGGTCTGCCGAAGCTGCGGGTGGCGGCGGCCGAGAACTACGCGTACGCCGCCTGGGCCTCGGAGTTCGCCCGGAGCCGGGAGCTCCAGCAGAAGGTCGGCCGCATCAAGAACCTGACCACGGTGATGGGCGCGGTCTATCTGCCGTTGTGCACCCTGCTGATGTTCATGCTGCTCGCCGGCCCGGCGCGCGGCTCGATGTCGGCGGCCGCGTTCCTCACCTTCAACACCTCGGTGACGATGCTGCTGACCTCGGTCACCCAACTGACCGGCGCGTTCGTGTCGGTGGTGGCCGCGCTGCCGCTGTTCGAGGAGATCAAGCCGGTCCTGGAGGCCACCCCGGAAGTGCGCACGGCGAGCACCCGGCCGGGCCCGCTGACCGGCGCGATCGAGGCCCGCCGGCTGTCCTTCCGGTACGCCGACGACGGGCCGCTCGTCCTCGACGACGTGTCCTTCGACATCCGCCCCGGCGAGTTCGTGGCGATCGTCGGCCCCAGCGGCTGCGGCAAGTCGACGCTGCTCAGGCTGCTGATCGGCTTCGACAAGCCGGTCTCCGGGAGTGTCCTGTACGACGGCCAGGACCTGTCCGCCCTCGACCAGTCGGCCGTGCGCCGGCAGTGCGGTGTGGTGCTCCAGCACGCGCAGCCGTTCACCGGCTCCATCCTGGACGTCATCTGCGGCACCGAACCGTACACGCCGGAGGAGGCGATGGCGGCGGCCGAGATGGCGGGGCTCGCGGAGGACATCAAGCGGATGCCGATGGGCCTGCACACCATCGTCTCGGGCAGCGGCGCGGTCTCCGGCGGTCAGCGGCAGCGCCTGATGATCGCGCAGGCGTTGATCCGGCGGCCACGGATCCTGTTCTTCGACGAGGCGACCAGCGCCCTCGACAACGAGACGCAGCGCGTGGTCATCGAGTCCACCAAGGCCCTCAACGCCACCCGGGTCGTCATCGCCCACCGTCTGTCGACGGTCCTGGACGCCGACCGCGTCATCGTCATGGAGGACGGCAAGGTCGCCCAGCAGGGCCCGCCCGCGCAGCTGCTCGCGGACACGGGCGGGCGGCTGCACGAGCTGGTGCGGCGGCAGCTGGCGTGAGGGGTCAGTCCAGGCCGGGGACGGGGGCTCCGGAGGGCACACCGGCGTCGAGGTAGCCGGCGTAGAACTCCTTCCAGGGCGCGCTCGCCCCGGCATGCGGGCCCTCGAAGCGCTCGCCCCGTGCCTTCGCGTCCAGGGCGGCGAGGCACACCTCCCAGCCGGCGCCGTTGCGGGCGGCGGTGTCGGCGGCCTGGAGGACGTTGGTGAGGGTGAAGCGGGTGCGCTTGTCGTCCAGCGCCTCCAGGTCGAAGTGGAGTTCGTCGCCGCCCCACTCGAAGGACAGGTGGCGCGGCTCGTCGAGCGCGAGCACCCGGCCCGTCGACTCCGGCATGTTCGGATCGCCGCTGAAGGTGATCGTGCCGCCGGGGCGCGGGTCGATCTCCGCCCGGGACGGGAACCACTGGGCGAGTTCCTCGGCGTCCGTCACGAAATGCCAGACGCGCTCGATCGGATGGTCGTAGGTACGGCTGAAGCGGACGGCCGGGCGGCCGTCGTCCAGGGTCAGATAGGTGCCGGTGAGGTCAGCGGCCATGGTGGATCAGTCCTTCGGGGCGGGTTCCTCGGGATCGTCCGGCGCCGTCTCGTCGAGGCGGCGGCCCAGCTTGTCCAGGCTGCGGTTCCACAGCGTGCGGTAGGGCGCCAGCCACGCGTCGAGCTCGGCGATCGGGGCCGGGTCGAGGGCGTAGACGCGGCGCTGCGCGTCCTGCCGGACCCGGACGAGACCGGCCTCCCGGAGCACCTTCAGGTGCTTCGAGGTGCTCGGCTGGCTCAGACCGCAGGCCTCCACGATCTCCCCGACGGGCCGCGGCCGCTCCAGGAGCAGCGCGACGATGGCCCGCCGGTGGGGATCGGCGAGGGCGGTCCAGAGCGAGGCGTCGGACATGACTCCAATATGCCTCGACGGTTATATGCCGGTCAAGGAATAAGAGATGGACGCCACATCCTGCGAAACGTTGCCGTTTCGCTTGGGGAGGGTCTAGTCTGCTGGTGTACGAAACCGTTTCGTTCTTGGTTTCGGCGCTTCCGGCAACCCCGAACGACTTCCCTGGAGTGGTTCTCCCATGTCCCAGAAGACACTCACCGACGACACCTCCAGAGGTGCCGTCGAGGCGCCCGCCTCGTCATCGTCGAAGCGCTGGTGGATCCTCGCGGTCATCGCCCTCGCGCAGCTGATGGTGGTGCTGGACGCGACCATCGTGAACATCGCCCTGCCCTCGGCCCAGGCCGACCTGGGCTTCTCCGACGGCAACCGGCAGTGGATCGTCACCGCGTACGCCCTGTCGTTCGCCTCCCTGCTGCTGCTCGGCGGAAGGATCGCCGACCTGTTCGGCCGCAAGACGGCCTTCCTCGTCGGAGTCGTCGGCTTCGCCGCCGTATCGGCGCTGGGCGGTGCCGCCAATGGATTCGGGATGCTGGTCACCGCGCGTGCCCTGCAAGGTGCCTTCGGCGCGCTGCTCGCGCCGGCCGCGCTGTCGCTGCTCAACACGACGTTCACCGACGCCCGCGAGCGCGCCCGCGCGTTCAGCGTCTACGGCGCCATCGCCGGCGCCGGCGGTGCGGTGGGCCTGCTGCTCGGCGGAGTGCTGACCGACGCCTTCGACTGGCGCTGGACGCTGTACGTGAACGTGCTGATCGCCGTCGTCGCCTTCGTGGGCGGCTGGCTGCTGCTGGCCAACCACCGCGACGACACCAGCGCCAAGCTGGACGTCCCGGGCACGGTGCTCGTCGCCGCGGGTCTCTTCTCCCTGGTCTACGGCTTCTCCAACGCCGAGACGCACGACTGGGGTTCGGCCCTGACCTGGGGCTTCCTGATCGCCGGTGGCGTGCTCCTTGCCGCCTTCGCCTGGTGGCAGACCAGGGCCGCGCACCCGCTGCTGCCGCTGCGCATCCTGCTCGACCGCAACCGCGCGGCCTCGTTCCTCGCCGTGCTGATCTCGGCCGGCGGCATGTTCGGCGTGTTCCTCTTCCTCACCTACTACCTGCAGCTCAACCTCGGCTTCAGCCCGACCAAGACCGGCGTGGCGTTCCTGCCGATGGTCGGCGCCCTGATGGTGGCCGCGCAGTTGGGCACCACGGTCCTGCTGCCCCGTATCGGCCCTAAGGTGGGCGTTCCGCTCGGCTTCGCGGTCGCCGCGGTCGGCATGGCCTGGCTGACCGGCATCGGCGTCGGATCCAGCTACGTCAGCGCGGTGCTCCCGCAGCTGATCATCACCGGCTTCGGCCTCGGCCTGGTGATGCCGGCGGCCATGCAGCTGGCCACCGGCGGAGTGGCGGCCGAGGACGCGGGCGTGGCCTCCGCGACGGTCAACGCCATGCAGCAGGTGGGCGGTTCGATCGGTACGGCGCTGCTGAACACCCTGGCCGCGAGCGCCGCGACCGACTACCTGTCCGGCAAGGACGCGACCAGCAAGCTGGTGCAGGCCCAGGCGACGATCGAGAGCTACACCACCGCCTTCTGGTGGTCGGCGGGCATGTTCGCCGCCGGCGCCCTGATCGCCTTCCTGCTCTTCCGCCGCGGAGTTCCCGAGCAGGACGCGGACGCCGCACCGGTCGTCCACATGTGATCACCCGGTACTGAGCCGCACGGACCGAGGGGCCGCCGTCTGCAGGGAGACGGCGGCCCCTCCTCGCTGGCATGGTGTGAGGGTGCGCAGGGCGTCGGCGGCGCTGGGCAGCGCCGTGTTCCTCGTTCTCGTCTCCGGCAGCGCGGCCGTACTGGTGCCGTGGTGGCTGACCGGCTGGCGGGCCGGTGACTGGTGGCTGCCGCTGCGGCTGCTGGGGCTGGTGCCGCTGGCGGCGGGGACCGCCGTGATTCTCCAGGCGTTCGGCCGGTTCGCCCTCGAAGGACTGGGCACACCGGCGCCGATCGCGCCGCCGGTGCGGCTGGTGGTGACCGGGCCGTACCGGTACGTGCGCAATCCGATCTACCTCGCGGTGGCCGCCGTACTCTGCGGCCAGGCCCTGCTGCTCGCCCGGCCGGTGGTCTTCGTCTACTGCGCCTGCGTCCTGCCGGTGATGTGGGCGTTCGTGCGCTGGTACGAGGAGCCCGGGCTGGTACGGCGGTTCGGCGCCGAGTACGAACGCTACCGGCGGGCGGTGCCGGGCTGGTGGCCGCGCCGGCGCCCCTGGCCCGGCGGCTGACCGGCTTTTGACCGGCTCCGAACTGGGTACTCACCGGCCCATGCGAATCAGCGTGGTGGATGTGGGGTCGAACACGGTCCGGCTGGTGGTGGCGGACGCGCAGGGCGGGGTACCGCTGCCGGTGCACACCGCTAAGTGGCGACTGCGGCTGTCGGAACAGGTCAAGCCCGGCAGCAGCATCCCCGAGGAGGCCGTCGAGCGGCTGGTCCGGGCGGTCGCCGAGGCGAGCCGGACCGCCGCCCGGTGGGGCGCGACGGCGCCGCTGGCCTTCGCCACCGCGGTCGTACGGGCCGCCCCCAACCGCCAGGAGGTACTGCGCACCGTCCGCTCACGGACCGGCGTCCTGCTGTGCACGCTGCCGGGCGAGCTGGAGGCCGAGCTCACCTTCCTCGGGGCGCGGCGCTGGATGGGCTGGCAGTCGGGTCCGCTGGCCCTGCTCGACATCGGCGGCGGCTCCCTCGAAGTGGCCTTCGGACGGGGCCGGTTGCCGGAGTTCGTGGCCTCCCTGCCGCTCGGCGCGGGACGGCTGACGCACGAGTTCTTCCCGGAGGCGGACGCGCCGCTGCCCGAGCAGCTGCGGGCGCTGCGCCGCAAGGTGCGGCACCAGCTGCGGGACGTGGCGGCACGGATCCGCTGGGAGGGGCCGCGCACGGCGGTGGCCACCTCGCGCACGTTCCAGCAGTTGGGGCGGCTGTGCGGAGCGGCGCCCGGGCGGCACGGCCCGTTCGTGGAACGGCAGTTGCGGCGCTCGGACCTGCGCACGGCGGTCGAACAGCTGGCCGTCCTGCCCGTCGCCGAACGCGCCCTGCTCCCCGGCATCTCCGCCCCGCGCGCCGCGCAGAGCCTGGCCGGCGCGATCGTCGGGCACACCGCGATGAAGCTGACCGGCCTCAGGAAGGTCGACATCTGCCCGTGGGCGATCCGCGAAGGGGTCCTGCTGCGCCACATCGAGGACGGAGCGTCCTGGTGGGCGGAGATCAACCGCCTCGACGACTCCCCCGCCGCCAAGAATCCGGTGCCGCTGCGCATCGCATCTGCGACCAACTGAGCGGAAAGTCAAGCGGATCCATCTCAATTCACCAGGTCGAGTGAACCAGATCTTGCGCTCGGCGCGTCAGGGATGTTCGCCATCGCACCGGGGTAACTACCGGGATCGAATGCGCCCCTTGTCGAGGTGGAGCGGACATGACGCCCGACGCGGACGACCGCGCCTTTGAACCCCCGGCGGCGAACGCCCACGCCCGGACCCGGGCCGACGGCCGGTTCACCGTGGTCGTGGTCTCGGGTGAGATCGACCTGGCGACCGCGGAGTTCCTCACCGAGCACCTGGACGCGGCGACGGCCGGGCCGCGGCCGGACGTACTGGTCGACCTGCGACGCGTGGAGTTCTTCGACTGCTCGGGCCTGCGGGTGCTGTGCCGGGCCGAGAGCCGGGCCAGGGAGCGCGACGGCCGGCTGCGCCTCGTCTCCGACCGGCCGGCCATCCGCCGGCTGCTCGCCGGCGCGGGACTGCTCGGACGGTTTCCGCCCCTCCCCGACGTGCCCGGGGAGGGGCGGGAATGACCCGGGGGTCGGCGGGCGGCCCCACTCCGCCCGGCCGACCCCCGGTACGAGATCGCCGGTGTCCCCGCGACAGGGCCTCGCACTCCCCATCCGCGGGCCGCCGAGTGCGCACGGGGGACCGTGCGATCCCGGTCCCTCAGAACGCGAAGACGCTGGTCCCGTAGGAGGTCTTCACGCACTCGTTGGCGAAGGTGCGCTCGAAGGAGACGCGCTTGCCCTGCCAGACGCCGTCGACGGTGACGACGACCGGGTCGTACTCCTTGGTGCACAGCACGTCGGATCTGGGCGCCAGGGCGTCGAGGCCGCCGGCGGCGCGGAGTTCGGCGCAGGCGAGGGCGGCGGCCGGGTGGGTGCCGGAGGGCGTCGGGGCGCAGTTCAGGGTGACGGCGCGTTGTGGCGTGGTCGCCGCGGCGCTCTCGCCGTGGCCGGTGGTGAGCACCAGGGCCGAGGGGGCGTAGAGCGAGGCCGGGGCGGCGAGGGCGGTTCCGGTGAGCGGTGCGCAGACGGCGGTGGCCGTGAGGGTCAGGGTCGCTGCCCAGCGTGCGGTGTTCCGCATTGTGTGCATCCTTCCGCTGGATTCGAGGGTGTGCCGGACCGTTCGGGTTGGTGCCGGACCGGCGAGCGCGAGTCTGCCGAGTCCGCGCCGGAAACACACTTCGACCCCACGCGTTTCAGTAACCTTGCGTATTGAATCAGTGGCTCGAAGTTACGGAATCCGACCGGTCGAACCCCGGAACTGAGCGGTTCTTGATCGCTCGAAGCAGCCAGGTGGCCAGATTCCACCGCTTCGTTAATAGGCCTGAAACATTCCGATTGAGCTCTCGGCGGACTCCGCCGCACCCCCTTGTGTTCATGAACAGGCCGAGTAATCGTCATTACATGATTACGACTGAGCAGCACGAGAAACTGCGCGGCTGGTTCGCCGGCCGTCTGCCCGACGACCTCTTCGAGGAGGTGGCCGAGCTCACGGTCGACCGCGAGGAGATCACGGTGATCGGCCGCATCCCGGAACCCCGGCTCGCCGAGGACGCCTCGGCCGCCGAACGAGCGGCAGCGCTCAAGGCGCGGATCGAGGAGTTCCGGGAGCGCACCCGGGAGGCGCGGATCGAGGTGGCCCGGGAGGCCGAGCACCGGTTCCGCCGCAAGGTGTCCTGGGGCGTGGAGTGCGGCGGGGAACGCGCCATGTTCACGCACATCGCCGCACCGGTCATGACCCGGCTGCGCCAGCCCGAGCGGCAGGTCCTCGACACGCTGATCGCGGGCGGCGTCGCCCGCAGCCGCAGCGACGCCCTCGCCTGGTGCGTACGCCTGGTCCAGCGCCACACCGACGACTGGCTGACCGAGCTGCGGGAGTCCCTCGAACAGGTCCAGCGGGTACGGGCGCAGGGACCTGACGCCGAACCGGAGGACGCCGCACCGGACGACGAATGATGACGGAATCGCACACCTCGGGCCCGAAAGATGGATGAACCGTCCTCTGGTGCGGCTCTTGACCGTCCCCGTACGGTCGGCAGACCCCCAAGAGGACGGCCAACCCTGCCCGCCGCACACCCCGCGACGGCGACCGGCCGGCCACTCCGCCGCGCCACCAAGCGCTCCACCGCCCCGCCCCCGCTGGAGCCCCCATGACCCCGCAGTCTCCCGACGCCCCCGTCACGCCACCGCCGTCCCTCACCGAGGTCGAGGCGCACGGCGTCGAGCGCATCCCCGACGCGGACCGCACCGCTACCCCGCTCGACCTGTTCCGGCTCGCGTTCGGCGGCGCCAACACGTTCTCCACCTGTGTCCTCGGCGCCTTCCCGATCCTGTTCGGCCTCTCCTTCTGGCAGGGCCTGGCGGCCACGCTCCTCGGAGTGGTCGCGGGCGCGGTGATCCTGTGCCCGATGGCGGTGTTCGGCCCGGTCAACGGCACCAACAACGCCGTGTCCTCGTCGGCGCACCTGGGCGTGCACAGCCGCGTGGTCGGCTCGTTCCTGTCCCTCCTCACCGCGATCGCGTTCTTCTCCATCTCGGTGTGGAGTTCCGGCGACGCCCTGGTGGGCGGCGCGCACCGGCTGTTCGGCCTGGAGCGCAGCAATGTGTCGTACGTCGTCGCGTACGCGCTGTTCGCCGGTCTGGTGCTCGCGGTGTGCGTGTACGGCTTCCGGTTCATGCTGTTCGTCAACAAGGTCGCGGTGGCCTCGGCGACGGTGCTCTTCCTGCTCGGCGCGATCGCCTTCGCCGGGGACTTCGACCCGTCGTACGCCGGTGTCTTCACGGAGTCGGCGGACGCGGCGACCAAGTCGCTGTTCTGGCCGTCGTTCATCGGCGCGGCGCTCATCGTGCTGTCCAACCCGGTGTCGTTCGGCGCGTTCCTCGGTGACTGGTCGCGCTACATCCCGGCGAGCACCCCGCGCCGCCGCGTGGTCGGTGCCGCGTTCCTGTCGCAGATCGCCACCCTGATTCCGTTCGTCTTCGGCCTGGCCACCGCGAGCATCATCGCCACGCAGGCCCCGAAGTACGTCGACCCGGCGGCCCCCGACTTCGTGGGCGGGCTGCTGGCGATCTCCCCGGCCTGGTACTTCCTGCCGGTGTGCCTGATCGCCCTGATCGGCGGCATGTCGACGGGTACGACGGCGCTGTACGGCACGGGCCTCGACTTCTCGTCGGTCTTCCCCCGGCTGTCGCGGGTGCAGGCGACGGTGCTGGTCGGTGTCCTGTCGATCGCGTTCATCTTCATCGGCCGGTTCGGGCTCGATCTCGTGCAGTCCATCTCCACGTTCGCCACGATGATCATCACGTGCACCACGCCGTGGATGGTCGTGATGATGCTGGGCTTCTTCACCCGGCGCGGCTGGTACGACCCGGACGCCCTGCAGGTCTTCAACCGCCGTCAGCGCGGCGGCCGTTACTGGTTCGCGCACGGCTGGAACTGGCGGGGCATGACCGCCTGGTGGGTCTCCGCGCTCGTCGGTGTGCTCTTCACCAACATCCCGGGTCAGTTCGTCGGCCCGCTGGGCGACCTGGCGAACGGCGCCGACATCAGCCTGCCGCTGTCGCTGGTGGTGGCCGCGGTGCTGTACCTGTCGATGCTTCGGCTGTTCCCCGAGCCGCGCGCGGCGTACGGGCCCGAGGGCGCCCGGCTGGCCCGGACCGTGGAGGTCCCGGTACCGCCGATCACGGGCCCTGGCGCGCAGTCCGAGGGCGTCTCGGCGACGGCGGCCGCCGCCCAGGGCAGCTGATCGCGGGGCATTGTCAGTGGCTCCCGCTACGTTGGGCGGCATGACGAACTTCGTGCTGGTGGCAGGGGCCTGGCTCGGCGGATGGGCCTGGGACGAGACGGCGGGGGCGCTGCGTGAGGCGGGGCACAGCGTGTATCCCCTCACGCTCTCCGGGCTCGCCGGGAGACAGGGCGAGCCCGCCGGGCAGCAGACCCATGTCCGGGACATCGTCGACGAGGTCGAGCGGCTGGACCTGCGGGATGTCGTCCTCGTCGGGCACAGTTACTCGGGAGTGCCGGTCGGACAGGCGGCCGGTCGGCTCGGGGAGCGGCTGGCACGGGTCGTGTTCGTGGACGCCATGGTGCCGGTCGACGGCGAGTCGGCCCTCTCGGGCTGGCCCAGTGACGAGGTGCGGGAGGCGATCGCGGCGACCGGCTTCTGGCCGCCGCTGACCGCGCCCGAATTCGCGGGCCAGGGGCTGACGGACGAGCAGATCGCCCGGATCGTCGACGGTTCGACCCCGCACCCCGGCGCCACGGCCACCGAACCCGCCGTACTGACAAGCCCGTTGAGCGAACTCCCCGGCACCTACATCAAGTGCCTCCTGGACGGCGACGAGCCCTGGGGAGCCGCCGCCGAGCTGCTCAAGAGCGAGCGCTGGGAGCTGGTGAACCTGGACACCGGGCACTGGCCGATGTTCTCGCAGCCTGCCGAACTGGCCCGGATCCTGCACGAGTCCGTTTCCGGCCGCTGACCTGGATCCGCAGGTCCACCCCGGTGGACGGACCTGCGGCTACTCGTCAGTATCGTCGGGGTGCAGCGCGTTCTCAGCGACGAGAGGCGGGACCTTCCGATGGCCAACCACTGGGCGGACTTCCAGTACGAGATCTATCTGAACGGGATGTCGGGGGCGGTGCCCCGGCTGCCCACCGATCTGACCCGGCTGGAGGAGCTGACCGAGCAGCGGCTCGGTCCCGGGCCCGTCGGCTATGTGGCGGGCAGCGCGGGCAACGGCAGCACCGCGCGGGCCAACCGGGCCGCCCTGGAGCGGCGCCGGATCGTGCCGCGCATGCTGCGGGACGTGCACGAGCGGGATCTGTCGGTCGAGGTGCTGGGCCGCGCCCTGCCCGCCCCGCTGGCCCTGGCGCCGGTCGGCGTGCTGTCGATCATGCACCCCGGCGCCGAGCCGGCCGCCGCCCGGGCCGCCGCGGCGCAGGGGGTGCCGTACATCCTGTCCTCCGCCTCCAGCACGCCCATGGAGCAGGTCGCGGAGGCCATGGGGGACGCCGAGCGCTGGTTCCAGCTGTACTGGCCCAAGGACGTCGAGGTGGCCCGGAGCTTCCTGAACCGGGCGAAGGCGGCCGGGTTCACCGCCCTGGTCGTCACCCTCGACACGCCGCTGCTGTCCTGGCGCCCCCGCGACCTCGACCAGGCCTACCTGCCGTTCCTGCACGGCGTGGGCACCGCCAACTACTTCTCCGACCCGGCCTTCCAGGCGGCCCTCGCCAAGCCGGTGGCCGAGGATCCGAACGCGGCCGTGCTGCACTTCGTCGGCATGTTCGCCGACCCCGCCAAGACCTGGCCGGACCTCGGGTTCCTGCGGGAGAACTGGGACGGCCCGATCGTCCTCAAGGGCGTCCTGCACCCGGACGACGCGCGCCTCGCCGCCGACGCCGGCATGGACGGCGTGGTCGTCTCCAACCACGGCGGCCGCCAGGTGGCCGGTTCCGTCGCGGCCGCCGACGCGCTGCCGCGGGTGGCCGAGGCGGTCGGCGACCGGCTCACCGTGCTCTTCGACAGCGGCGTCCGCACCGGCGACGACGTCTTCAAGGCCCTCGCGCTCGGCGCCCGGGCGGTGCTGCTCGGGCGGCCGTACGTCTACGGGCTCGGCCTCGACGGACAGGCGGGCGTGGAGCATGTGATCCGCTGTCTGCTCGCCGAGTTCGACCTAACCCTGGCCCTGTCCGGACACGCCACGCCCGCCACGATCGGCCCCGCCGACCTGATCGAGGAATCCGTATGACCACCGCCCCGAGGAACGTCCTCGCCGTGATCGCCCCGCACGTCGGCGGCCGTACCGCCGGCGCCGGACTCGCCACGCTGTTCCCGGGCGAGGCGAACGTCACGGTGGTGGAGGCGACCGACGAGCAGCCGTCGGCCCTGCGCGAGGCCCATGTCGTCATCACCGCGCTCGCCCCGGTGACCGCCGAACACCTCGCCGCCGCACCGGACTTGCAGCTCGTGCAGTGCGCGAGCCACGGCTTCGACTACGTCGACCTAGACGCGGCGCGCGCCCGCGGAGTGCGCGTGGCCAACATCGGCTCCAGCGGCGCCGAGTCGCAGAACGTCGCCGAGCAGACCTTCGCGCTGATGCTCGCCCTGGCCAAGCAGCTGATCCCCGCGCACACCGCGCTGGTCGAGGCCGACTGGGCGCTCCCCCACCTCCAGCGCTCCCTGACCGAGCTCTCCGGCAAGACCCTCGGCATCGTCGGCCTGGGCAACATCGGGCAGGAGGTCGCCCGCCGCGCGGTCGCGTTCGACATGAGCATCGTCTACGCCGGCCGCCGGCGCCTGCCGGAGGAGACGGAGGCCCGCCTCGGCGGCGCCCGCCACGTCCCCCTCGACGAACTCCTGCGCACCGCCGACTACGTCACCCTGCACGCGCCCCTCACCGACGAGACCCGAGGCCTCCTGGGCGCCGAGCGGCTGGCCCTGCTGAAGCCGACGGCGTTCGTGATCAACACCGCCCGAGGCGCTCTGGTCGACCAGGACGCCCTGGCCGACGCCCTGGAGAAGGGCGCCCTGGCCGGAGCGGGCATCGACGTCTTCGACCCCGAACCCCCCACCCCGGCCCTGCGCCTGCTCAAGGCACCGGGCGTGGTCCTCTCCCCGCACGTCGGAGGCGTCACCCGCGAGACCCTCATCCGCATCGCCCTGGCCGCCGTACAGAACGTGACGGACTTCCTGACGGGCGGACAGCCGAAGGACGTGGTGAGCTAGCCCGCCGCCCCTACGCCGTCCCGTCGTCCAGGCGTGCGGGTCGCACCGTGGGTCTCTCGGTGCCTGTGATCGACAGCGACCCCGGGCTGGCCGTCGCCGACGGGTCGGCCAGCCAGTGCTGGGCGTCGGAGCCGTCGCGGGCCTTGACGACGATGTCGGCGCCCGGGGAGTCGGTGGTGGCGGCCAGCGCGAGCTGCTCGTCCCAGCGCGGCAGCAACTCGCCCTGCACGGTGATGTCGTAGCGCACGTCGTCGCCCCGCTTGTCCTTCGCGGCGGCGCACTTGCCGAGCACCACCACCCCGGCGTCCACATGGGAGTCCAGGCACAGCGCCGGATCCGCCGCACTGCGCAGCAGGCCGTCGGTCTCGTACGACCACTGCTGGGTGGGCGCGGACGAGCACGCCGCCAGCTCGGTCCCGGCCCCGGCCTTCACCTCGCCGGTGATGTCGAGGCAGAGGTCGGCGGCGACGTTGCGCAGCCTGGACTTGCCGGGCGCGGTGGGGAGTTGGGCCGTCGTGCCGGGCGAGGAGTCGGCGCCCGCACCGGGCGCCGTACCGTCGCTGGCGCTGTTCGAGGCGGCCGGGTCGACGCCGTCGTCGTGGGACCACAGCCCGGCGACGGCCACCGTGGCGATCAGACCGGCGGAGGCGACGCCCACCCCGGTCAGCAGCGCCCGGGAGTTGCGCAGCGAGCCCGGAGTGCGGCGGCCCGGCAGCGGAATGCGGGGCAGGATGCGTGAGCGTCCGCCGCCGTGCCGGCCGGAGCTGCGCGGCAAGCGGGGCGACTGGCCCGAGCGTCCCGGGCGGGACTCCAGATAGCGGCGCGCGCCCCAGCCGAGTACCGACTCGGCGAGCAGCACTCCCAAGCCGCCCTCGAAATGACTCAGTTGTTCGGCGGCGAAACGGCAGTAGCGGCACTCGCTCAGATGTTGCTGGACATCAGGCAGCAGCGCTCCGCCCCGGCGAATGGGAACGTCGAGGAGTCGGTTGTAGAAGCGGCAATCCTTCGTCGGCGCGAGTTCCCGATGGGCATGTACACAACCTTCGCGGAATTTTTCACGCGCCTGTTCGAGCGCCGCCGAGGCGGTGTCGGTATCCATACCGAGCAGTCCCGCGGGTATCGAAATCGGCTCGGCCTCCACCTCGGTGTGCCACAGCAAACACCGGGCGAGTCCGGGAAGCGCCTGGAATGAACGCTCTGCCAGCTTGCGGTTTTCGGGCGTCATGGACTTCGTGGTACGCATCCCGCGCCCGCCGGAGGGTTTCTGCAGTTCCGGCAGAACGGTGGATATTCGCTCATCGGCGGACCACACCCGGACAGTTTCGCGCACGGCCACCAGCAACCGGGGGCGCAGCGCGAGGGCGGCCTCGCCCAGCGCCAGCCGGTCGAGGACCTGATGAAAGGCGGCCGAGGTCACCATGGAGGCGAGCTCGGACGGGGCGGCGACACAGATGGCCGCGTAGTCGCGGGCCGGCTCCCAGTGCCGCGTCATGAGCAGCGCGACGGAATGGGAGACCTCGCCGTCCGGGCGGCCCCTCAGCCGGGCGGCGACGTTCTCGTCGGATTCGGCGGGCACCCCGCCGGCGGGCGGGTAAGGGGGACGAGGGGGGTGGGGGGTGGGCACTGAGCGGATTCCTTCCCACGCGCATCGGGACACAAGGGAGTTGTGACCGCCGAAAAGGCCCCCTGGTTGGTGCACACCTCTTGGACGGCCGGGCGCGAGGAGCGTGAATTCGGCTGCACCATTCCCCCCGCACGGCTGGTTCACCCTTGCACAACACACTCATGACCAACAAGGCACTTGAGCAACATCCGCCTCTTTGAAAGAAAGTCAGATACGGCGGCAACTCGCCTCACCCGCACGAGCTTTCCTCATTCCATGCGCCCCGTGTGAAACAGGCGCACGCGCCGGAGCGACGCGCACGCTCCCGGCGCGCGCCACCCCGTAGTGCACTGGAGTAGGCCCTTCTCGAAAAGGCCCCGCGCAGGAAGGCGGCTCTCCTGCGCCGAACGGGCCGCCGACCTTGTTCCTCCCGCCCTCGGTCGGCGGCCCCGGGGGGCGGGTCGGCGCGCAGCGGGCGGCGGCACCGAACGCGCGCCGACACCCCTCGGTCACGGGGACCGCTCAGCGCCCGCGGCCCTCAGATCTGCCAGGAGCGCAGCCGGTCGGCCGCGCCGTACACGTCGGCCTTGCCGTCGATCAGGTCGCGGGCCAGGTCGACGAGGGCGCCGTAGGGCGGGTCGATGCCCGCGCCGCTGACGAACATGTACGACACGGCGGTCGCGCAGGCGAAGCGGGCGTTGGCCGCGGGCAGGGGCTTGAGCAGCGCGAGGGTGTGCAGCAGGGCGGCGGCCCGCCAGGCCGGGTCGGAGTCCACGCCGAGGCGGGGCGGGTCGACGCGGTGCCGGGCGACGGCGGCGACCAGCGCGGAGAAGTCGTTGACCGTGGGCTGGTCCGGCAGGACCTCTTCGTGGCGCTGGAGCAGCCAGGGCACGTCGATGTGGATGACGGATGTCATCGGTCAGGCGACCCGCCCCTCGCTCGCGCCCGCTGGTTCGTCGTCCGGGAAGGCGGCCGCGAACTCGTCGGCGTGCGCGGCGAAGAAGCGGCGGAACTCCTCCGCGCCCTCCTGCAGCGCCCGGTGCCGGGCGATGTCCGCCGCGGCGGCCTCCCGCACGAGCGCCTTCATCGACGTACCGCGTTCCTTGGCGATCTGGCGCAGGTCCTCTAGTTCGCGATCGCTGAACTCCACATTCAGAGCTGGCATGCCTTCACGGTACCGCCGGGGTACTTACTCGTAAATACTCCCTGCTCAGAGTGGTTGTGATGTGGTACCTTCCGGCGCCCGTCCGGGCCGAGGTGCACGTCCGAATCCCGCCGGTCGCGGGCGGCGGCGCGCAGCAGACTGAAGGCATGACGACACACACGACGTACACGACGATCGACAGTCCACTGGGCGAGCTGCTCCTCGTCGGGGACGGCACCGCCCTCGTCTCGCTGTCCCTGCCGGGGCAGCGCAACGCGCCCGTCGTCGGTGCCGGTTGGCGGCGCGACGACGCGGCCTTCGGCGAGGCCGCACGGCAGCTGGCCGCCTACTTCGCGGGCCGGCTCACCCGCTTCGAGCTGAACCTCGCGCCCAAGGGCACGGAGTTCCAGCGGCGGGTGTGGGCGGCGCTCGACGACATCCCGTACGGCGGCACGACGACGTACGGCGAACTCGCCGCGCGGCTCGGTGTGCCGCGCGACGAGATCCGGGCGGTGGGTGCCGCGGTCGGCGCCAACCCGCTGCTGCTCGTCCGCCCCTGCCACCGGGTGATCGGCGCCGACGGCTCGATGCGCGGGTACGCGGGCGGCGTGGAGGCCAAGGTGCGGCTGCTCACGCACGAGGGTGCGCTGCAGCCCATGCTGGAGCTGTCATGACGCCCACGCTCACGCAGGCCCGCCGGCGCGTCGCCGAGACCGACTAGTACGGGGGCGACTACACGGGCGGGGAGTTCCTGATGGTCTAGGAGCGTGCGCGGGCGCGGACGCTGCGCGGCTGGTCGGCCGGGGGGATGCGGCATGGGGTGAGTACGGTGCGCTCCGGGAATCGGCACTCGCTCGGGATTGTCTTCCATGATGCGTGACGTCTGGAAGAGATGAATCTGCGGGCCGGTGGGGGCTTGTCGCGCAGTTCCCCGCGCCCCTTGGGGGGTGGCTGCTCAGGCGTCTGACCAGATACCCCTGCGCCTGTAACTGCCTTCCCAGAACAGGCGGTTGAGGATTCGTACCGGCGGTGGCATGGCTGACAGGAAGGCTGCCCGGTCGGTTGCCGGGGCTCCGTCCACGATCCACGGTACGAAGACCGCGGCGCCTCGCAGGCCCTGGACCTCGCGCATGCGGCCGGTGAAGGCGGCCCAGTCCGCGTTCGTCAGGACGTCCTGCATCAGGGGCAGCGCGCCGTCCTCCTCGTGCTTGAGGTGGTCGTCGAGGGTGGCCGTCAACGCCCGTACCAGATCGGGCAGTTCGGGCGCCCGCTCGGCCAGCGCGGTGTCGACCGCGGCCAGCAGCGGGTCGATGCGGGAGTGCTCGGCCTCCATGTCGTCCAGCAGGGCCAGGTCGCGCGGGCGGTCGGCGACGCGTTCCCGGGTGCGCGGCCACAGGTCGCTGTCCTCGGCGGTGTGGTGGATGTGCAGCTGGTGCTTGAAGTTCTCCCAACCGGCGCGGACCCCGGGAGTGTGCGCGCGGCCGTCGTCGACGGCTCGCGCGAGGCGCTCCAGGTCCCGGCGGAAGGCGTCGTGGGCGGCGTACATGGCGGTGAAGTCGATGCTCATCGGTCTGGTCCCTCGATCACGTTGTCGGAGTGAGTGCTCCGGACTCGCGTTCAAGAGGGCCGGGCGGCCGGCGAGTGTGACACGGGCCGAGAATCGTGAGAGCTAGGTCACATGCGGGCCGTTCCTTGTCACATTCGGACCCCCCTGTCCCCTCCCAGTTGTGAGCGCGACAGCGGGGAGGCCACACATGTCCGAGAGCAAGGTGTCCGACGAGGCGACCGATGTCTTCATGGACCATCGGGAGCTGTTGTTCAGCCTCGTCTACAACATGCTGGGCAGCGTCGCCGACACCGAGGACGTGCTGCAGGTCACCTGGCTGTCCTGGTCGGCCCGGGGCACCGACGGCATCGCCAATCCGCGCGCCTACCTGGTCCGCATCGCGGTCAACCACGCCCTCCAGCGCCGGGCCACGATCAGCCGCCGCCGTGAGACCTACGTCGGCCCGTGGCTGCCGGAGCCGCTGGTCGCCGACGACGAGACAGCGGACGAACCTGTCCTGCGCACCGAGTCCGTGTCACTGGCGATGCTGGTGGTGCTGGAGTCGCTGACCCCGCTGGAGCGCGCGGTGTTCGTGCTCAACGAGGTGTTCGGCTACCCGCACACCGAGATCGCGGACATCATCGACCGCAAGCCGGCGGCCGTACGGCAGCTCGCGCACCGCGCGCGGGATCATGTGCACGCCAGGCGGCCGCTCTACCAGGCACATCCGCGCGTGCGGCGGGAGGCGACCGAGCGGTTCGTGCGGGCCGCGCTCGGCGGGGACATCGGCGAGCTGATGGAGATCCTCGCGCCGGACGTCACGGTCTGGTCGGACGGCGGCGGCAAGCGCCGGTCGGCGGGGCTGCGGCCGGTGCACGGCCGGGACAAGGTGGTCCGCCTGATCACCTCCTTCACGACCCGGCGCAACCAGCCGCACCTCGACCTGAGCTACCGCCGGGTCAACGGAGACGACGCCGCCGTGCTGTTCGAGGGCGACTCCCCGTACGCCGTCATGGTCATGGACCTCACGCCCGAGGGCGACCGGGTCAGCGGCGTCTACATCGTCACCAACCCCGACAAGCTCACGCACGTGCACAAGAACGACGAGGACACCGAGGAGGCGGAGTGAGCACCACCACCGAGACCCCCGGCAGGGCAGCCGACCCCGGCAAGGGTGAGCGCGTCGCCGACTGGCTGGACGGCCGCCTCGGCATCCACACGCTGGGCCGGAAGTACCTGCGCAAGGTCTTCCCGGACCACTGGTCGTTCCTGCTGGGCGAGATCTGCCTGTACAGCTTCGTCGTCCTGATCCTGACCGGCATCTACCTCACGCTGTTCTTCCATCCGTCGATGAACGAGGTGACGTACCACGGCAGTTACGTCCCGCTGAACGGCGTGCGGATGTCCGAGGCGTACGCCTCCACGCTCGACATCAGCTTCGACGTGCGCGGCGGGCTGCTGATCCGGCAGCTGCACCACTGGGCGGCGCTGGTCTTCGTGGCCGCGATGTTCACGCACATGATGCGGCACTTCTTCACCGGGTCGTTCCGCAAGCCGCGTGAGGTGAACTGGCTGTTCGGGTGGGTGCTGCTGTTCCTCGGCCTGTTCGAGGGCCTGTTCGGCTACTCGCTGCCGGACGACCTGCTGTCAGGCACGGGACTGCGCTTCGTGAACGGCGCGCTGCTGTCGGTGCCGATCGTGGGGACGTACCTCTCGATGTTCCTGTTCGGGGGCGAGTTTCCGGGCCATGACATCGTGGCCCGCTTCTACTCGCTGCACATCCTGCTGATCCCCGGCGTCATGGCGGCGCTCGTCGTCGCGCACCTCATCCTGGTCGTCTACCACAAGCACACCCAGTTCGCGGGCCCCGGGCGCACCGAACGCAATGTCGTCGGCACCCCGTTCATGCCGGTGTACCTGGCGAAGGCGGGCGGTTTCTTCTTCCTGGTCTTCGGCGCCCTGTCGATCGTCGCCGCGGTGGCGACCATCAACCCGGTCTGGGTGTACGGCCCCTTCCGCCCCGACCAGGTCTCCACGGGCGCCCAGCCCGACTGGTACCTGGGCTTCGCGGAGGGCCTGGTCCGGGTGATGCCGGGCTGGGAGATCAATCTGTGGGGCCACACCCTGGTCCTCGGGGTGCTGATCCCGGTCGTGGTCTTCCCGCTGCTCCTGGTCTTCATCGGCGTCTACCCGTTCCTGGAGGCGCGGGTCACCGGCGACCGGCGCGAGCACCACCTCCTGGACCGCCCGCGCAACCGCCCGGTCCGCACGGCGATCGGCGCGGCCTGGATCAGCCTCTACCTGATCCTGCTCGCGGGCGGTGGCAACGACATCGTGGCGACCCGGCTGCATCTGTCCATCAACACGGTCACCTGGACGGTCCGTATCGCGGTGTTCGTCCTCCCGACGGTCGTCTTCGTCGTCACCCGCCGCATCTGCCTGGGCCTCCAACTCCGGGACAGGGAACTGGTGTTGCACGGCCGGGAGACGGGCGTGATCAAGCGGCTGCCGCACGGCGAGTACGTCGAGGTGCACCAGCCGCTCACGCAGGCCGAACTGCACACCCTGACCGCGCACGAGCGGCCCCGGGAACTCGTGGAGCACCGGCCCGACAACGCGGAGGAGCGGGAGACGGTGCAACCATGACGGCCGCTGGGGCGGTCTCTCCCATCAACACCCGGGTGACGCAATGCCGTTCACCCGTCGGCACCGCTGTGGGAGGCACCGATGGCCATGGTCGGCCTGTTCTGGATCACCGAGGACTGCGTGTACGTCGGAGCCGAGGCGGTCGGCACGGCGCCCGGGGTCCGGCTGACCGAGGACGGTGTCGAGACCGTCGGCCTCGGTCACGGCTCGTCGTGGGGCTGGGAGAAGGTACGGCGCGTCGAGGCCGCCGACGTCGCCGTGCGCTCGGCCGCGCGACGGCTGGCCTCCCTGGCCCTGGACTCGGTGGTCGTGCTGGTGAGCGGTGACGGAGTGCTTCCGCCGGCCTTCACCGTACGGGTGGAGACCGCCGACGGGACCGAGGAGGTGAGCGTCTCCTCCCCCACCGTCGGCGGTATCTACACGCCGCTCGAGTACGACCTCTCCCGCGCCGTCCTGGAGCGGCTCACCGACGATGTCTCGACTGTCGGTGAGCTGCTCGCCTGGGGTCGCGACCACGCCGCGGCCGGCACCCCGCGCCGCGAGGAGCGCGAGGCGTTGCTGCGGAAGTGGGCCGGAGCGTAGGAACCCCCTATCCCTGGTCCGCCACGAAGGACGCCATCCGGGCCAGGGCCGCGTTCCAGTTGATCGCCGTCTCGTTCGTCGACCAGGACTGGATGTCGTCGATGTAGCAGAACTGGCCCACGCAGTCCTGGAGTTTGCTCTGTGCGTAGGGGTCCTGGATGGAGGAGTTGGGGCCGCCGGCCAGGGTCCCGTGCGGCGGGTTCGGAAGGTTCGGGTCGAGTTCGTGGGCGTACCAACGGCTGTGCTGATTGTGGGAGTTGGCCTCGCCGTAGCCGGTGACGTACGACATGTTCAGGGCGTTGCGGCCGAGGATGTAGTCCATGCTCTGCACCGCGCCGTCCCGGTACTTGGCGGCGCCGGTGATGTCGTACGCCGTCGCCAGGACGACCGAGTTGTTGAGGACCTGGTGGCTGGAGCCCCAGTCGTAGATGTTGTCGGGCGGGGCGTACGGCATGCCGTACGCCTGTGACCTGAGCGTCGACAGGTAGCCGTCCGCGCCCTTGACGACGGACTCGCGCACCTTGTCCCGGCCGGGCAGTCTGCTCGGCACGGTCGCGAGGTCGAGGCGTCCGGCTGCCGCCGTGCGGCCCCAGTCGAAGCCGAGGGGGCCGAAGATGTCGGCCGTGTGCACCGGGGAGCCCAGCACGTAGTCCGCGAACTGCTTCTCGCCGGTGGTGAGATACAGCTCGGCGGCCGCCCAGTAGAACTCGTCGGTGGCGTTGGTGTCGTCGTAGGTGCCACCGCCGGTGCCGTCGCTCGCCGAGGCGTACATGGTGGGGTGCGTGAGCGCCGCCGACCAGGCCTTGCGGGCGGCCGTGAGGGCCTTGGCGGCGAAGGCGCGGTCGTAGGGGCGGTAGAGGCGGGCCGCCTGGGCCGCCGTGGCGGCGAGGTTGAGGGTCGCCTGGGTGGACGGCGGGTGCAGTTCGCGCTTCTGCGGGTCTTCGCTGGGCAGCAGGGGCAGGCCCGTCCACTGCTCGTCGTGGATCTTGTGGTGGGCCATGCCGGCCAGCGGCTGTCCGTCCGGCACCTGCATCTTCAGCAGGAAGTCCAGCTCCCAGCGGGCCTCGTCGAGGATGTCCGGCACCTTGTTGCCGCTCTCGGGGATGGCGAGGGTGCGTCGCGCAGCTTCTCCGACTCCCCTGTGCGCGCGAGGAGTTCACGCTCGTACGTGCTCAGCAGCTCCCAGGTGGCGATGCCGCCGTTGACGACGTACTTGCCGTGGTCGCCGGCGTCGTACCAGCCGCCGGTGACGTCGAGCGTGTAGTCGCACACGCCCGGCTGGCACGGGACGTTGTAGTCGCCCTGGTTGGGCGAGACGTTGAGGTGCCCGGCCGCTCTGCCGTACCCGGGCCGCAGGTCGTCGCGGATCGCGATGCCGCTGCGCTGGGTGTAGTAGTACTTCACCGAGTCGAGCCGCAGCTGCTCATAGGCGCCGGTGCCGATGTCGAACGGCCGGCTGGTCTCCCCGTCGGCGACCAGCGTGAGGCCCTGGCCCTGCTTGCGGTAGGCGCCGAAGTCGATCGAGTGGACGTTCTGCCCGGAGGAGACGTCGGTCCCGCGCGGCACCGTCCAGCCGTGCGCGACCGTCGTACCGTCGGCGTTCCTGAGCTGCCAGGGCAGCTTGGCGGTGGCGTCCGTGACGAGCGTGGCGTTCTTCGGGCCGGACGGCAGATAGGCGACCTGGTTGACGCGGACGCGCGGCCCGGTGTCCGGCTGGTAGACCTCCGGCGGGACCCCGCCGAGCAACGACACGTCGTCCATGCACAGCCGCCAGGGGTCCGCGCTGCCGCCGGCCTGGAAGGCGACCTGCCCCTGGGTCGTGTCGACGGGCGAGGTGAAGGTGTACGAATAGGTGTCGCCGGAGACGCTCAGCTGCGGGCTGATCTCGAAGTAGGTGTCGTAGGGCGCCACTTGGAGTCCCACGATCGCCCGCACCACGTGTCCCTCGGGCGAGCCGGACGCCTTGAAGGCGAACCGGTACGACTCCCCCTTGACCAGGGTGACGTCGTTCTGGCCGACCGCGGCGTCCCACCGGTTGGCGGTGCCGCCCGGGACGTCCGCGCACAGCTGTCCGTCGGCGAGGCCGGCGGTGACGTTGCTGGTCGTCCACCAGGGGGCGGTGGTGGTGTCGAAGGTGCCGTTCTTCAGCTGCTCCACCTCGTCGGCGGCCGCCGGTCCTGCCGGGAGGGCGGTGAGCACCGCTCCCAGCAGGGCGGTCAGGGTCAGCAGGGCGGTTCTGCGTCGTTTCACGTCTGGGCTCCTCGGGAGGGAGGTACGGGTGACGCTCACCGGCACGCGGCGATGGGAGCGCTCCCAGATGCGGACGCAGTCATGCTTGTTGGAGCCATGACACTCCGTCAACGGTCCGGACGGGACTGGTTCCCGACCGGACCGTCACGACGTGCCTCTCGGGCCGCCGGGCCGCGCTCAGCCCGCCGGCGCCTCCAACTTGCTGATACGCACGGCCCCGACCGCCTGTCCCGGGTGCGCGCTGGTCAGCTGGAGCCGCAGCCGGGAGCCGCTGAGCGCGTCGAAGGTGACGACGGTCGGCGCGTCGGAGGCGGTGGCCCAGTCGACCGCCGCGCCGGTGACGGGCACGTAGGTGTGGCCGTCCCACACCGCCACGTCGATCGAGGCGGGCAGGCTGTGGGTGGTGTCGACGGTGAAGGAGACCTCGACGCGGGAGAAGCTCCGGGAGCGCCCGTAGTCGACGGAGACCCAGTCCTTCGGCCGGGCGCCGTTGAAGGCGGGCAGCAGGGCCGTGGCCGACTTGGCGAAGGCGTTGGACCAGCCGGTGGCCGCGTCGCCGTCGAGCATGGCGGCGGGGAGGGTGTCGGGGCGGCCGGAGTAACCGGCGTCCGCGTGGGGGTAGTTCGGCGCGTCCGGGTGCTCCGGCTCGAACGGCGTCGGCCGGGCCGCCGCGACCGACCGGGCCGGCGTGGTGTGCACGGTCACCGTGCCCGTCCGCAGCCCCTCGGCACGCGCCGTCACCTTCAGCCTGCCCGCCTCGGTGCCGGACCGCACGATGGCAAGTGCCTTGCCGTGGAAGGCCGTTCGGGTGGTGGCCTGGTAGCGCTCGGCGCTCTCCTCGCGCCCGTTGTCCAGCCCGGCGAGGGAGCCGCCCGCGACGCCGAAGGTGATCAGATGCTCGGCGTCGGGCACGACCACCCCGCGGGCGTCGACCACGTCGGCGGCCACGAACACCAGTGAACGCCCGTCGGCGGCAAGGGACTTGCGGTCGGCCGTGAGCCGTACGGCGTGCGGCTTCCCCGCGGTGCGCAGCACATCGGTGGCGACCGTCCTGCCGTCCCGCCGGGCCACCGCCTTCAACTCGCCCGGCGCGTACGGCACTTTCCAGATCAGGTGCAGCTTGCCCGCGCTGCCGTTCGGGCTGGTGTAACTGCCGGGGTACGGCCCGCCGGTGAAGGTCTTGTCGTCGCCGGTCGCCTCGGTGGTCTCCAGGTAGGTGCGCCCGTCGGTGGTCTTCTTCGTGTCGAAGCTCCGGGCACCGAGGGACGTGCCGTTGAGGAAGAGCTCGACGGTCTCGACGTTGGAGTAGGCCCAGACCTCGACCGTGTCGCCGTCCTCGTGGTTCCAGCTCATGGGCAGCAGATGGACCATCGGCTCGCTGATCCACTGGCTCTGGAAGAGGTAGTACATGTCCTTGGGGAAGCCGGCCGTGTCGACCGCGCCGAAGAAGGACGCCTTCACCGGGAAGACGTTGTACGGCGTCGGCTCGCCGATGTAGTCGATGCCGGACCACAGGAACTGTCCCGCGAACCACTTCCGGTCCCGGTCCTTCTTGTGCCCGTACTCGCCGCTCATGGTCCAGGAGGCGAGGTTGTTGTCGTACGAGGAGGTGGCCCGTCTGCCCGGTGTGTGATTCTCGCCGGTGTTGAGGTGTTCCGGCTCCTGGTACGTCGAGCGCGTCGAGGTCTCCGAGGAGGACTCGGACTCGAAGAGGAACAGGTGCGGGTAGGCCGCGTGCAGGGCGTCCACCGACTTGGCCGTGTTGTAGTTGAGGCCCAGGCCGTCCAGCTTGGCGAGCATCAGGTCGGCGGCCGAGCCCTTGGCGGGCACGCTCCGGTACTTGTCCGAGCCGATGACGAGCGGACGGGTGTCGTCGGCGGCCTTGATCGCGCCGATGATCCGGTCGGCCATGGCGAGCCCCGCGGTGGAGGTCGAGTCGGGGATCTCGTTGCCGATGGACCACAGCACCACGGCGGGCGAGTTGCGGGCCGCGAGGACCATCTCGGTGGCGTCCTTCTCGCACCACTCGTCGAAGAAGCGGCCGTAGTCGTACTTGGTCTTGCCGGTCCGCCAGCAGTCGAAGGCCTCCACCATCATCACGATGCCCAGTTCCTCGCAGACCTGGACGATCTGCGGCGAGGGCGGGTTGTGGGAGGTGCGGAAGGCGTTGACGCCCATCGACTTCATGATGGTCAGCTGTCTGCGGACCGCGTCGACGCTGATGGCGGAGCCGAGCGCGCCCTGGTCGTGGTGGAGGTCGACGCCCTTGATCTTGCTGTAGGTGCCGTTGAGGGAGAAGCCCTCGTCGGGGTCGAAGCGGTAGGTGCGGATGCCGAAGGGGGTGCGGTAGGTGTCGACGGCCTTGCCGCCGACGCGGAGTTCGGTCTCCACGGTGTAGCGGTGGTGCGGGGTCGCGAAGTCCCACAACTTGGGCTCGGGGACGGTGAGTTCGTGCGTCTCGGCGACCTTGTCCGTGACCGCGACCGTGCTGGAGGCGCGGGCCACCGTGCGGCCGTCGGGGTCCTTCACCGCCGTGCGGACCTCGACCTGGCTCGCGGCGCCCGACTCGTTCACCACCGAGGTGCGCACCCGTACGACGGCGCGCTCGCCGGTGATGTCCGGCGTCGTGACGTACGTGCCCCAGCGCTCGACGTGCACCGGCTCGGTGATCACCAGTCGGGCCTCGCGGTAGATGCCGCTGCCCGAGTACCAGCGGCTGCTGGGGAGTTGGTTCTGCACCTTGACCGCGAGCACGTTCTCGGTGCTGCCGTCGGTGTGCACCAGGTCCGTGAGGTCGAGGGCGAAGCCCGTGTAGCCGTAGGGGTGCCGGCCGGCCTGGGTGCCGTTGCAGTAGACGTACGAGTCCATGTAGACGCCGTCGAACTCCACCGAGATCCGCTTGCCGGCGAGGTCCGGCGGCAGGGTGAAGACGAGGCGGTACCAGCCGAGTCCGCCGGGGAAGAAGCCGGTGCCGCTGGTGGTGCCGTTCTCGGTGGTGGGGGTCTGCTCGATGCTCCAGTCGTGCGGGACCGCGACCTCGCGCCACGCCGAGTCGTCGTAGCCGGGGTCGGGGGCGTTCGCGTACGCGCCGGTCGGATCGGTGATCCCGCCCGCGTTGACCAGCGCGAAGCGCCAGCCGTCCCGCAGGGCGACCGTGCGGCGGCCGGACGCGCTCCCGGCAGCCTCGGCGGCGCGGGCCGCCGGGGTGGCGAGGAGCGCTCCGGCCGCGGGCGCGGCGGTGGAGGCGATCAAAACCGATCTGCGAGTGACCGTCATGGCGGCTCTCCCTCATCAGGGCCCAGAAGTACTCACAACTGATCGTGCAACTGATCGTGAACAAACAGATTCTGACGGGGCGCTGCGCAGGATCGTCAAGGGTGCGGCCAGGGGTTCTCCGAACGTGGCGGGCCGGGAAGCACTAGGGTGGAACCCAAGTGACGTGGCTGTTCACTGTGAGTGCGCACGATGGAGTGGCGACGATGAGCCCGGTCTACCCGTTCGACGATGCCGCTACCGCGCGGGCGGTCATCGACGCGGGCGGCAGGCTCGTCGAGTGGAACGAAGGTGCTCAGCGGCTGCTGGGCTGGCCCGCGGCCGAGGTCCTCGGCCGGCGCGCCGCGGACCTGGTGATCGGGACGGCCCCCGGTCCGGAGTTCGATCCCCGGGACATCCGCTGGCACGGCATCGTCACGCTGCGCCACCAGGACGGCAGCGAGGTTCCCGTCTGGGTGCTCGTGCACCGCACCGAGGCCGCGGAGGGTGGCCCGGTGCGCTGGCTCGTGGTGACGCCCCTGGAAGGTGACGCCCCGCGCGCGGCCGACGATCCGCTGGAGCAGGTCGGCCTCCTCCAGTCCCCGTGTGCCGTGGCGATCTACGACGAGCGGCTGCGGCTGCGGCGGATGAACGAGGTCATGGCCCAGGTCCTGGAGCTGCCCGAGGAGCGGGTGCGGGGCCTGCGTGTGTTCGAGCTGACCGGGCGGCGGCAGAGCGCCGACATCGAGCGCCATCTGCGGCGCGTCCTGACCACCGGCCAGGGGCACGACGTACGGACGCATGTGCCGGCCGGCGGGGACGTGCGCGGGCATGCCTGGCTGGCCCGCATGGCCCCGGTCACCGACTCGACGGGGCGGGTGCGGGGCGTGTGCGTCGCCGCGCACGACTTCACCGAGGAGTACCTGGCCCGCGAGCGACTCCAGCTGGTCAACGAGGCGAGCGTCCGCATCGGCACCACGCTCGACGTGACCCGCACGGCTCAGGAGCTCGCGGAGGTGTGCGTCCCCGCGCTCGCCGACTTCGTCAGCGTCGACCTGCTCGACCCGCCGGACTCCGGAGCCGAACCCCTCGCCGGACCGCTGAGCGCCCCGATCAGCCTGCGCCGCGCCGCCCACCGCTCCCTCAACCCCGGCACCCCCGAGGCCGTGATCAAACCGGGGCACGTGGACCTGTACCCGGCCCCCTCCCCGCAGGCCGACTCGCTGCTCGCGGGCCACACCATCGTGGCCACGATCGAGTCCGACGACCTCGAGGACTGGCTCACCTGGGACCCGACCCGGCTGGAGCGGATCAAGGAGTACGGCATCCACTCGACGATGTCCGTGCCGATCCAGGCCCGTGGCCTCACGCTGGGCGTCGCCGTCCTGGCCCGCTTCAGACGCGAGGACCCCTTCACCCCCGACGACGTGCTGCTCGCCGAGGAGGTGACCGCCCGGGCCGCCGTGTGCATCGACAACGCCCGCCGGTTCTCCCGCGAGCGCGAGACCGCCCTCGCCCTGCAGCGCAGCCTGCTGCCGAGATCGCTGCCGCGCACGGCCGCCGTGGACGGCGCCTCCCGCTATCTCCCGGCCGCCCGTGCCGGAGTGGGCGGCGACTGGTTCGACGTGATCCCGCTGTCCGGGATGCGGGTTGCCATGGTCGTCGGGGACGTCGTCGGCCACGGCATTCAGGCCTCGGCCACGATGGGCCGCCTGCGCACCGCCGTTCGCACCCTCGCCGACATAGACCTCGCGCCCGACGAACTCCTCACCCACCTCGACGACCTGGTGGTCCGGCTGTCCGCCGAGGCCGGCAGCGAGGGCAGCCCGGGCGAGGTCGGGGCCACGTGCCTGTACGCGGTCTACGACCCGGTGTCACGGCGCTGCACGATGGCCCGGGCCGGGCATCCGCCGCCGGTGGTGATGGTGCCGGGCGGCGAACCCGTGCAGGTGGAGCTGCCCGCCGGTCCGCCGCTGGGTCTGGGCGGGCTGCCGTTCGAGTCGACCGAGCTGGAGCTGCGCGAGGGCAGTGTGCTGGCGTTCTACACGGACGGGCTGATCGAGTCCCGCGAGCGGGACGTCGACGCCGGCCACGACCTGCTGTGCGACGCGCTGGCCACGTACACCGATTCACTGGACGAGACCTGCGACCGGATCCTGCACGCCCTGCTGCCGCCGGGCGGCGCGCCGGACGACGTGGCGCTGCTGCTGGCCCGCACCCGCGGGCTGCCCGCCTCCCAGGTGGCGACCTGGCACATCCCCGCCGACCCGGCGCTGGTCGCCCCGATCCGCAAGCAGGTCGTCGAGCAGCTGGAGGTCTGGGAGCTGCTGGAGGCCTCCTTCACCGCCGAGCTGGTGGTGAGCGAGCTGGTCACCAACGCGATCCGGTACGGCGCCCATCCGATCCGGCTCCGGCTGATCCACGACGCGACCACGTTGATCTGCGAGGTCTCCGACACCAGCCACACCGCGCCGCATCTGCGCCGGGCGAAGACCTTCGACGAGGGCGGCCGGGGTCTGCTGCTGGTCGCGCAGCTCACCCAGCGCTGGGGCAGCCGGCACACCACCGAGGGCAAGACGATCTGGGCCGAGATCGGGCTGCTCGACGAGGAGTGAGCGCTCAGGACCCGTCCGCGAGCCACGGTCTGACCTGCCGGCGCGCCTCGTGCAGCCGCGACTTGAAGGTGCCCAGCGGGACGCCGGCCCGCTCGGCGGCCTCGGCGTAGTCCAGCTGACAGATGTCCCGGTACACCAACGGCTCGACCAGGTGCGGGCGTTCGCGCTCAAGGCGGTCCAGGGCTTCGAGCAGGTCGAGGCGGGAACCGGCGATCACGCTGGTGGTGCGCGGGTCGGCCTGCCGGTCGTCGGCGACGGGGACGGGCTGCTCGGCGGCCCGCCGTTTCAGCTCCCGGTACTTCTGCCGGCAGCAGTTGGCGACGACGGTGTGCAGCCAGGTGCTGAAGCGGCTGCGGCCCTCGAAGGTGCCGATCTTCCGGGCGAGTTGGAGCAGGACGTCCTGTGCGGCCTCCTCGGCGTCCTCGCGGCACGGCAGGAACCGGCCGCAGCGCCGCAGGACCTCGGGCCGGAGCGTCTGCAGCAGCTCCTCCAGCGCGGCGCCGTCGCCGGCCGCCGCGGCGCGGGCCAGGTCCTCGGTCGGCGGGACGAGGTGCTGTGCTCGGGGTCGGTCCACGGCCAGGCATGATAGTCGTATGCACTCCGTCGAGCGGATCGGGCGCTACCGCCTGGAGCGGCGCCTGGGCACGGGCGCGTTCGGCACGGTCTGGCTGGCCCACGACGACGTGCTCGAGGCTCCGGTCGCGGTGAAGGTCCTCGCCGACAACTGGTCCCACCGGCTCGACGTCCGCGAGCGCTTCCTGGCCGAGGCGCGCATGCTGCGGCGGGCCGGTTCGGAGCGGGTGGTGCAGGTCTACGACATCGGTGAACTCCCGGACGGCAGGCCCTACTTCGTGATGGAGTACGCCGACGGCGGCACCCTCGCCGAGCTGCTCGCCGCCGGTCCCCTGCCCGTGCCCGAGGCGCTGCGGCTGACGGCGGCGGCCGCCCGGGGCGCCGCCGATCTGCACGAGGCGGGGATCGTGCACCGGGACATCAAGCCGACCAACGTGCTGCTGGCCGAGGGCGGTTCGCGGGTGCTGCTGGCGGATCTGGGGCTGGCGAAGAGCCTGGCGCAGGCGTCCGGTCTGACCCAGGCCGCGGGCTCGGCGGGCTACCGGCCGCCCGAGCAGGCGGAGGCGGGGGCGGGGATCGACGCGCGGGCCGACGTGTACAGCCTGGGTGCGGTCGGCTATCACCTGCTCACGGGTGCGGTGCCGGGTGAGCCGGGCAGGGTCGTGCGGCCCGACCGGCTGCGGCCGGGGCTGGACCCGGCGGTACGACGAGCCCTGACGCGGGCGCTGCAACCGGACCGCGGACGCCGCTGGCCGAGCGCCCGGGCCTTCGCCGAGGAGCTGGAGCGCCTTGCCTCCGGCGTCCGGCCCCGGCGGCGCGGCCGGGTCCTCGCCCTGTCCGGCGTGGTCGTGGTGGCCGCGGCCGCAGGTGTGACGCTGACGCTGGTGCACGGGTCGGCTCCGGCTGCGCAGGTGCGGGTCGCGGACAGCGGCGGCCGGGTCACGGCCGAGGTGCCCGCCGCCTGGGACCGTCAACTGCGCGACTCGGGCTGGGATCCGGGGGCGCTCGGGCTGCCCGCCGGGCACGAGCCGGGGTTCGCGGTCGCGGACGACCTGGCGAAGTGGCAGGACCTGGGGGCGGACGTCAACGGCGTGTTCGTGGGCCTGAGCGAACGCGGCGATCTCACGGCCGCGGTGAACGCTCTGACCCACTCCAGCTGTCACTACGACGGCGCCCGGGCCTACACCGGCTCGGTCTGGCACGGCAGGGTGCGCACCTGGAGCGGCTGTCCGGGCGGCGGGGGTTCGGTCACCGAGGCCGCGCTGGCGCCGGCGGACGGTGGCGGGCGGACGCGGGTGTACGTGCAGCTCCGCGAGAGCGGCGAGGGGCCTTCGGCCGACCGCGTCCTCGGTTCCGTACGTCTCGGTGGCTGACGCGCAACACTCGCGAACTTTTCCGCCCCGGCGGGCATCGGACATGTATGACGGGGCACAGAGCGCCGTACGCACACGCCGGGCGTGTGCGTGGAATCTCCGGGAGTGTTGAGGACCATGACGAACAAGTCCCCCTCCGTCCGCCGGACGGCCCTGCTCGCGAGCACGGTCGCGGTGCTGGGTGTGCTGACCGCCTGCGGCAGTGGCGACGACACGGCGAGCTCGCCGAGCACCCTGCCGGGCACGGCCGCTCCCGCCACCGACGGCACCACGACCGGATCGGACAGCGCGTCGCCGACCACGGCACCCTCGGGCTCGGCCACCGACTCCGACACCGGGTCCGCCACCCCGTCGGGGGCCGTGTCGGCCTCCGGGAGCGCCGGCACCCGGTGCCACACCTTCCAGCTCAGCGCGACGGTCGGCCGCAACAACCCGGGCGCCGGGCAGGAGAACTTCCCGATCGTGCTGACCAACAAGGCGTCGCACACCTGCACCGTGCGCGGCTATCCGGGCGCCGCGTTCACGGATGCCTCCGGCAAGCAGCTGGGGCCGGATCCCAAGCGCTCCTCGGGCACGCCGGAGACGGTCTCGCTGGACCCGGGCCAGAGCGCATGGGCCGGACTGACGTTCTCGAACCCGGAAGTGAGCGGTGCGCACGCCGCCACGCCGACGACGCTGCTGGTGACGCCGCCGGACGAGCGGGACTCGCTCAAGGTGAAGTGGACCGGCGGCCAGGTGCCGGTCTCCGGGAACTCGTCGTCGGTGTTCCTGACCGTCTTCAGCCCCGGCACCGGGGCCTGAGGAGGCGGGGGCGGGGCAGGCGTCTTACTCCGACCTGTTTTCATTGAGGGTTCGTGCCCTGAACCGCTTCGAAGGACCCCGCCCTGAACACCCCGCTCGCCGAGACCCTGTCCGCCGTCCTGCTCGTCGCCGTCCTCGCCTTCGCCGTACTGCGCCCCAAAGGCCTGCCGGAGGCGGTGGTGGCCGTCCCGGCGGCGGGGATCGTGATCGCCACCGGGGCGATCACGCTGGACCACGCCCGCGAGGAGGCCGCGCGGCTCGGGCCCGTCGTCGGCTTCCTCGCGGCGGTGCTGGTGATCGCCCACTTCTGTGACGTGGACGGGCTGTTCCAGGCGTGCGGGGCGTGGATGGCCCGGCGCGCGGCCGGGTCTCCGACACGCCTGCTGACCTCGGTGTTCGTGCTGGCCTCGGCGATCACCGCGGTGCTCAGCCTGGACGCCACGGTGGTCCTGCTCACACCCGTGGTGATCGCCACGGCCGCCCGCGCGGGCGTGCGCGCGAAACCGCACCTCTACGCGTGCGCGCACCTGTCCAACACGGCCTCGCTACTGCTGCCGGTCTCCAACCTGACGAACCTCCTCGCCTTCGAGACCAGCGGCCTGAGCTTCACCCGGTTCGCGGCCCTGATGACCCTGCCCTGGCTGGTCGCGATCGGCGCCGAGTACCTGGTCTTCCGGCGGTTCTTCGACGAGGACCTGTGCGCCCGCGACCACTCCCCCGAACCCGGCGAGACGCCGGAGCTGCCCCTGTTCGCGCTGATCACCGTGGGCTGCACGCTGGCCGGGTTCGTGGTGGCCTCCGCGGTCGGCGTCGAACCGGTGTGGGTGGCCACGGCGGGCGCGCTGGTGCTGGCCGGCCGTGCGCTGGTACGGCGCAGGGCCACGCCGGTGTCGGTGGTGCGGGCCTCGGCTCCCGCCTTCCTGGCCTTCGTGCTCGCGCTCGGCATCGTGGTGCGGGCGGTGGTCGACAACGGGCTCGCCGACGCCCTCGACCGGGTGCTGCCCTCGGGCTCGGGGCTGCTCGCGCTGCTCGGGATCGCCGCGCTGGCCGCCGTACTGGCGAACCTGATCAACAACCTGCCCGCCGTGCTGGTCCTGCTGCCTCTGACGGCCGCGGCCGGGCCCGGTGCCGTGCTCGCGGTGCTGCTCGGGGTGAACATCGGCCCGAACCTGACGTACGCCGGCTCGCTCGCGACGCTGCTGTGGCGGCGGATCGTGCACGGGCACGGTCAGGACGCGGACCTCGGCGAGTTCACCCGGCTCGGCCTGCTCGCCACCCCGGCCGCGCTGCTCGCGGCCGTGGCGGCGCTGTGGCTGTCGCTGCAGGCCGTCGGCGTCTGAGGGCGCCGACCGGATCAGTGGCCGTTTCCGCCGCCGTAACCCCCACCGCCGTATCCGCCACCGCCATAACCTCCGCCGCCGTAACCGCCGCCTCCGTATCCGCCGCAGTAGGCCGGGTTGTAGTAGCAGTAGGGACTCGTCGTGGGGTACGTGCTGGACGGCGTCGGGGAAGCCGTGGTCGGCGTCGGTGTCGGCGTGGGCGTCTTCGACGGCGTCGGCGTGGCCTTCTTGACCGTGGGCGTCGGTGCCGGGGTGGTGTCCGCGTCCCAGTTGACGACCTGCATCTGGAGATCGGCCTTGGCCGTGTCGAACACCCAGCGCTGGGCGTCGCTGCCGTCGCGGTTCTTGACCACCAGGGCGCCCGAGCCGTCGGTGGCGGCGGGGCTCAGGGCCAGGTCCTGGTCCCAGCGCGGGACGACCGTGCCCTGGAGCGTGAAGTCGTAGCGGATGTTCTTCTGTGTGGTGGCCGCGCACGGGGCGAGCTGCACCGAGTAGCCGAGGTGGGAGTCCAGGCACAGGTCGGGGTCGGCGACGCTGCGCAGGCGGCCGTCGGTCTCGTACGACCACTGCTGGCTCGTCACCGAGGAGCAGGAGGCGAGTTCGGTCTCGGCGCCCTTGACGGCCTTCTTGCCGACGACGGCCACGCACAGCCCGGAGTCGACGTTGTGCAGCCGGCCCTGTACGTCACCCTCGGCGGCCTCGCTCGCGCTGATCCAGGACGGGTCGCCGGCCACGGTGCTCTTGGACGGGGCCGGGGTCGGCGAGGCCTGCCCGCCGTCGGCCGACGGGGTGCCGTCGCCGGAGCCCAGGACCGTCCACAGGACCAGCGGCAGGACCACGAGCCCGCTCACCGTGAGGACGGCCGCGGTGAGGTTGCGGCGGCGGGCCGCGGCGCGCCGGGCGGCCTTCTGGGCCGAGCGGTGGGAGCCGGTTCCGCCGTCGGGCGAGGGCCGGGAACCGGTTCGGCCGCGGTCCGCGCGGCGGGAGCCGGGACGGCCGTCGGGTCTGGGAGCGGTGCCGGGCGGGGGGCCTGCGGGGGCCATGGGCACGCCCGGCGTGGTGAACGGCTCGCCCGCCATCACCGGCGGCTGTACCTCCGCCGGCAGCGGCCGGGAGATGCCCTCCACGGGTCCGGCGAGCCGCGAGTCCACATAGGCCTGGGCGCCCCAGCCGAGCACCGCCTCGGCCAGCGCCACGCCGAGCCCCTGGTTGAACTGGGCGAGCTGGTCCGCGGTGTGGCTGCAGTGCCGGCACCCGGCGAGGTGGGCGGCGAGGTCGGGGTCGATGTCGACCCCGCCGCGCCGGTAGGTGACGTCCAGCATCCGCAGATAGCGGCGGCACTCCTGCTCGGGGGCGAGCTCGCGGTGGACCTGGAGGCACTCATCGCGCAGCCGCTCGCGGGCGCGCCCCAGTTCGACGCCCGCGTCCTCCACGTCCAGGCCGAGCAGCCCGCCGGGTATCTCCAGCGGTTCGGCCTCGACCTCGACGTGCCACAGCAGACAGCGGGCCGACTGGGGCAGCCGCTGGAAGGCCCCGGACATCAGGCGCCGGTCGGCCGGCGGGAGCAGCCGGGCCGCGACCCGCTGCCCGTCCTCGGCGCCGGAGCGCAGCGCGGGGTGGAGGTGTTCGCGCCGGTGGTCGTTGTCCCACTCGGCCGCGATCCGGCGCACGGTGACCAGGAGCCTGGGCCGCCAGGCGGAGGTCGGTCCGTTCTGCCGCAGGGTCTCACCGAAGAGCCGGGTGAAGGCGGCGGTCGTCAGCATTCCCGCGGAAGGGGCGCCGTCGGTGCACAGCCGGGCATACGTGAACGCCGCTTCCCAGTGCCGGTCGAGGAGTTCGCCGACCGGCTGCAGCGCGGGCGTCGTCCCCGTCCACTTCTTGAGTTCGGCGCTCAGTTGCTCGTCCGTCACGTCGAACCGGCGGGCAGGCGTGGGGGAATTCGACAGGCCGGTGTCTCTCACGGCTGCATTCCTCTCGGGGCCATGCGGCATAAAGTCCATACCAAGCGGTATGGGGACCCGCCGACAAGGCGACGAGGTCCGCTCGTACAGGGTTCGGCGCCTCGAACGCCCGCCTGGGGCAGCTCTTTTGAAGCATGCGGACGAACGGGAGGCACCTCGTGCGCACAGAGTGAATATGTATTACCTGTGCGCCGACAGGCCACACCTTTGCACAGGTCAGGGACGCCCAACAAGGGATCTCGCGGTTTTGTGCATTCCGTGCGCGGCACGAGATATTGACGAATCGTCAATCCTGCCGCCCGGCGATGTCCCGCTATCGGCGGGCCATTTGGGAACGGTATTCAGCTCAGGGCCCCGGCAAAGTCGTTCTGTAGGCCTGTGACGTGGTGTTTTGCAGGTGGAAGAGGCGCGCGGGCGTGTTCCGGTCCGGTTGGATGGAGGT
>NZ_JBEYUY010000049.1:0-42367 GCF_040643775.1 Streptomyces sp. NPDC047081 | reverse complement strand
CGATCGCGGGCAGGCGGCGGGCGGCGGTGCGGAAGGTGCCGTGCGGCTGCTCGGGGGTGCCCTCGGAGCGGGGGAAGAACTCGTACCAGGACCCGTACAGGGCGCGTTCCCGCTCGACCAGGAGGGGGAGGGTGTCGGAGGCGGTGACGAACTCCCGCAGTGGATGCGCGGCCAGGACCGCGTCCACCTCCGGCGTGAGCGCCGCCGCGAGGCGGGAGGCGACCGGCATCGAGTCGTCGCGCAGCGCGTCCACGGCCGCCAGCACCGTCGTACGGCCCTCTTCCGCGGGGACTCCGGCCGCCGCGCGCTCGAAGACGTCGGCGCCCTCCTCCAGGACCAGGCCGACGTCGATGCCGGCCGGGATCTTGATCCGGGCCCGGTGGCGCCAGGTGGCGACCGGATCGCTCCAGGCCTCCACGCGGTACGTCCAACGGCCCTCGGAGGTGGGCGTGACCTCGGCGCCCCAGCGGTCGGTGCCGGGGGCCAGCTCGCGCATCGGCGTCCACGGGCCGTGACAGCCGTCGGGGCCGGTCAGCACGACATTGGCGGCGACCGCGTCATGACCCTCGCGGAAGACGGTCGCGGTGACCTCGAACGTCTCGCCCGCGACCGCCTTCGTCGGGTACCTGCCGCATTCGACTACCGGGTGTACGTCCCGTACCGGGATGCGGCCGATGGCCGGAGTCGCACTCATGGGTCTCACCTCCGCCGTGCTCGGGACCGGGCCCGCCTGCCCGGTTCAGGGATACATGCCGCCCCGGACGTCATCCGCCCGCGGGGGAGTGCCGGTACGGCGGCGCCGGCGGACCGGGCCGCACGGGGGCGGCCACCTGGGGACACTCGTCCTGCTCGCGGAGATAGGCGCCAAGGGTGCTCCGCAGATACCGCTCGGCGGCGTCCGCGGCCTCGCGGGCACAGCGCTTGCCCATCAGCACGCACAACGTGTACCCCGAGTCCTCGAAGGTGGCCCGCACCGTGCGGTCGGCCGGCGAGGCGAGCATGACGCGCTCCCAGGCCCGGTACCGCCGCAGTTGCCGGGCCACTTCGGCTTTGGCCGGTAGCAGCATGACGCCGTTCACCTTCCGGAGGGGGATCCGCACGCGCACAGAGGTCTTCACACATGGTGCACGTGTGGCCACGGAACGTCTTGTTGGGTGTTCAACCACCTCGGTGGTGCTCTCGTGTTGCACGAATGGCGTAGTGCTCCCACGCTGGAGGTGACTCAGGAGCGATCACTGCTCACGCTTCGCGTTCGGGGCTCGTCCCACAGGGGCGAGGAGACAGCGGGAGCTTCGCCGGTGAGGAGCCAACGACGATGAAGACCGCAGTGCCCTGCTACTACCACCTCGATGTGGAAGTGAGTCCGGAGCGGGTCGGCCAGGTCAGGCGCATCCTGGCCGCTCACCTCCGGCTCTGGGATCTGGAGACACTGGTCGAGCCCGTATGCCGCAGCGCCGAGCTGCTGCTGAAGGCCATCGACGAGCACGCGACGGACAAGGCCACGTCGATCGAGATGTGGTGGAACGGCCAGCACCTGATCACGGCCGTGGGCGAGAACGACTGCGAACTGCGCCCGGACCAGGACCTGCGGCCCTGTCTGGCGCGCATCGCCGCCACCAGCGACGGCTGGGGCTGCTGCGCCACGGACACCGGCAGCAAGGTCATCTGGTTCTCGCAGCGTGCCCGGGCCGGCGAGCGGATGCCACTGGTGCCCGTGGCGCCCGCGCCGAGCCTGCGCGAGGTGCGCCAACTGCCGCGCGAGGTGCCGGTCGCGGCCCTGGCCGCCCCGGCGAACGGCGTCCTGGAGGCCGCCCGGTGACGGCGAAGCGCCGCCGCAAGGCAGGGGTGCCCGCGTGGAGCGGGCACCCCTACCCATTGGGCGCCGCCTTCGACGGCAAGGGCACCAACTTCGCCCTGTTCAGCGAGGTCGCCGAGCGCGTCGAACTCGTCCTCGTCGACGAAAGGGGCGGGCAGCGGAGCGTCCCGGTCACCGAGGTGGACGGCTTCGTGTGGCACTGCTACCTGCCGGACATCGGCCCCGGCCAGCGTTACGGCTACCGGGTGCACGGCCCCTGGCACCCGGAGCTGGGCCACCGCTGCAATCCGGCGAAGCTGCTCCTCGACCCGTACACCAGGGCCGTGGACGGCCAGATCGACAACCACGCCTCCCTCTTCGAGCGCTCGCCGGACGGCTCCTCCCGCTCCGACAGCGCCGGCCACACCATGCTCGGCGTGGTCACCGACCCGTCCTTCGACTGGGGCGACGATCAGCCGATACGGCGTCCGTACGCGGACAGCGTCATCTACGAGGCCCACGTCCGCGGCCTGACCAACACCCACCCCGAGGTCCCCGCCGAACTCCGCGGCACCTACGCCGGCTTGGCCCACCCCGCGGTGATCGAGCACCTGACCTCGCTCGGTGTGACCGCCGTCGAGCTGATGCCGGTGCACCAGTACGCCCAGGACGGCGTGCTGCGGGACCGTGGCCTCTCCAACTACTGGGGCTACAACACGATCGGCTTCTTCGCCCCGCACAACGCCTACGCCGCCCACGGCACCCGTGGCGGCCAGGTCACCGAGTTCAAGTCGATGGTGAAGGCGCTGCACGCGGCCGGCCTCGAAGTGATCCTCGACGTCGTCTACAACCACACCGCCGAGGGCAACGAGAAGGGCCCCACGCTCTCCTTCCGCGGCATCGACAACGCCTCGTACTACCGGCTGGTGGACGGCGACTGGGGCCACTACTACGACACCACGGGCACCGGCAACAGCCTGCTGATGCGGCACCCCTACGTCCTGCAGCTGATCATGGACTCGCTGCGCTACTGGGTCACCGAGATGCACGTCGACGGCTTCCGCTTCGACCTCGCGGCCACGCTGGCCCGGCAGTTCCACGAGGTGGACCGGCTGTCCGCGTTCTTCGACCTGATCCAACAGGACCCGGTGATCAGCCGCGTGAAGCTGATCGCCGAGCCGTGGGACGTCGGCGAGGGCGGCTACCAGGTCGGCAACTTCCCGCCGCTGTGGTCGGAGTGGAACGGCAAGTACCGGGACGCCGTACGGGACTTCTGGCGGGCCGAGCCGCACACGCTCGGCGAGTTCGCCTCCCGTCTGACCGGCTCCTCCGACCTGTACCAGCACAGCAGGCGACGCCCGCGGGCCAGCGTCAACTTCGTCACCGCGCACGACGGTTTCACCCTGCGCGACCTGGTGTCGTACAACGACAAACACAACGAGGCCAACGGCGAGGGCAACAGGGACGGCGAGAGCACCAACCGCTCCTGGAACTGCGGCGCGGAGGGCGACACCGACGACCCGGCCATCGCGGACCTGCGCGCCCGCCAGCAACGCAACCTCCTGGCCACGCTGTTCCTCTCCCAGGGCATCCCGATGCTCGGTCACGGCGACGAACTCGGCCGCACCCAGCGGGGCAACAACAACGCCTACTGCCAGGACAACGAAGTCTCCTGGATCGACTGGCGGTTGACCGACGAGCAGCGCGACCTGACCGACTTCACGCGTTACGTCATCGCCCTTCGGGCCGCCCACCCCGTCCTGCGCCGCCGCCGCTTCTTCCGCGGCGAGACGGCGACCCACGCCGACCAGCCCCTGCCCGACCTGGTCTGGCTGGCCCCGGACGCCCAGGAGATGACGGAGGAGGACTGGCAGCGCCCCGACGCCCACTCGGTCGCCGTCTTCCTCAACGGCGACGCCATCGCCGAACCCGACCCACAGGGCCGCCCGGTGGTGGACGACTCCTTCCTGCTCCTCCTCAACAGCTACTGGGAACCGGTGGAGTTCCAGCTCCCGGACCCCGAGTACGGAGAACGCTGGACCCCCCTGATCAACACGGCCGAGCCCCAAGGCCCCCCGGACGAGACGGAACACAAGGCGAACACGGTGATCCTGGTAGAACGCCGCGCCCTGATGCTCCTGTCGAGGCCTTCACGCAGACCGAGGGCCGCCGGTTAGAGGAGGTGCTCGTCCTCGTCGGTGGTCTTGCGGTTCCGGTTGGCCATCTCCTCCCAGAAGGCGTCCAACTCCCTGACGGGGATGCTCACCCATGGCGCGGTGTGCCGGCTGACGGCCGGCAGATGCCAGCGGAAGCGGCTGTGCAGCAGCGCCTGTTGCTGCCGGCAGAACAGTTCCGCCATCTCCGTCTGTGCCTTGCCGGCCTGCGGGGGATAGGGGCACAGCCGGAACTCGCAGGGGGACTGGCAGGTGGTGCGGGACTCGTCCCGGTCGGCCCGGCCGACACTGCGTTCGGGGTGCAGCCGACCGCGGTCGTGGGTGAGGCAGTGCGGGAGGTCGTCCCTGTTCGCGAGCTTCAGACGTTCCTCGATGTCGTCCGGACTCCCGTTGCCCTCGGTGAGATTGAGCATGACCAGTACGTCGGCCAGCAGGCGTTGTGCTCGCGGGTGCAGGATGCTCCAGCCGACGGACGGGGCGATCCACAGGTTGTGCTTGCGATAGCGCTCCGGATCGGCCGGGGTGGAACCGACGTTGTCGATGGCCCCGTGCTCGTCGATCCAGATGAACCGCTCGGGGTGTCCTGTCTCCAGGGCCAGGGTCACCAGATCGCCGGCTTCGGCGACGAACGGGTGGAGGACCTTGTCGGCACGGCGCTCGAACAGGGTGCCGATGGGGGCTGAGGTCTCGTGCGCACTGCCCGCCATGGTGAGCCATCGGGTGACCGACTTCATGGGCTCCATGGAGCCGTTGGACGCCATGCGCCCGATGGTGTCGGGAAGCTCCCACAGGCACAGTGCGTGGAGCAGACTCAGCTGCGCGTACCAGTAGCGGCTGCGGGTCAGCATCTCCTCCGCCTGCCGCACCAGGTAGGCCCGGGTCTCCTCGTAGGCATCAGGGTGTCGGCTCCTGCGATTCGCCGCGTTCTTGAAGCCCTGCGCCAACGCGTTCTCCAAGGAGAGCGGCATGAGCGGGTCCTGGCTGCCGGTCGTGGGCGTGAGGTTCTGCAACCAGAGGCTCAGCCGCTCCTTGGCCTCGGCACGGTACTTGTCGGAGACGGACCCTACGGCCATGGGTACGAGCCAGGCCCGGAGGGAGAAGTGGCGCCACCAGGTCGTGCGACTCTGCTCGTACTCCATCACGATCCGGTCGTGCCTACGCTGGCTTCTCTCCGCCGCCTCCGGGCCGGGGGCGGGGTTCGAATCCTCTTCCTTCAGCCAGGCCGTGTAGTCGCTGTCGAGCTTCTCCTTGGCCGAACGGATCTTTTCCAGATATTGGGATATGGGATCCGTTCCGATGGGGAACTCCTTGCGCAGCTCTTGGAAGGCCGCGTCGCCGCCGGCGGCTATTTGATGTGCGATCGCGATCCGGACGGGATACGACGGCTCATGTGTGCCGATCTGGAAGAGACGGTTGTACGGAAGGGACGGTGGCGCAGGCTCATTCTCCGAGAGCGACTGAATCCCCTTGCTGCGACGGCCCTGTTCGCGCAGAGCGGCCCCGAAGCTCCGTACCAACCGCAGCTTCGCGTCCTCGATGGTCCGCTGATCGCCTCTGATGTCGAGCCCCGCCCATTGCTCGTCGAGTTCCTGTGCCAGCTTGTCCTGTATCGGCGTCGGATCGACGGAGTCTATTTCGAGGGCGGCGGCGTAGAGGTCGAAGAACTTCGCGTCGTGCCGGCTCTCCGCGGCATCGCTGAGTAGCTTGGGTATTCTCGGCTGCGTTCCATGACGCGAAAGCAGTACCAGAGAGATGAGCAGTTCCCGAGAGGGACCCGGGCTGTGCAGGGCCGGTTCGACGACCGCGGCGATGTCGTCGTCCGACATCTCCCTCAGCAGACGATGACCGAGATACGCCTGCAGGATGCTGTGCGGGAACCGGACCTTGTTCTCGCAGCCGTAGACCAGCCCGAGGAGCTGCCCGTTGGCGGTGTGCCTCGCCAACTCGGTACGACACTCGACGGGGTAGTCCAGGGTGTTGAGCCACGGCGCCGACTCACCGATCTTCCGACTCAACACGCCCCATATCGCATCGCGTTGCGTCGTGGTGACGGTAGGGCGGGTTCCACGCTCCGGGGCGCTGCCCGGCGAATCCTCGTGACTGCCCTGGGGGTGCCTGTGGATGCGGAGGTCCTCCACGTGCGCGCTGACGAAGTCGTCGAACGTCACCTCGATACTGTCCTGCAGCAGCCCGAGGCAGGCCAGCGCAGACACGACCCATATGGTTTCCCGGCGCTCCTTGTGGTCCATCACCACCTTGTCGAAGATCCGGCCGTCTTCGATGCCCTGGCGGTAGGTGTTCAGCAGCCCGAGTCTGAGAGTGGAGCAGTCGTTGCTGCGGGTGTCCAGACGGTCGCCTTCCTCACGCAGAGCCAGGCGCTCCAGAAGTCCGCACTGCTGCAGGAGACGGGCGATCCGCAGGTAGATCGGCGAATCCGTCACCTGGGCGGTCTCCACCACCCAGTCGAGACGGCGCTCGTCCAACTCGCCGGGTTCTCCTCGGAGATACTCCAGGGCCGCCTCCTCGCTCAACGGTTCCAGGTTGGCGATCGCGGCCCGCGTGCCTTCGAGCGGTGCGTGCGGGCGTGAGGCGATGACCAGGGGCAGCTTCTGGCGGTCCGCCCGGTCGATCGCCCGTCGGATGATGTTGTCGCGGTCCTCCTGGTACTTCTTGTCGAGGAGGGCCTCTTCCAGGCCGTCCGCGATGACGACCGCCTTGTCGTCGAGTCTCAGCTGCCGCCACGTCTTGTCGATGTTGCTGCCGGCCAGCACTCCCTGGTCCGCCTCCTCCGCGAAGCGGCGCCGTGCCATTTCCTCGAAGTCGAGTTCACCGTCGCCCTTCATGTCGCGCAGACTTATGGGCACGGGCACGGCGGAATGCTGTGCCAGCATCCGAGTGAGTTCCACCAGAACGGCTGTCTTGCCCACGCCGACGCCACCCACGAGCAGATAAGGCCTTCGGGTCTTGCGGTTGCGGAGCGTCTGGGCCATCACTTGCGACAGTTCACGGCGTCCGACAATGCGGTTGACGAGGGTTCCGGCCGTGGGGACCAGATCGTGCGGTCGCGTGGAGGCCTTGTCGACGAGTGGCTTCTTGGTCTTGTGGTACCAGTAGAGAAGGAAGAAGGAGAGGATCAGGGAACCGGTGAGAACAGGGGCCACGATGTGGTTGACGGTGTCGAACCATGTCGACTCGATTGCCTCATGGAAGGGTGTGTATCCGTCCTCTGCGTAGTCATAAAGGGCCACTCCCACCGAAGCGACGACAAAGAGCGTCCCGAAGAGAGCGTATACACGCAGCAGGGGGCCGAGGGAAAATCGCCAGGGACGCCAACTGCGATTCGGGACGATGCTCCGGCGCGCCTCCCTTTCCGTCCTCACCCTGCGCCATCTTCTGCCCATGGAGCCAGATATCTGGGACCCCCACCGTCTCGGGTACAACGTGTACCAGGGGGCGTTGTTCGGCCGTGCCTTTCCTTCAGGGTGGCGGATGACCTTGGTGGGCATGAGGTCTCCCTCCGCGCGCACGTATCCCGTCATTTCCATGGAAACACCGCTGCGGAAGACCGCAACACGACACGTGGCGAACGCGCAAGTGGCTCTGGTGAAGGGGAAGTTCAGTACAGGCGCGGATTCTGACGCCTATTCAGATCGTCTCCACTCGGCAATCGCGAAGGATCGCGCGTATCGTTGATGACGCGGCAGCGGTCTGCACGCCAGGCCCTACCAGCAGCGACAGCAACTCGCAGCTTGCCATCGAGGTCCCCGGGAACGACCAGCGCCCTCTTGCGCTGTCCATTCGGCTTGCGAGCCTTTCCAGCCGTTCAGTGATGTCTGAGTCCAGCACGCTCCCGACAGCTGTGCTGGTCCCGGCCGTGCCCGGCAGTAGAGGAGTGACTGCCCGATGTACGAGAAATTCCCCGAGGGAGCGCCCAAGCGCACCGATCCCGCGGTGGCCGCCTCGGTTCTCTACGACGCCGTCATCGTCGGCGGCGGGATTTCCGGCGCCCTCATCGCCGCGCGGCTGAGCGACGCCGGCAAAAGGGTTCTGATACTCGAAGCGGGCCCGGCCGAAAACCTCAGTCTCAGGGGCTACGAGCGCTATCTGAACCGGTTCTATTCGGCTGTCGGCAAGGACAACCAGGCTCCTTACCCGGCCGTCGCCAACGCCCCGATGCCCCGGGGCAGCGACGCACGCCGCATCACCCCGGGTGCACCCGACGCGTCGGCCTACATCGTCCAGAACGGGCCCTTCGCCACCGACACCACCTACACACGGGTGCTCGGCGGCACCACCATGCACTGGGAGGGCAAGACGCTGCGGATGCTGCCCGACGACTTCCGGATGCGGACGCTCTACGGCGAGGGCGCCGACTGGCCGCTCACCTACGAGGACCTGGCCCCGTACTACAACGAGGCCGAACGCGAGATCGGCGTCTCCGCCGACGTGGAGGACCAGGCCTACCTCGGGATCGCCTTCGACGAGGGCTACGTGTTCCCCATGAAGGGACTGCCCCTGTCCTACCTGGACCAGGTGGTCGCCAAGGACGTCGACGGGATGCCCGTCGAACTCGACGGGGAGCAGCGGGAGCTGCGAGTCCGGCCGTTCCCACAGGGCCGCAACGGGATACCGAACCCGGCCTACGACGGCGGGAAGGGCTATGTGCCCCAAGGGGCGGTGAGCACCTACCAGGTCGAGGTCGGCGAGCGGTGCCAGGGCAACAACAACTGCGTGCCCATCTGCCCGGTGCAGGCCAAGTACAACGCGGGCAAGACCCTCGCCGTGGCACTCCGCAGCGGCCGGGTCGATCTGGTGGCCCAGGCGGTGGCCCATAAGGTGCACGTCGACGAGCACACGCGCCGGGTGACCGAGATCGAGTACCGGCGTTACGACCGTCCCGACAGCCCGGGTTTCACCACGGCGAGAGCCCGCGGCCGGCTGTTCGTTTTGGCCGCCAACGCGGTGGAGAACCCCCGCCTGATGCTGGCGTCCGGCCTGCGCGGTTCGAGCGGCCTGATGGGGCGGAACTTCATGGACCACGCCTACCTCCTGGCGTGGGGCCTGCTCCCTGAGGTGGCCGGCACCTTCCGCGGCACGATCTGCACGGGCGGCATCGCCGACCTGCGCGGAGGCCGCTTCCGCAGCCGCCAGGCCGCGTTCACCGTCGACATCCACAACGACGGCTGGGGCTGGGCGCGGGGCGCGCCCATGACCGACCTGATGAACCTGGTGGACTCCGGTGGCCGTTACGGCGAGTCCCTTCGCCAGGGCCTCGTGGACCGGGTGTCCCGTCAGCTGCAGCTGGCGTTCATGGTCGAGGTGCCGGCCAACCCGAGCAACCGGGTCACCGTGAGCCCCGACTTCACCGACAAGTTGGGGAACATGCGGCCTGTCCTCACCTACGACATCCCCGAGTACACGATGCGCGGGGTGGCGTACGCCCGGCAGCTGTCGAGACGCATCTTCGCCCGCCTGGGAGCCGAGGACCACACCGCGTACAACCCGAACTTCTGGGGCTACGCCGTCCACGACGGCGAGGGATACGAGCTGCGCGGGGGCAACCATCTCGCCGGCACCCACATGATGGGCCGCGACCCGTCGACCTCGGTGGTCGACGCGGATCAGCGGAGCTGGGACCACGAGAACCTCTACCTGGTCGGCGGGGGAAGCATGCCCACCGTCGGGACCTCGAACGTGACGCTCACCGTCGCCGCCCTGTGCCTGCGCAGCGCCCGGGACATGCTGGCCCGGCTCGACTCCGAGACCGCCCCGATCAACGTTTCCGTCGACCGGCGCCCTGCGGCGCCGACCTCAAGGGAGGTGGCCCGGTGACCGCGTCGACCATCGAGAACTGCGACGACCTCATCAGCTACCTGGATGCGGCGCTGGCGCTGGAGCACGCGACCATTCCCACGTATCTGACCGCGTACTACTCGATACGCTCCACCACCAACTCCGACGCCGCCCACATCATCCGGGTGGCCGCGGTGGAGGAAATGCTGCACCTGACCCTCGTCGCCAACGTCCTCAACGCCATCGGCGGGAAACCCGACCTGACCCGTCCCGGCTTCGTGCCGTCCTATCCGGCCTACCTGCCCGACGGGGAGGACGACTTCACCGTCGACCTGCGGCCCTTCTCCCCGGAGGCGGTGGAGACGTTCTGCAAGATCGAGCGGCCGGGCACGGCCCCCAGCGCCGACGCACGGCTGGTGCAGACGCCCGACGGCCGGACTCCGCTCCTGGTCTCCAGCCCCACGGCCGAAGGGATGCGCTTCTACAGCATCGGCGAGTTCTACGAGGAGATCATCGAAGGGCTCGAAAAGGTGGCCGCCGTCGACCCCAAGCTCTTCGACGGGGATCCTGCCCTGCAGGTGGGGCGCGAGTACTTCTACTCCGGTGGCGGAGAGATGATCGTCGTCACCGACCTGGACTCGGCCCAGCGGGCGCTGCGCTTCATCGCGGCCCAGGGCGAGGGCCTCGACTCGGGCATGTACGACGCGGACGGCGAGCTCGCCCACTACTACCGGTTCCGGCAGCTGCAACTCGGGCGCTACTACGAGGTGGGCGACCACCCCGATGCACCGTCGGGGCCCGCGCTGAGCATCTCCTGGGACGACGTGTACCCGGTGAAGGTGAGTCCCCGGCTGGCCGACTACCCGGAGGGATCCGAACTGGCCCGCGTCGCCCGGGACTTCAACACCGACTACGGAGCCTTCCTCGGCCTGCTCACCGAGGCGTTCAACGGGCGGCCGGCCCTCCTGCAGGACGCCGTCTGCGACATGTTCCGGCTGCGCGACGGGTTCAACCGGCTGGTGTGCAACCCCCTGCCCGGCAGCGGTGGCCTGCACGCCGCTCCCACCTTCGAGATTCCGGCCGGGCCCGGGTCCGATCCGCAGCCCTCACCGGGTGCCGACGAGACGGCCGAGGCGGTGGCACGATGACCGCCCCGCCGTTCGAGGAGTTCCTCCGCCTGTCGGTCGACCTCACCGCATTCGTGGAGACCGATCTGCTCGGCACCGGCATGGCTCACGAGTATCTGGCGAAAGCGCGGGCCGCCTGCGGCGACGAGACCGTCTCGGCCCTCCTGGACGCCCACCGGGCAGCCCGGGCCGAGGCAGCCGGTGACAGCGGACGCCATGCCCGAATCCCGCTCGACCGGGACCTGTTCGACCGGGCGCTGCGCCACCGGATCTTCGGCGACGACCGGCTCGGACCGGTCGCCCGCAATGTGATCAAGCTCTGGTACGCCGGGATGTGGTACGCGCTGCCGCCGGAGTGGACCGATCACTACGGGGCCCACGCGGCGGTCGGAACATCCACGGTCACCGCCGCCTCCTACCAGGAGGGGCTGCTGTGGCGGGCCATCGGAGCCAACCCTCCGGGTGCCAAGGCACCCGGCTACGGCTCCTGGGCCCGGCCGCCCCGCATCGCGGAGCGCTACCTGAAAGGGGCGAGAAGATGACGGACCTGGCTGACCGCCTCAGCCCGGACAAGGTGAAGCTCGGCGTCTGCTGCACCCTGTGGTGGAACGACGACTTCCCCACCATCGACGCGGGGATCTCCTTCGGCCAGGCCGTGAGCGAGATGGCGCTCGCCGGCTTCCAGGGCTGCAGCATCGGGCACAAGTACCCCTCGGACGCCGCCGAGCTCAAGACCGCGCTCGACCTCCGGGGCCTGCGGATCTCCGAGCCCTGGACGAGCACGTACTTCACGATCGGCGGGATGCGGCAGAAGACGGTCGCCGCTTTCGAGGAGACGCTGGCCCATGTCAAAGGGCTGGGCGGAACCGAGTTGGTGGTGGCCGAGTTCGGCGCCTCCTCGCACCTGCTTCCCGTGGACGTGTTCGCCAACCGCCCTGTTTTCACCGACGCCCAGTGGGACGCCTTGACATCGGGCCTGGACGAGCTCGGCAGCATCGCGCACTCGGCCGGCATGAAGCTCAGCTACCACCACCACATGGGCACGGGCGTCATGACCCGGGCCGACATCGACCGGCTGATGGCCTCGACCGATCCGGACCTGGTCCACCTGCTGCTCGACACCGGCCACATGGCCTTCGCCGGCGACGATCCGCTGGAGCTGGCCCGGGCCCACGCCAACCGGATCGGTCACGTCCACCTGAAGAGCATCCGGCCCGAGATCGTCAGCCGGGTCCGCGAAGAGGGGCTGTCGTTCCAGGAGGGCATCCAGCTCGGCGTCTTCACCGTGCCCGGAGACGGAGCGATCGACTTCCGGCCCATCCTCGAAACGCTGGCCGACGCCCACTTCCAGGGGTGGCTGGTCGTGGAGGCCGAGCAGGACCCGAACAAGGCCGTCCCGCTCGAGTACGCCAAGAAGGCCCGGGCCTACCTCGCCGACGTCCTGGGGTGGTGACGATGAACACGACGCCCCGACGCGACGTCTTCTTCAGCTTCTTCATGTTCACGGCCGATCTACGGCCCCAGGACGCACGGTACACACGGATCCTGGTCGATCACCTGAAGGCCCTGACCGACATGGGCTACGACGGCTTCGACGTGCACATCGCCGCCCCGCCCACGACCGTCGACCACAAGCCCGAGGTCGACTGCTACGTCGGCCTCAGGAAGGCATTCGACGAGGCAGGGTTGGCGGAGGCGAGGTTCACCACCAACGTCGGGACCACGCGGACCTTCGATCCGACGTCGCCCTACGAGGAGCAGCGCGGGCAGGCCCTGTCCTACCTCAAGTCACGCGTCGACATCACACGCATCCTGGGCGGTGACTCCATCATGTCCGGCCCGTTCATCTATCCCTACGGGGTCTTTCCGGTCACGGACACCGATGAGCCGATCTGGAGCGACGCCCTGCAGGACTGGATGAAACCCCGCTACGACGCGGCGCGTTCCGTCTTCGAGGAGCTGCTGGACTACGCCGCGGCACGAGAGGTGAAACTCGCCGTCGAGCCCGTCAAGAGCTGGGAGACGCCGCCACCCAACATGGTCTCGGAGGTACTGGACTTCCTCGAAGGCCTGGAGCACCCGCAGGGTGGCGTGACGATCGACACCGCGCAGGTCGTGATGGAGAGCCAGGGTCCCTCGGTCCTCAGGCGGAACGTCGCGCGAGCCGTACGCCAGGACCGGCTCTACTACGTCCACATATCCGCACCCGACCGCGGCGCGGTGAAGGACAGCTGGATCCCGTGGCACATCATCTCGGACGAGATTGAGCCGGTGTATCACGGCCCGTACCTGATCGAGGTGTTCAACGCGATTCCGCCGTTCGACAACTCCATGCGCATGGCACGCCGGCGTTTCTGGCGACCCGGCGAGGACGATCCGGTGCCCGGTACGGACAGCGCCTACGACGTCGCGCGGGCCGCGTTGGAGGAACTGCAAGAGCACACCACACAACCTCGGTGAGGCTTCGAATGCTGGCTCAGGTTTCAGAACCCGTCATCATGGTCGTGAAGCGGGCAGGCGATGTCCGTATCCACACCTTCGTCGCGTCCTTCGCGGACAGCAACATCGCGAACGCCACCCACATCATCGAAACAAAGAACCAACTGGTTCTCGTCGACGCGCAGTTCCTCGCCCCCGACGCGAAGGCATTCAGGGACTACGCGGACAGCCTGCGCAAGCCGATCGAAAGGCTCTACCTCTCGCACCGCCATCCCGACCACTGGTTCGGCCTGGGAACCGCGTTCACCGATGTCACGGTCCACGCGCTGTCCGAGACCCTGACCTTCATCCAGGAGCATGGGGAGGAGTCGAGAAGTGATCACTGGAAACTCGGCAACCTCGCCCCGGAGCGGATAGTCGTTCCCAAAGAGGTCGCAAGTCGCGGTGAGGAGACGATCGACGGGGTCAGATATGTCTTCGACCGCGTCACGGACACCGAGATCGACTACCACCTCGCGATCAGGCTCCCCGACATAGGCGTGCACTTCGCCCAGGACCTGGTCTACAGCGGCACTCATCTGTACTTGACGAAGCACTTCGACCACTGGATTCGCGTGCTCCAGGAAATGCTGCGTTCGGACTGCGACCTGTTCATGCCGGGCCACGGTCTGCCGGCCGACAAGAACGAAGTCGCCCGCAACATCGAGTACCTCTCCGCCGCCCGGCAGGCGATCGGCAACGGGCTGACGGGTGACGCCTTCAAGAGCTTCATGCTGCAGCGGTATCCGGAACGCAAGTGCCCGGGAATCTTCGACATTTACATGCCCCGGCTGTTCGGCGGCGCGAGCGACTACTGACCACGGAGGTGCTCCGACCATGAACGAGGGCTGCACTGTAGGACAGTACCTGGTGGACCGGCTCCGCCAGCTGGGGCTGGAGCATCTGTTCGCCATCGCGGGCGACTATTCGATTGAATGGTTGAACCGTTACGTCACACCGAACGGCATTGAAATCGTCGAGGAAGTCAACGAGGTGAATGCCGGTTACGCGGCGGACGGATACGCAAGACTGAAGGGGATCGGCGCCCTCTGCGTCACCTACTCCGCAGGCGCACTGTGCGCCGTGAACGCCGTCGCCGGCGCCTACGTCGAGAAGGTGCCGCTCGTGCTGATCAACGGCACGCCCAGCATAAAGAAGACCATCACCTTCGAGCAGACCGGCTACAGCGCGCATCACTTCATCAGCGGACGTGAGACGGACCTTCAGTCGTTCGAGCACCTGACGGTCGCGGCCATACGGATCGACAGTCCGGACCTCGCGCCGACGCTGATCGACTATGCGCTGACCCGGTGCATCAGTGAACGGCGGCCGATCTACATCGAACTGCTGCAGGACATGGTCGATCTGGACTGTGAACCGCCGACGGGCCTGCTGAAGCCGACCAGGACCCTGTCGGACGAGACGAGCCTGGAACAGTCCGTCGCAAAGATCTCGGCACAGCTCGAAAGCGCCGAGAATCCACTCATCTGGCTCGGCGTGGAGATCGACCGGCTCGGCCTTCAGGAAAAGGCAACGAGCCTGATCCGGCAGCTGAACGTCCCGTTCGTCACCGAGCTCCTCAGCAAAGCCGTCCTGTCCGAGGACGACGAACTGTTCGTCGGCGTGCTCGACGGCCAGGCGTCATCGGCGGGCGTGACCGAGTTGGTCGGCGCATCCGACTTCGTACTGGCCCTCGGTGTGTGGCTCACGGACATCAACTCGCTGGGCTGGGACCCGGACTACGACAAGACGGCGTTCGCGTCGTTCGACGCGGTCAAGTTCGGGACCTTTTTCGGCGGACAGGTCGCTTTGGAGCACCTGATCGACGGCATCCTGGCCGAAAGCATCGCGCCCAAGGCGGGGAAACCACCGGAGAAGCCGGCACGCAGCGCGCCGACCGTGGGCGACGCCGATGTCATCACGTATCAGGGGTTCTACAACTACGTCCAGCAGTACATCGACACCAACACCATCGTCGGCGCCGACGCGAGCATGAACTACTTCGGGAGCCTCCTCCTCGACGTGCCCGGCCCGGGAGGATTCGTCGTCCAGTCGTCCTACTCCTCGATCGGCTACAGCGGACCGGCTGCCACGGGTATCTGCCTGGCAAAGGGTCCCGACCAGAAGGTCATGGTCTTCTCGGGCGACGGCGGCTTCCAGATGACCGCGCAATGCCTCTCGACGCAGACCCGGTTCGGGCTCGATCCGATCGTCTTCGTCATCGACAACGGCGTCTACGCCGTGGAGCAATGGCTCGCCGACGCGGCCGTATTCCATTCCGACAAGCCGTACTACAAACCCTGCGAGCTGCACCGGTGGAATTACAGCAGGTTGGCCGAGGTCTTCGGCTGCCGGGGTTGGGAAGTCGGCACGTACGGAGAGCTGAGGGATGCCGTGACCGGTGCACGGGAAAACACCAGCAGCCCGTCGATCATCCAGGTGCGGGTGCCCGAAAAGACGATCCCTGACAACGCGAGGTGGAAGACCCAGTGAACGGCTACCCACTGATCGAGAACCACGGTCTCATCGGCGATCTGCAGACCGCGGCGCTGGTGAGCACCGAGGGTGTGGTCGACTGGTTCTGCTCGCCGCGGTTCGACTCGCCGAGTGTCTTCGGGGCGCTGCTGGACAAGGAGAAGGGCGGACACTGCACGGTCCAGCCGGCCCACCGGACCAACACGACCAAGCAGTTGTACCTGCCCGACACGGCGGTCCTGGTGACCCGGTTCATGACCGAGGCGGGCGCCGGCGAGGTGGTCGACTTCATGCCCGTGACCGGTACGACGGTCAGCTCCCGCCACCGGCTGGTCCGACTGGTCCGCTGTGTGCGCGGCAGCATGAGGTTCCAGGTGGAGATCGCCCCGCGATTCGACTACGGGCGCGCGAAGCACGAGTTGCACATCACGGGGCACGGCGCTGTCTTCACCGCGGAGGACGGCACCGCACTCACCGTGCACCCCATCCGTGAACCGGAGGACGAGCGACTCATCGACGTCCTCACGGACCAGGGTGCCGACCTCCGCTTCGCACTGACCCTGCAGGCCGGTCAACAGCGCGGGCTGGTGCTGGAGATGGGGGCCGGAGCCCCACCCGCCGAGGTCCGCCTGGACGCGTACGAGCGGCTCTTCGACGAGACGGTGGCGTTCTGGCGTTCCTGGCTGGCACAGTCGCGCTACACCGGGCGCTGGCGCGAGATGGTCGAGCGTTCCGCGATCACGCTGAAGCTGATGACCTTCGCACCCAGCGGTGCCGTGGTCGCCGCCCCGACGACGGCGCTCCCGGAGCAAGTGGGCGGCGAACGCAACTGGGACTACCGCTTCACCTGGATCCGGGACGCCTCCTTCTCCGTGTACGCCCTGCTGGGGCTGGGCTTCACGGAGGAGGCCCGGGCGTTCATCGGCTGGCTCAGCGACCGGGTCAAGGAGCAGGCCGGCAGCGGCGGGAGCACGGGCCCGCTCAACATCATGTACAAGGTCGACGGCACGACCGACCTGGACGAGCAGATCCTCGACCACTGGGAGGGCTATGCGGGCTCCCACCCGGTACGGATCGGCAACGGCGCCGCGACACAACTCCAACTGGACATCTACGGGGAGGCCCTGGACAGCATCTACTTCGCTCACGAACACGGACTCCAGGTCGGGCACGGAGGATGGACCTCGACGCGGGCCAACCTCGACTGGCTGGCCGACCACTGGGACCAGGCGGAGGAGGGGATCTGGGAGACCCGCGGCGGGAAGCAGGACTTCACCTACGGCCGTGTCATGTCGTGGGTGGCGTTCGACCGGGCCCTGCGCCTCGCCGCGGCGAAGGGCTGGCCGTCGGCGGCCGGACGATGGCAGACCGAGCGGGACGCCGTGTACGAACAGGTCATGGGCAAGGGGTGGAGCGAGGAACGGCAGGCATTCGTCCAGCACTACGGCAGTGGCGTACTGGACTCCTCGCTGCTGCGGATGGGAACGGTCGGTTTCGTCAGCGCCGAGGACCCGATCTGGGGATCGACCCTGGACGCCATCGAGCGCGAACTCGTCAGCGACAGCCTCGTCTACCGTTACAACCCGGAGGCCTCGCCCGACGGCCTGCGCGGCTCCGAGGGCACCTTCTCGCTGTGCACCTTCATGTACGTCGACGCCCTCGCCCGCGCGGGGCGCACGGACAAGGCACGGCTGGTGTTCGAGAAGATGATGGGATACGCCAACCATCTGGGCCTGTACTCGGAGGAGATCGACCCGACAGGACGCCAACTGGGCAATTTCCCGCAGGCGTTCACGCATCTCGCCCTCATCGACGCGGCCCTCACCCTCGACCAGGAACTCGACGGACGGTAGCCCGGGCCGGGCTCAGCGCGGGCGCCGTGGTCACACCCCGACGACGGTGAACTGAGCCCCGTCCGCGTCCCGCAGCACCGCCTCGTCGCTGCCCTTCGACAGCACACTGCCCCCATGCACTTCCGCGGCCCGCACACACGCCGTCACGTCCTCCACCGTGAAGTGGATCTGCCAGTGCGGCCGAATGGTGGGATCCGGTGCCGCCCCCAGGGCTCCGGACTCGATCCGCGCCACGATCGTCCCCTGGCTGCGCAGCACCACCTCGCCGCCCTCGTAGACGACCTCGCAGCAGCCGGGCCGTTCCGTGGCCCAGTCCAGGACCTCGCCGTAGAAGATCGCCGCGTCGAAGGCGTCCCGTGTGTGCAGCCGGATGAAGGTCGGCGCCGCGCGCTGCCACTTCTCCCAGTCGGTGAAGAGCTCACCCTCCCAGACCCCGAAGGTCGCCCCGTCCCGGTCCGCCAGCAGCGCCGCCCGCCCCGGCGGGAAGGAGATCGGCCCGACCGCCGCCGTACCGCCGCGTTCCTGCGCGCGGGCCGCCGCCTCGTCCGCGCTGGGCACCGCGAAGTACGGCGTCCACGCCACGGCCATCTGCCACATGGAGGCGACCGCGGCGATCCCGGCGACCGGCGTCCCGCCGACGACCGCGATCCGGAAGCGGTCGCCGAGCTTGCCGGAGCGCCACCGCCATCCCAGTACGGCGCTGTAGAACTCCTGAGTGGCGTCGAGATCGCGGCTGGTCAGACTGACCCAGCAGGGCGCGCCGAAGACGGTGTGCGAGGAGACGACGCTCCTCGGACCGCTCGGGCGTGTCGTGTCGTGGTTCATGGCAGTCGCGTCCTGGTGTCGTCGGCCGGCAGCCACCGGTCCAGCTACCAGTGTCCAACCGGAACCGCCCGGTGCGCCTGCCGAGTACCCTGGAACCGGCACCGAAACGGGCGTGTCGCCCGTTCGCGGCCCACTGGCACAGAGCCGGGGGAGTGACGACCATGGGACGCGTGGCAGCAGGAGCACGAGAGCCCGCCGACGGCACGGACCGTATCTTCGCGCTGGAAGAGGAAGTCGACCAGCTGAAGGAGGCCGTCGCCTCGCACGCGGTCGTGGACCAGGCGATCGGCATGGTCGTGGCCCTCGCCCGGGTGAGCCCCGACCAGGGCTGGGCCGTACTGAAGGACGTCTCGCAGCACACCAACATCAGGCTCCGCAATGTCGCGGAACTGATCCTGATCTGGGGCCGCACCGGCGAGATGCCCCAGGAGATCCACGCCGAGCTGGAGGACGCCCTCGACCGGCACGGCCCGACGCAGATCCCCGAGAGCCCATCGGGGTGAAGCCGCCCGGAGCCGTCAGCCCGCCCCGGCCACCAGCTCCTCGCGCAGCTGCGCGAAGCAGCCGCTGAGCAGCCGGGACACGTGCATCTGGGAGATGCCCAGCTGCTGGGCGATGCGGCTCTGCGTCATGCCTCCGAAGAACCGCAGGTAGAGGATGGTCCGCTCGCGCTCCGGAAGCGCCCGCAGACGGGGGCTGACCGCCACCCGGTCGACGACCAGGTCGTACGCCGGATCGGGCCCGCCGATGGCGTCCGCCAGGGCGTAGCCGTCCGTGCCGGGCATCTCGGCGTCCAGCGACAGCGCGGAGAAGCAGTCCAGGGCCTCCATCCCGGTGCGCACCTGGCTCTCGCTCAGCTGCGCCTGTGCGGCGATCTCGGCGACGGTCGGGGCCCGGCCCGGTGTCGTCTGGGAGAGCTCCTTGGCGGCCTGCCGCACGCGGTTGCGCAGGTCCTGGACCCGGCGCGGCACGTGCAGCGTCCACATGTGGTCACGGAAGTGGCGCTTGATCTCGCCGGTGACGGTGGGCACCGCGTACGCCTCGAAGGCGTGGCCGCGGGCCGGGTCGTAGTGGTCGACGGCCTTGACGAGGCCGAGCGCCGCTACCTGGTACAGGTCTTCGAGGGACTCGCCCCGCCCCTTGAACCGCACCGCGATCCGCTCCGCCATGGGCAGCCAGGCCCGGATCAGCTCGTCCCGGAGTGCCTCGCGCCGGGGGCCGGCGGGTGTCCGGGCGAGCCGCTGGAAGGCCTCGGCCGTGTCAGGGGCGTCGTCGTGCGGGTGAACCTTGGTTCTGCTGCTGGTGGTGATGCGCATCGCGCGCACCTCCCTCAGGCGGTGCCGGTGGACGGACACCATGGGAGGCACGGCTCGGACTGCGGAGACACCCGGGGCCTGACCGGCTCCCACGGATGTGCCTCCTGTCCGAAGCACGTAATGCGAATGCCCGGCATCCGGCCTTTCAAAACAAATCGGGCATTACGGTGACGCTGTGCGGTCCGGCGGGTGTGTGCCGTCACGTTTGACCGTCCCTTGGGTTCATTACCTCTGCTACAGAGATATCTTCGAGGTGTGGAACCGGAAACCTTCCCGGACGAGCTGATCGACGCCCTCATCGGTGTCCAGCGGCTCCTCCGCCGCCGTCTGCGCCGGCAGATCGCACCGCAGCTGCGCGGTGCCGAGGTCGAGCTGCTGCGCCTGGTCGTGTCCCGGCCCGGCACCGGCATCTCGGACGCCGCCAAGGACCTCCACCTGGCGAGCAACTCGGTCTCGACGCTGGTCAACCAGCTCTCCCGGCAGGGCTATCTGGTCCGCGAGACCGACCCCGCCGACCGGCGCGCCGCCCGGCTGATGCCGACCCCGGCGGCCGAGGCGAGGCTCGCCGAGTGGCGCAAGCTCCGGGCGGAACTCGTACGGGACGGGCTGACCGGGCTCGACGAGGCGGACCGGGAAGCGCTGCGTGAGGCGATCCCCGCGCTGCGGAAGCTGGCCGACAACCTGCACGAGGAGGTCGAGGAGTCATGACGCGGGACGCGAACACGCCGGCCGTCAGCTGTACCGGGCTCGCCTACTCCTTCGGCGAGACCAACGCCGTGGACGGGCTCGATCTGTCGGTGGGGGAGGGCGAGGTCTTCGGCCTGCTCGGGCCCAACGGCGCCGGGAAGACCACCGCGATCCGGTGCATCACCACCCTGCTGCCGGTCCCGGCCGGCATGGTCCGTGTCTTCGGCCACGACACCGCCCGCGACCGCATGGCCGTACGGCGTCTGCTCGGCTATGTACCGCAGCAGCTGTCCGCCGACGCCGGGCTCACCGGACGCGAGAACGTCGCCCTGTTCGCCCGCGTCTTCGACGTCTCCCGCCGGGAACGGGACGAACGGGTCGCCCAGGCGCTGACCGCCGTCGACCTCACCGATGCCGCCGACCGGCTCGCCAAGACGTACTCCGGCGGCATGATCCGCCGCCTCGAACTCGCCCAGGCGCTGGTCAGCGCGCCCCGGCTGCTGATCCTCGACGAGCCGACCATCGGCCTGGACCCGATCGCCCGCACCGGCGTGTGGGAGCACATCAACGCCGTACGCGCCGCCACCGGCATGACCGTCCTGGTGACCACCCACTACATGGACGAGGCCGACCAGTACTGCGACCGGGTCGGCCTCATGCACCGCGGCCGCATCCGGGCGCTCGGCACCCCGGCCGAGCTCAGGGAGGGGCTCGGCGAGCGCCGGCGCGCCGCCGGAGCGGCGGCCGGCGAGCCGCTGCCCACGCTGGAGGACGTCTTCCGCGAGGTCGCGGGCAGCGGCCTCGACGACAAGTCAGGAGATTTCCGCGATGTCCGAAGCACCCGTCGCACCGCCAACCGCGTCGGCTGACCCGGCGGCCGGCATAGCCCTGCTGCTGCGCCCGCCGGAGCCGCGCGCGGGCTGGCGGCTGCTGCCCGCCCGGGTGGTGGCGATGTGCGCCGTCGAACTGCAGAAGCTGCGCCACGACCGCACCGAGCTCTACACCCGCGCCGTCCAGCCCGCCCTGTGGCTGCTGATCTTCGGTCAGACCTTCACCCGCATCCGGGCGATACCCACCGGCGGCATCCCCTACATCGACTACATGGCACCCGGCATCATCGCCCAGTCCGCGATGTTCATCGCCATCTTCTACGGCATCCAGATCATCTGGGAACGCGATGCCGGCATCCTCAACAAGCTGCTGGTGACGCCCACTCCACGATCCGCGCTGATCACCGGCAAGGCCTTCGCGGCCGGTATCAAGTCGCTGGTCCAGGCGCTCGTCGTGGTGGTCATCGCCGCATTGCTCGGTGTCGCCCTGACCTGGAACCCGCTGAAGCTGCTCGGCGTCGCGGCCGTCGTGGTCCTCGGATCGGCCTTCTTCTCCTGCCTGTCGATGACCATCGCGGGCATCGTGCTCAGCCGAGACCGCCTCATGGGTTTCGGACAGGCCATCACCATGCCGCTCTTCTTCGGCTCCAACGCCCTCTACCCGGTCTCGGTCATGCCGGGCTGGCTCCAGGCGGTCAGCAAGGCCAACCCGCTGAGCTACGAAGTCGACGCCCTGCGCGGCCTCCTGCTCGGCACGCACGCGCACGTGGCGCTCGACTTCGGCGTACTCGCCGTGGCCGCCGCGCTCGGCATCACCGCCGCCTCGTCGCTTCTCGGCCGCCTCGCCCGCTGATCAAGGACACGGAACGTGATGTGCGGCACGCACCCGCCCGCGCATGCGTGCGGCCCTTCGCGAATTGTTCCTGCGCACGGCTTGATCAGCGATCAAAGGGGGTGAATTCGCTGGCCACAGCGCATTCTGCTCATTTGACAGTGCACTGAGCACACAGATAGGAAGCAGCTCACTGAGGTCGAAGAGGTGGACTGTGTACGAGCCGAACGTGGTCGGGGACTGGCAGGAGTACGACGAGCATGCCGGTCTGCGTGTCCGCGTCCACCGGCTGGAAGCCGCCGAGCCGCCCCGGGGACGGGACGACGCGGCCGAGGGGCTGACGTACTTCAGTCTTCGCGTGACCGTCGAGAACCGCGGCAGCCGGCACTCCACCATCCACCTGGAGGACGGCCAGATCGACGTGCGGATCGGGCCCGACGGCGAGGCCGCGTTCATCGACTGGCGCAACTCGCAGTTCATCGAGGGCTTCGACGTCTACCCCCTGCGCCGGGCCACGGCGGTCCTGTACGCGGCCGGCCCCGAGGCCTCGCTGGGCCAGATCGACGTCCAGATCCAGCTGCGCGTCGACGACGACTGGGCCGACCGCAGGCTGTGGGCGGGCGGCATCGGACTGCACGACGAGAGCGTCGGCGCCCATGCCTGCCCCGGCCGTGAGGGCGGCCTGGCCCATCAGGTGAGCAACTTCCTGCGGGACCAGGCGGAGGAGGGCACCGCCTGACCGGCGGCACCCCGCGGGGCCCGGCTCAGTGCGGGATGCCGTCGATGAGCTCGCGTGCCCCCTGACGCAACAGCGCCACCGCGACCGACGTGCCCAGCGTGGCCGGATCCAGTCGGCCCGCCCACTCGTGCGCGTTCAGCCGCGTCTTGCCGTCCGGGGTGAAGACGCAGGCCCGCAGCGAGAGTTCGCCGCCGTGGTCCACGCGCGCGTACCCGGCGATCGGGCTGTTGCAGTGGCCCTGCAGGACGTGCAGGAACATGCGCTCCGCGGTGGCCTCCCGGTGCGTGTCCGGATCGCCGAGCCCACTGACCGCGTCGATCAGCTCGGTGTCGCCCTCCCGGCACTGCAGGGCCAGGATGCCCGCGCCGATCGGCGGCATCATCGCCTCCGGGGAGAGCACCTCGGTGATCACGTCCTGGCGGCCGATGCGCTCAAGGCCCGACACCGCGAGCAGCAGCGCGTCCGCCTCGCCAGCTTCGAGCTTCGCCAGGCGCCGGTTGGCGTTGCCGCGGAACGGCACGCACTCCAGGTGCGGGTGGGTGGCGGCCAGTTGGGCCGTGCGGCGCACCGAGGAGGTGCCGATCCGGGTGCCGTCCGGGAGTTCGTCCAGGGTGAGGCCGCCGGGGTGCACGAGGGCGTCGCGGATGTCGTCCCGCTTGAGGAACGCGGCGAACGTCGTGCCCGCCGGCAGCGGCCGGTCGGCCGGCACGTCCTTCACGCAGTGCACCGCTAGATCGGCCTCGTGCGCCAGCAGCGCGGCGTCCACCTCCTTGGTGAACGCCCCCTTGCCCTCGACCTTGGACAGATCGCCCATCCACTTGTCACCGGTCGTCCTCACCGGCACGACCTCGGTGCGGACACCGGGGTGCAGGACCGCCAACTCGGCGCGGACACGCTCCACTTGGGCGAGCGCCATGGGCGAGTCGCGGGAGACGATACGGATCAGTTCGGGGACGGACATGCGGACACGATAGACCTCCCGGAGGGGGCGGCTGTGCCGTACTGCGCCAATCGGGACAGGGATCACTTCGTCACCGCTGCGCCACCGTGGCCGGCTCTCTGGACTCGGGCCAGGTCAGCACGGTCAGCGCGCCCACGGTGAGGAGTCCGCCGGCCAGGAAGGTGCCGCGCACACCGACGACCGGCAGCAGTCCGCCGCCGAGGAGGGCCCCGGCGGCCACACCCACGTTGAAGGCCATCGAGTTGGCCGCGAGCGCGGTCTCGGTGCGGCCCGGCGCCACCCGCAGCACCTGGTTTTGCGTGGCCATGAAGACGGGCGCGACCGAGGCGCCCAGCAGCATCAGCAGCGCGACCGCGGCGACCTGGCTGCCACCGCCCGCGTACAGGCCGAGCAGCGCCACCGCCTGCGTGACCACCGGCACGGTGAGCGTGCCACGCGGGAAACGATCGAGCAGCGGCCCGGCGAGCGTGACGCCGGCGAGCGCGGCCGCTCCGAACGCGAACAGCACACCGCTCACGGCGTCCTCGCCGAATCCGCCCACCTCGTCGAGGAAGGCGGCGACGTAGGTGAACGCCGCGAACACCCCGGTCACCGACAAGGCGGTGGTCGAGACGACGACGAGGAACCGGCGCCGGTCCGGGGCGGCGCCGTATGCCGCATGGTTCTCCTGAGGGCGGGAGGTCGGCAGCAGGGCGCCGACGACGAGCAGGCAGACCACCGCCAGCACACCGAGGACGGCGAACGGCGTTCGCCAGCCGCTGTGGCCGCCGAGCCAGGTCCCGGCCGGGACACCGAGCACCGTGGCGAGCGAACCGCCGACCGACAGCAGCCCCATCACCCGGCCGCGCCGCTCGGGCGGGAACAGCCCGACCGCGACCGGGCCCATCACCACCCAGAACGCGGCCTGCGCGAGTGCCGTGACCACGCGTGCCGCCATCAGCAGCCCGTACGAGACGGCGTGCAGCGCCGAGACCCAGCTGGCCGCGGCCAGCAGTCCCAGGAGGCCGGCGAGCAGGTACCGGCGCGGCACGGAGCGGGTGACATGGGCGAACGGCAGCGACACCACGGCCACCGTCAGCCCGTAGCCCGTGACGAGGATGCCGACCGCGCCGAGCGACACCCCCAGATCGGCCGCCATGAGCGACAGCAGGCCCACGGGGAGGTTCTCGGCGGTGTTGAAGGTGAACGCCGCCAGCATCAGCGCCGCGACGACGGCGCCCCTGCGCCATGCGGCGGGACGTACGCTGCCCATCCAGATGCCCTCCGGGGTGTCGGGAACAACGGGGCAAGCGTGCTGGGCCGGGTGAGGGCCCTCCACTGTTTCGCTCCTGACCGAATCGGAACCGCGTACGGAGGCCGCCTTGCCGCTGACCCTGCACCTGGGCTCGGACGACCTGACCCGCTGCCGGTTCGCGATCTCGCCGCTGTGCCAGACCCACGAGGCGCTGCGCATGCTGCGCCGCCCCTCCCGGCACGGCTACCACCGCGCCTGGCTGCGCCGCATGGACCGCACGCTCACCGGCCTCGACCTGGCACCCCTGTGGCTGTTCGTGCCCCGCCCCGGCGGCTACACCCCGGACTTCCTCGGCCCGCCGCCCGAGGAGCCGTACCCCTCCATCGACGACGAACTCGCCCGGATGCGCGCCACCGACCCCGACCTGGCTCGCGCCGAGATGGCCCGCTCGCTCGCCGGTACACCGGGCCTCGCCGAGTCGCCGCAGGGCCGTGCCGCCCTCGACGACCCCGCCGCCACCGTCCGCCGCCTCGCCGACCTCACCGAGCTGGCCTGGCACGCCCTGCTCGCCCCGGACTGGCCGCGCCATCGCGCCGTCCTGCAGGCCGACATCGCCCACCGCGCCCGCAAGGCCGCCGAAACAGGCCTCGACGCCCTGCTCACCGGCCTGCACCCCACCGTCGACTGGGCCGCCCTCACCCTCACCCTCAGTCAGTACGAGGATCAGGCGGACGCCCAGCGGCCCGACGGGCGCGGCATCCTGCTCATGCCGAGCGTCTTCGTCTGGCCGGACGTCGTGAGCGGCTTCGCCCGCCCCTGGCAGCCCACGGTCATCTACCCGGCCCTGGGTATGGGCCGCCTCCACACTTCTTCGCCCGCGAGACCACCCGCCGTCCTCGCCCGCCTCCTGGGCCGTCAACGCGCCGCACTGCTCGCCGACTTGACCGTCCCCGCCGCGACCACGGCCCTCGCCGACCGGCACGGCCTGGCGCCGTCCACGGTGTCGGCCCATCTGACGGCCCTGCGGGAGGCGGGACTGCTCGGGGCACGACGCCAGGGCCATTACGTGCTGTACGAGCGGACCGCGCTGGGGAACGCGCTGGTGGCAGGGGGATAGCGCCCCGTCGAGGCGGTCGTCCGGCCGCCGACCTAGCATCGACAGGGAGTCCCTTGCCCCGAGGAGCCCCCATGAGCACAGCCGTCGTCGTCGGCAGCGGGCCCAACGGGCTCGCGGCTGCCGTCCGGCTCGCGGGCGAGGGCGTCGACGTCACCGTGCTGGAGGCGGCGGACACCATCGGTGGCGGCACCCGCACCAGCGAGCTGACACCCGGCCTGCTGCACGACCACTGCTCGGCCACCCACCCGATGGCGGTCGGCTCGCCCTACCTGCGCACGCTCGGCCTGGAACGCCACGGGCTGCGCTGGTGCCTGCCCGAGATCGACTGCGTGCACCCGCTCGACTCCGGCGTGGCAGGCGTCCTGCACCGGTCGGTCCGGGAGACCGCCGAGGGCCTCGGCCGTCCCGACGGGGCCCGCTGGGAGCGGCTGTTCGGTCCGCTGGGCGAGCACTTCGACGCGCTGGCCGACGACTTCATGGGCCCGCTCACCCGCGTACCGCACCACCCTCTGCTGCTGACCCGCTTCGGCGTCCCCGCGCTGCTGCCCGCCACCGCGGTGGCCCGGCTGTGGCGCACGGAGGCCGCGCGGGCGCTGTACGGCGGGGTCGCCGCGCACGCGTTCCGGCCGCTGCACCGGCCCGCGACCGCCGCCATCGGGGTGTCGATCATCGCGGCCGGGCACCGGTACGGCTGGCCGGTGGCGGCGGGCGGCTCCCGCGCGATCAGCGACGCGCTCGCGGCCCTGCTGGAGGAGCGGGGCGGCCGGATCGAGACGGGTGTCCGGGTGCGGTCGATGGTTCAACTCCCACCGTTCGACGTGGTGTTGTTCGATCTCGCGCCGAGTGCCGTCGCCGATGTTCTCGGCGATCGGTTGCCGGGCCGGGTCGCCCGCGCCTACCGCCGGTTCCAGCGCGGCCCCGGCGCCTTCAAGGTGGACTTCGCGGTCGAGGGCGGGGTGCCCTGGACCCACGAGGCGGCCCGCCGGGCGGGGACCGTGCACCTCGGGGGCACCTTCGAGGAGGTCGCCGCCGCCGAACAGGCCGTCCACCTGGGCCGGATGCCCGCACGGCCGTTCGTCCTCGTCGGGCAGCAGTACCTGGCCGACCCGCAGCGCTCCGCCGGGGACGTCCACCCCGTATGGACGTACGCGCACGTGCCGTACGGCTACGACGGCGACGCCACCGAGGCGATCGTCGGGCAGATCGAACGGTTCGCGCCCGGCTTCCGCGAGCGGGTCGTCGGCTTGGCGGTGCGCACGCCGGCCGAGTTCGAGGAGTACAACCCGAACTTCACCGGCGGGGACATCGTCACCGGCGCCAACACCGTCCGGCAGCTGCTGGCGCGCCCGCGTCCCGCGCTGGATCCGTACGCCACGGGCGTGCCCGGCATGTACATCTGCTCGGCCGCCACACCGCCGGGGGCCGGGGCGCACGGCATGTGCGGGGCGCACGCGGCCGCGTCGGCGCTGCGGTATCTGCGACGCGCGCGGGCGCGAAAGTAGGACGTCCTAGTACTTGTGCTTCTCGTCACACCGCGTGGCGCGTCATCGATTTACTAGGACGTCCTAGTATCTAGGTACCGGCGCTCCGTGACTCGTCTTGGGAAGGCCCCGCCATGAGCGATCTGCACCGCCCCGTGCACCCTGTCCGTCTGGTCACGGCCTCGGCCCTGTTCGACGGGCACGACGCGTCGATCAACATCATGCGGCGGATCTTCCAGTCCCAGGGCGCCGAGGTGATCCACCTCGGCCACAACCGGTCGGTGCAGGAGGTCGTGGACGCGGCGCTGGAGGAGGACGCGCACGGCGTGGCGGTCTCCTCGTACCAGGGCGGGCATGTCGAGTACTTCGAGTACCTGGTGGAGTCGCTGCGTGAGCAGGGCGCGGAGCACGTGCGCGTGGTGGGCGGTGGCGGCGGTGTCATCGTGCCCGAGGAGATCGCCCGGCTGCGGGGGAGCGGGGTGACCATCTTCTCGCCGGAGGACGGGCAGCGGATGGGGCTCGCCGGCATGGTCAACTCGGTGGTGAAGGACTGCGACTTCGACCTGTGGGACGGCAAACCGGCCGACATCGCCGCCGTACTCGCGGGCGACCGGTTCGCCGTCGCCCGCGCCGTCACCGGCGCCGAACTCGGCAAGCTGCCCGCGGAGTTCACGGCGCAACTGCGTGCCGCGGCCTCGGCTCGGGTGGTGCCGGTGCTGGGCATCACCGGTACCGGCGGGTCCGGAAAGTCCTCCCTCACCGACGAGTTGGTGCGCCGCTTCCGGGTCGACCAGCAGGACAAGCTGCGGATCGCGGTGATCGCCGTCGACCCGACCCGGCGGCGCGGCGGCGGCGCGCTGCTCGGCGACCGGATCCGCATGAACTCCCTCGACGGCAACCGGGTGTTCTTCCGCAGCCTGGCCACCCGCGGCAGCCGCGAGCTGCCCGAGCACCTGTCGGACGTCATCGACGTGGTGAAGGCCGCCGGGTTCGACCTGGTGATCGTGGAGACGCCGGGCATCGGGCAGGGCGACGCGGCGATCGTGCCGTTCGTCGACACCTCGCTGTACGTGATGACGCCGGAGTTCGGCGCCGCCTCCCAGCTGGAGAAGATCGACATGCTCGACTTCGCCGACGTGGTGGCGATCAACAAGTTCGAACGGCGCGGCGCCAAGGACGCGCTGCGCGACGTCGGCCGCCAACTGGTCCGCAACCGCGAGGCATTCGGCAAGCGCCCGGAGGACATGCCGGTGTACGGGACCTCGGCGGCCACCTTCAACGACGACGGCGTCACCGCGCTCCACCAGCACCTCAAGACCCTCCTGGCCGAGAAGGGGCTGCCGCTGGTCGAGGGCGCGCTCGCCCCGGTCGACGTACGGCACTCCTCCGGAATCCGCCAGGTCGTGCCCGCCGACCGGGTCCGCTATCTCGCCGAGATCACCGAGAGCGTCCGCGCCTACCACTCCGCCACCGGCCGACTGGCCGACGCGGCACGGCGCGTGCAGCGTCTGGCGCTGGTCGAGGAGGAGCTCGTCGACGCCGGCCTGGACGCGGCGGACGTACGGTCGCTGCTGGTCGAAGCGCGTCGGCGGCTGCCGTACGAGATCACTCAGCAGATCGAGAACTGGCCCTCGGTCGTGGCCTCCTACTCCGGCGACGAGCAGGTGGTGAAGGTGCGGGACAAGGAGATCCGCACCAAGCTGACCCGCGAGTCCCTGTCCGGGAACAGGATTCCCCGTGTGGCCCTGCCCCGCTTCACCGACCACGGCGAACTCGTGCGGTTCTGGCGCTCGGAGAACCTGCCCGGCCGATTCCCGTTCACCGCCGGGGTGTTCCCCTTCAAGCGCGACGGCGAGGACCCGGCCCGGATGTTCGCGGGCGAGGGCGACCCGTTCCGCACCAACCGGCGGTTCAAGCTGCTGTCGGAGGGGCAGCCGGCGACTCGCCTGTCGACCGCGTTCGACTCGGTGACCTTGTACGGACGCGACCCCGGCGAACGCCCCGACATCTACGGCAAGGTCGGCACCTCCGGTGTCTCCATCGCCACCCTCGACGACATGAAGGCGCTCTACGACGGCTTCGACCTCGTCGCGCCCACGACCTCGGTCTCGATGACGATCAACGGACCCGCGCCGACCATCCTGGCCTTCTTCCTGAACACCGCGGTCGACCAGCAGATCGAGAGGTTCCGGGACACCGAGCGCCGCGAGCCCTCGCCCGAGGAGGCGGCCGAGCTGCGGGCCCGTGCGCTGGCGACCGTGCGCGGCACCGTGCAGGCCGACATCCTCAAGGAGGACCAGGGGCAGAACACCTGCCTGTTCTCCACCGAGTTCAGCCTGCGGATGATGGCCGACATCCAGGAGTGGTTCATCCAGCACCAGGTACGCAACTTCTACTCGGTGTCGATCTCCGGCTACCACATCGCCGAGGCCGGCGCGAACCCCATCAGCCAGCTCGCCTTCACCCTCGCCAACGGCTTCACCTACGTCGAGGCCTACCTCGCCCGGGGCATGCACATCGACGACTTCGCGCCCAACCTGTCGTTCTTCTTCTCCAACGGCATGGACCCCGAGTACTCCGTGCTGGGCCGGGTCGCCCGCCGTATCTGGGCGGTGGCGATGAAGGAGAAGTACGGTGCCAACGAGCGCTCGCAGAAGCTCAAGTACCACGTCCAGACCTCCGGACGCTCCCTGCACGCCCAGGAGATGGACTTCAACGACATCCGCACCACCCTGCAGGCCCTCATCGCGATCTACGACAACTGCAACAGCCTGCACACCAACGCCTACGACGAGGCCGTCACCACCCCCACCGAGGACTCCGTGCGCCGGGCCCTCGCCATCCAGCTGATCATCAACCGGGAGTGGGGCCTGGCGATGAACGAGAACCCGCTGCAGGGGTCGTTCATCATCGACGAACTCACCGACCTGGTCGAGGAGGCGGTGCTCCAGGAGTTCGAGCGGATCAGCGAACGCGGTGGTGTGCTCGGCGCGATGGAGACCGGCTACCAGCGCGGCCGCATCCAGGACGAGTCGATGCTCTACGAGCAGCGCAAGCACGACGGCTCGCTGCCCCTCATCGGCGTCAACACCTTCCGCAACCCGCACGCCGACACCGCCGAGCCCGTCGTCGTCGAACTCGCCCGCGCCACCGAACAGGAGAAGCACTCCCAGCTGGAGCGCGTCCACGACTTCCAGGCCCGCCACCAGGAGCCGGCCCACGCCGCCCTGGCCGCCCTCAAGGACGCGGCGATCAACGGCGACAACGTCTTCGCCGTCCTCATGGACGCCGCCCGGGTCTGTTCGCTCCAGCAGATCACCGACGCCTTCTTCGAGGTCGGCGGCCAGTACCGCCGTAACGTCTGAGCGGAAGCGGGCCGGGGAGACGGATACGGCGGACCGCCCGCTCTCACCGCCCCGCGTCCCGCACGCAGCGGAACCCGGTGTGGCCGCTGGAGCTGTCCGGGGTGTTGGCGCTGCGGGCGGCGACGCGGTAGCGGTTGCAATAGGAGCGGTGGCACATGTGGGAGCCGCCCCGGATGACCCTCTGCGCGCCGTCGGCCGGGCCGGTCGGGTTCGTCGTCGTACGGGCGTCGTGGTCGGTGGACCACCAGTCCGCGCACCACTCCCAGACGTTGCCGGACACGTTGTACAGGCCGTACCCGTTGGGTGCGAAGGCGTCCACGGGGGCGGTGCCGCGGTAGCCGTCGGCGGCGGTGTTCTTGGCGGGGAAGGTGCCGCGAAAGATGTTGCAGCAGTACTCGCCGCCCGGATTCAGCTCGTCGCCCCACGGATACCGCTGCTGCTCCAGGCCACCCCTGGCCGCGTACTCCCACTCGGCCTCGGTCGGCAGCCGCTTGCCCGCCCAGCGCGCGTAGGCGGCGGCGTCGTGCCAGGACACGTGCACCACCGGATGGTCCGCACGGTCCTCGACGGTACTGCCGGGGCCCTCCGGCCGGTTCCACGCCGCCCCGGCCACCCCACACCACCACGGGGTGTGCTCGGGACGCGGCGCGCCGCGCCGCAGCGCACCGGGCAGGAAGGACGCGAAGACGTACGACCATCCGATCCGCTCGGCGTCGGTGACGTACCCGGTGTCGGCGACGAACTCCGCGTACTGCTGGTTGGTCACCGCGCACGCGTCGATGCGGAACGGGTCCAGCCGCACCGCCCGCACCGGGCCCTCCCCATCTGCCGGGAAGCCCTCGGCGTCCTCGGCGCCCATGAGGAACTCGCCGCCCGGCAGCAGCACCGACCCGTCGGTCCCGGCCTCGGCGCGCCGCTCGGTCGGAGGCGAGGGCAGCAGCCGTACGGACTCGTCCGCATGCCCGGCCGACGGCATGCAGCAGCGGCCCGGCGGGGTGGACTGATCGGTCATCGCTTCCAGACACCTTCTCTCGTCGCGACCCCCGATCCTCTCAGGCCTTCCTGTCAGGACGGGACCTCGACAGGGGGCGGGCCGAGGCGTTCCCCGCGGCGAGGTCAGTCCCCGATCGCGGCTGTGATCAGTTGCGCGCGTCGTCGAGGTCGGGGACGCGGTGACCTCCGTCGCCCCCGGCGAACTGGTCGTCGACCCCTGGTCCATCAACTGCGGTACCTGCGACTGCTGCCGGGCCGGACTGACCGCGCACTGCGCCTCCGTGCCCTACACGGCCATGTACGGAGCCCCGATCGGCGGCAGTTGGGGTGGGCTCTTCTCCGACCTGGTGCGCGTGCCCTACGCCGACGCCATGCTCGTACCCACCTCAAGGCCCGCCCCGGAAGCACGGGTGCTGGTCGTCGCCCGCGGCAGCATCGGCTTCTACGTGTGCGACATCGCCCGCGCGCTGGGCGCCGCCGAGGTGCTCTACGTCGACCCCGACCCCGAACACCGCGCCCTCGCACGGGACTTCGGAGCCGGCACTGCCGAGGCCCTGGAGCCGGTCGTGCAGGGCTTCGACATCGCCGTCGAGGCCACCGGCCGCGTCGACCAGCTCGCCCTGGCCGTCAAGTCCCTGGCCCCGGAAGGGCCGCGACAATGTCCGCGCCCACATCCCCGACGCGCTCGAACTCGCCGCCTCCGGCAAGGTCGACCCCGCGCGCGTCGTCTCCCACGTCATCGACTGGGAGGACCTGCCCGACGCCCTGCCGCAGCAGCACCTCAAGCCCGTGTTCGTCAGGTCGGACGGCCAACGCCAGCAAGGCTGACGGGCCCGCTAGACCAAGGGCTCGCTGATCTCGATCGCCCGCTGGGCTGCCGCCAGTGCCTGCTCGTCGCCGACGTCCAGGGCCGTGTCGGTGAGCTTGATGACGTGCTCGTCGCCGTGCGCCAAGGCGCGTTCCAGGACATCTTCGGCCGTCAGGCGGGCCGGGGGTGTGTAGGCGATGGGCTCGTCGGGTGCGTACATCGCGGTGACCGCCGCGGACGCTGTCCAGGCCGCGTGCAGGCTCGGCGCCCACAGCTCGCGGGGCAGTGAACCCAGCGTGCGCAGCACCGCGTTGGGTGCCGTCGCCGCGTGAACGAGCATGGTCTCCTGCCCGTGCCCGTGGGTGGCGTACCGGTGCGTCGCGGCCCGCACCAGTTCCGTCAGGCGCTCCCTGGCCGTGTCCGGATCGGTCACCTCGCCCGCCCACAGCGGGAGTCGGCGTACGGCGGCAAGCCTGGCCGGAAATCCCTGCGCGCCCTCGGCGATCGCGGGGACGGCGTCGAGGGAGGCCGCGGCCGTCGGCGCGCCGGGCAGGGTGGTGATGCCGGAGACGGGGTGGTGGCGGGCCGCCCAGTAGCCCAGGGCGTGGGCGAGTTCGGTGCGGCGGGGTGCGCTCTCACCGGATTCCAGGGCGCGCACGGCGTGGCCGGTCCGGATCACCGGATGCGTGGAGCCGCCGTACATGCCCGGCAGCAGGCGCGGCCACCACTCGGCGAGGACGTCCCGCCACGGACGCTCCGCGAGCGCCCGCGTGAAGTGGTCGATCCAGTCCGCGGCCCGGCGCGGATCGCCCAGCGCCGTGGGCCAGTTGGCGTCCGTGACGGGTTCCACCCGGTCGGGGAAGTCCTCGAACTTGTCGTGGTACAGGTCCAGCCAGCGGTGCACGGCGCCCGCCTGTCCGTGCGCGGCGAGCGCCTCGACGACCATGGGAGCGTGGTTGGTGAGGCGGCCGAGGCGTTCCGGCCCGGTGACGTGGACTCGTTCCAGGGCTTCTTCGAGCTGTCCGCTCGCGTCGGTGGTCTGCATGGGAACGACGCTAGGCTCCCGCCCGCGGCCCTGGATCGGGCGCGGGAAGGAAGCCCGGCACGCTTCCGGTCCTAGATCCCGAGGACCAGGTCCACGGTGTGGTGCCCGGTTCCGTCGGCCGGTACGACGGGTGCGGCCGCCCGTCCGTCGATCGTGCACGCGCGCACCCGGCTGCCGCCGCCGCTTAGCGTGAGGTCGAGCGTCATGTCCCGGTAGGCCAGCCCGCGCAGGCTCACCGCACCCCACCCCGGCGGCAGACACGGCCGCAGTCGTACGGCGTCCTCGGCGAAGGCCAGCCCGAACAGCCCGTCGTTGATCAGCCGCAGGTACGCCGTCGCCGACCAGGTCTGGTCCGGCTGCGAGACGAAGTGCTCGGCTCGCCCGCTGCCACCCTCCTGCCAGCCGCCGTCGACGGCACCGGTCACGGAGTCGTACAGCTCGTAGAAGTCGTTGCCGCTCGCCGAGACGAGAGCGGCGAGGCGGTCGACGGCCCGCTCGAAGAGGTCGGCGCGGCCCGCGCCGGCGGCCGCGTTCCCGTACAGGCCGTGGACCATCGGCCACACCATGACGTTGTGCCGACCTGGTCTGCCGTCGTCGAAACGCGGGAAGTGCGGCCAGACGTTGACGATGCCGTGCGGCTGCCAGTGGGTGCCGTCCAGGACCAGCCGGGCCCGTCGCGCGTCGGCGACCCCGCACAGCAGGGCGAGGGCGAGTCCGGCACCCTCCTGGGAGGTGTCGACGTGCCCGTCGTCGCGGACGAAGTAGGTGTACGTCCCTTCGTCCTCCCGCCACAGATGCCGGTCGACGGCCCTCCGAAGGCTGGCCGCCTCGGTCCGGAGCGCCTGCGCCCGCGTCGGCTCGCCCAGGGCGTCGGCCATGTCGGCGAGTGCTGAAAGGGCTCCGCAGTAGAGGCAGTTCGTAGACAGGCACATCAGGCGTTCGCTGCCGGGGTGGTCCAGGACGAAGGACGAGTGCACCCGGGCGGAGGCGGGCGGGCTCGGGTAGCCGGAGATGCCGTCGTTCATGAAACCGGGTCCCCGGAACAGGCCGAAGGACGGGGCGAAGTCGCTCGTCCGGCGGGCGGCGAGGGTGTTGGCGGAGGTCTCGTAGGCCTGGGCCAGGAAGGCGCGGTCGCCCGTGACCCGGTAGTGGTGCAGGGCGGCCACGATCCACACCACCTGGTCCCACCACTGGTCGTCCTGCTGCACGGCCAGCCCGTCCGGACCCCGGTCGACCACCGACCAGAGCGTGTTGCGGCCCACTGTCGGCGCGAGCAGGCTCGCCGCGCTCCACGCGTTGACGGCCGCGTCCCGCGTCCACCGCTGCGGCGCCGGATACCCGCCACCCGCCCGTACGACGGTCCCGGGCGGGTAGGCGAGCAGCCTCGCCCTGTCGTAAACGGACGGGTCCGCGTCGATCGTGTGCTTGCCGGCGAGGGTGGCCAGCGCGGTCGAGTAGAGGGTGCCGAGCCGATGCTGGACGGCGGGGTCGGCGAAGGTGAGGGTGGGCATGGTGTAGCCGTTCCCCTGGGCCGTGGCCCGCGCACTCGTGGCGCCGAGGACCGTCACCGCGGCCAGGAAGCCCCGCCGGGAGAGCCGTCCACGGCTGCTCCGTTCCTCGACCGGCATGCTGCGTCCCTCCTGTCTCCCGGAGCCAGGATGACCCCGGGAGCTGTGGAGCGAGCCGGCCGGTGAACGGTCGCGGTGTCAGGCGTTCGGGTCGAACGCGATTCCGGATGGCTTCGCCGAGGAGAGGTGCGAGGCGAAGTTGGCGTCCTTGAGGCCGAAGTTGGCGCTGCCGAAGTCGTACGCGCTGAGCTTGTCGCGCAGGCCCGCCGGGTAGCCGTTCCAGCCGACCAGCGGCGGGTACTGCCAGGTGTGCTTGTCGTTCTCCGGCGGCTCGTCGTTCGCGTTCGCCAGCCGGAAGCAGTGGGTGCTGATGCCGTCCTTGTGATAGACGATCTTCGGGTGGCCGCCGTCGAAGCGGACCTCGGAGGCGGCGTGCACGGTGAACGAGCCGTGGTTGGACGTCGACACGTACTTGATCTGGCCGTCCTGCACCCAGACCACCACGTGCTCCCAGTCGTGCCGGTGCCCGCCGATGCTGCTGCCGGAGACGGCCTGGTCCTTCTCGAAGTACAGGCCGTACATATAGGCGCACCAGCCGTTGTTGCACTTGTAGCGGGAGTAGCTGTTGGTGTTGTCCAGGTCGGAAGCGTCGTGGCACTCCCCGCTGAGCGAACCGGTCGGCTTCAGGCCGCCGTTGACGGTGCCGTCGGGGCCGATCGCGGGGGTCGAGTAGCAGCCGTCCGTGTCGTAGTCGAAGGCCGGCTGGTACGTGAACTCGGGGGCCTCGGCATTGGCCGGCAGCGCCGTCGGCGGCGCCGCGAAGGCGGCGGACGGGAACGCCACGACGAGCACGGCGGCACCGGCCAGACCGGTCAGCCATCTCCTGCGGTTCGCCTTGAACTTCGCTGACGACACTGCGTCCTCCTCCTGGTCCGGGCGCAGCCCAACGGCTGTGGGGGGCAAGGGAGTTCAGCATCGCGGCTTTTCACTTCCGGGCCAAGAGGTCACAGGCGTACCAGTGATGAACACAGCCCAATATTCGGATGGTGACGGGGCGTCAGTGTGCGTTGTCCTCGGGGAGGTCGGCCGCCGCGTCCTCGGGCGCGAGGTCGGGTCGCAGCCGCAGCCAGGAGGGCTGGCGGAGCAGACCGGCCCTGGTACGGGTGCTGTAGCGGACCTCGCCGACGAGCCGCGGCACGACCCACCGCGCACCGGCGACCCGCGGGACGGGGTCGAAGGGGCACACGTCCGTCGCGGCGGTCGCCAGCAGCGCGGCCAGCTCGGTGCGCTCGGTCTCGCTCCAGCCGGTGCCCACGTTGCCGACGTACCGCAGCCGTCCGCCGGCCCGCTGCCCGACCAGGACCGCGCCGGGCAGGCCCGACAGCCGGCCCTTGCCGGGCAGCCAGCCGCCCACCAGGACGTCCTCGCTGCGCATGTTGCGGATCTTGATCCAGGTGCGCGAGCGGACCCCGGGCTCGTAGACCGAGTCCAGCCGTTTGCACACCAGTCCCTCCAGTCCGTGTTCCCGGGTGGCCCGCAGGGCCTGCTCGCCGTGTCCGACGAGGGCGGCGGGCGTGGACCAGAACGGGCCGTCCAGACCGAGTCCGTGCAGCAGCTCGCGGCGGCGGGCGTAGGGGAGCGGGGTGAGGTCCCGGCCGTCGAGATGCATCACGTCGAACAGCACCAGATGGACGGGGACCTTCGCCGCTTGCCGTGCCGCCTTCCCCGGCGAGTGCGCCAGCCCCATCCGGGACTGAAGCAACTGGAAGTCGGCGCGGCCCCGTTCGTCGAGCGCCAGCACCTCACCGTCCAGCACGGCGGACGTCGTCCCCAGCGCCGTGCCCAGGGGGCGCAGCTCGGGATAGGCGCCGGTGATGTCCTCCCCGGACCGGGCGCGCAGCAGCACGTCACCGTCCCCTTCGAGGTAGGCCACCACACGCTGACCGTCCTGCTTGGTCTCGTAGGCCCAACGGGCGTCCTGCGCGGCGGCCGGCAGCCGGCCCGGAGTGGCGAGCATCGGCGGGATCAGAGGGAGCGTCACGGGGGAGGTGTCGACGGGCTGGCCGGCCGCCACGCGCGCGGACCATCGGGTTCCCCTGAACGGGCGCTGGACGGGGGCCGGTCTGGACGTTGCTTGAAGGCCGGCAGAGGGCATCGGCCTGAGGCCACTGCGCGGCGCCGCCCGAAGGCTGGCGAATGGCGCTGCCCAAGGGACGCTGAAACGCGAGCCTCCCTTGGCGGCCACCGCACCTACAGACTGCTCGCCGGTGTCAGCAGGTCCTCCAGGCCGACCCGGTGGAAGAACTCCACCCGGATGCGGTCGGCCACGGCGGACACCACCTCGCTGCCGTCGCGGCTCGGGTCGACATGGACCCGGAACGGGCGCTCGCCGTGCGGGAGTTCCACGCTGCGTACGACCGCCGCGGCGACCTCGGCCACGTCCGCGTCCGGCGGTATCAGGCCCGCCAGCCGCTCGTTCACGTCGGCCATGAGCGTCTTGTACCGGGCGTCGTAAGCGGCCGCCCGCTCACCGTCGGCCGGTGTCCCGGCGTGGGCGAAGTGGTTCGTCCCCGAGGTGAAGGCGCCGGGCACGACGATGGTCGTGTCGATCCCGAACCGGACGACCTCGGCCGCGTAACTCACCGCGAGGGCGTCCATCGCGGCCTTCGCCGCGAAGTACGGGGCGAGGAAGGGCGGGCAGCCGCCGCGTGTGCTGGAGGAGCCGATCCACACGAGGTGGCCGTGCCCCTGCTCGCGCAGCCGGGGCAGCGCCGCGCGGTTGACGCGCTGGGTGCCGAGCACGTTGGTGTCGTAGACGTCCGCCAGCTGCTCGGGCGTGAAGGCCTCGGCCGGGCCCAGGACCATGTGCCCGGCGTTGTGCACCACGACGTCCAGGCGCCCCTGCTCCTCCACGACCTGGGCGACGGCCGCGTCCGCGCTGTCCTGCCGGGTGACGTCGAGCTCCACGGCGCGCAGGTCCACGCCGTGCTCCGCAGCGTGGGCCGCGAGATCGGCGGCGGCCCCGGCGTTACGGGTGTCCAGGGCGCGCATGCCCGCGTAGACGGTGTGGCCCTGCGCGGCGAGCGCACGGACGGTGAGGGCGCCGAAACCGCTGGAGGCGCCGGTGACGAGGACGACCTTGCTGTCGTTCATGACTGTTCCTCTCGCAATTCTGTGTACCGGGGGGTGCCTGCGAAGGCGACGGGCGTCAGATGATTCCGCCGTTGGCCCGCAGCACCTGGCCGTTGACCCAGTGGCCCTCTCGGCCGGTCAGGAAGGCGACGACGTTGGCGATGTCCTCCGGCGTGCCCAGCCGCTCCAGCGGTGCCTGGCCGGCCAGTCGGGCGACGGTCTCCTCGTCCTTGCCGTCCAGGAAGAGGTCGGTCGCGGTGGGGCCGGGTGCCACCGCGTTCACGGTCACGTCACGGCCGCGCAGCTCCCGGGCGAGGATCAGCGTCAGCGCCTCGACCGCGCCCTTGCTCGCCGCGTAGGCGCCGTAGCCGGGGAAGGCGAGGCCCACCACCGAGCTGGAGAAGTTGACGAGTGCCCCGCCGGGGCGCAGCCGGCGAGCGGCCTGCTGGTCGACCACGAAGGTGCCGCGGATGTTGGTGCGGTACAGGGCGTCCAGCTCGCCGAGGTCGAGCTCCGCGACGGGGGACAGGGGCATCCGGCCGGCCGCGTGCACGACCGCGTCGACGCCGCCGTACGTGGCCTCCGCCAGGTCGAACAGGGCGGCGACCTCGGTCTCGTCGGCGACGTCCGCGCGGGCGGCGTACGCCGTGCCGCCGGCCGCCTCTATCCCGGCCACGACGTCGTCCGCCGCGTCCTTGTTGCCCGCGTAGCCGACGACGACCGCGAAGCCGTCGGCGGCGAGCCGCTGGGCGACCTGTCGTCCGATGCCGCGCGATCCGCCGGTGACGATCGCGACACGCCGGTCCTGCTGGGGCTGAGTGGTCATGACTGCATCCTTTGTTAGCGCTGCTACGGCTGACTCGTATCGACGATAACATGGATTCGTAGCAGTGGTACAGGCAATTCGTATCGGCGCTACGGATGGCGTACCTTTGACCCATGGATGCGAGGGAAAAGATCCTGGAAGCGGCCACCGAACTGCTGGCCAAGGCGCCGGTCGCCGATGTCTCCACCCGTGCGGTGTGCGAGAAGGCCGGGGTGGGGGCGCCGATGCTCTACCGGCTGTTCGGGGACAAGGCCGGGCTGCTGGCGGCCGTCGTAGACCGGGGGTTCGAGGAGTACCTCGCCTCGAAGCGGGCGGCGCGGCCCAGCGGCGATCCGGTGGCCGATCTCAGGAGCGGCTGGGACAACCACATGCGCTTCGCGCTGGAGCACCCCAACCACTACCGGCTGATGTACTCGCCCGAGCTCACGGTCCCGCCCGCCGCCGCCCAGGAGGCGCACGCCCTGCTGCTGGCGATCCTGGAGCGCTGCGCCGCCGCCGGACGGCTCACCGTCCCGCCCGCCCTCGCCACCCAGATGATCATGTCCGCCAACGTGGGCGCGGCCCTGTCGATGCTCACCAGGCCCGAGCAGTACCCGGACCCGACGTTCTCCGAGCGGCTGCGCGACTCCGTGCTCGGCACACTGACCCGGCCCGCCGACGGCGAACGGCCGGGGGAGCAGGACGATCAGGACCGGGCCGTGCCCGTCGCCGCCGCCACGCTCGCGGCCCGGCTCCGCGCCGAGCAGTCCCCGGTGTTCACTCCCGCCGAGTCGGCGCTGCTGGAGCAGTGGCTGGACAAGCTGTCCGCGGGCTGACGCAGCAGAGGTCGGGTCACATTCCCGGCCGGGCGCGCACTCTCAGCGCTCGCCGGGCGGCGGGGCCTGCACCAGCCCCGACTGATAGGCGATGACGACGAGTTGGGCGCGGTCACGGGCGCCCAGCTTCGTCATCGCACGGTGCACGTGGGTGCGTACGGTCAGCGGGCTGACGTAGAGCTTCTCGGCGATCTCCTCGTTGGAGTGGCCCTCGGCCACCCACGCCATCACCTCCCGCTCCCGGGCCGTCAGCGCGGACAGGTCATCGGACACGGCGAGGCGCGCGCCCTGTGCCGGGGCGGTCAGGAAGCGCGCGATCAGCACGCGCGTGGCGTGCGGCGAAAGCAGCGACTCGCCGGACGCGACCGTGCGGATGCCGTCCAGGAGCGCGTCGGCGGTCACGTCCTTGCCGAGGAAGCCGCTCGCGCCGGCCCGCAGCGCCTGGGCCACGTACTCGTCGATCTCGAACGTGGTGAGGATCAGCACGCGCGTGCCGGACAGTTCGGGGTCGGCGCAGACGACGGTCGTGGCGGCCAGGCCGTCGGTGCCGGGCATCCGGATGTCCATCAGGACGACGTCGGGGCGGTGGATACGGGCCAGGTCGACCGCCTCGGCACCGTCGGTGGCCTCGGCGACCACCTCCATGTCCGCGCAGGAGTCGATCAGGATCCGGAACGTCGCCCTGAGCAGGGCCTGGTCGTCGGCGAGCAGCACGCGGATGGTCATGGTGTCCGTTCTTGTCGTCTCATGGCTCGCGTTCCTCGTGTCACGGAGCGATCGGGTACAGGGGCAGCCGGGTGGTCACCTCGAAGCCGCCGGCCGGCCGGTGACCGGCCTGCAGGGCGCCGCCGACGGACCGGGCACGCTCGCGCATGCCGATCAGCCCGAAACCGTGGCCCGGGGCGGGCTCGGCGGGCGCGACGGAGGTACCGTCGTCGGTGACGGTGATCGTCAACTGGTCGTCGCCGTAGTGGAGCTGGACGCACACGTCCTTCGCCGCGGCGTGCTTGGCGACGTTCGTCAGCGCCTCCTGCACGATGCGGTACGCCGTCAGGTCCACGCCGGGCGTCAGCGGCCGGGGCGCCCCCTCCGTGCCCACCCGGACGGTCAGGCCGGTGCCGCCGAACGCGTCCGTCAGGTCGGCGAGCTGGGCCAGCCCCGGACTCGGCGCCAGCGGCGCGTCCGGGTCGTCGCCCTGGCGCAGCACGGCCACGGTCGACTTCATCTCGCGCAGCGCCGAGGACGTCGTACCGGCGAGATCGGTGAGGATCTTCTGGACCTGCTCGGGGTGTGTGCGCGAGAGATGGGCGGCCGTGCCGGCCTGGGCGTTGGCCAGGGCCAGGTGGTGGGCGACGACGTCGTGCAGCTCGCGGGCGATGCGCATGCGTTCCTCGGCGACCCGGTGGCGGGCCTCGTCCTCCCGGCTGCGCTCGGCGTACTCCGCGCGGGCCTGGACGGCCTCCAGATAGGCCTCCTTCATCCGCACCGTGCTTCCGGTGGCGACCGGCAGCAGCAGCCAGGCGGCCGGGCCGAGGGTCTTCAGGGGCCAGGGGTGGTCGTTGGGGTCGACGGTGAAGGCCGGGATCACCACTACGAAGAGGGTGGCGAAGAAGAAGAGCCGGGTGGACCTGCGGTCGGTGTCGACGGCGAGCCGGAGCAGGGCGAGCATGACCGGGCCCAGCAGCAGCGGGGTGAGCAGATGGCCGAGCGCGCCGGCGCAGGCCGCCGCCAGCGCGGTCACCGTGACCACGGTCCGGGGGCGGCTGCGCTGCCAGAACAGGGCCGTGCACGAGACGGCCGCCAGCGCGATGGTCGGCAGCACTGAGTCGTCGCGGTGCGCGCCGGGCACCTGGATCTCGCTGCCGAACAGGAAGGCCGCGAACAGGAGCGCGGCCGTCATGGTGTCGACGGTGCGGACGTGGTCGTCCGCGTAGCGCTGCCAGGGGATGCTCATGGCGTGACTCCGGTCGTGGTTCCTGGGGTCATGGTGGGCGATGCCCGCCGGGAACGGCTAAAGGTCTTCCAGAAGGCCGGCGTCGATCCGCAGGCCGGCTGGACCTGGGACGACTACTTCAAGGCCCTCAAGACCATCCACGAC
>NZ_JBEYUY010000048.1:0-47465 GCF_040643775.1 Streptomyces sp. NPDC047081 | reverse complement strand
TACGCGTGCTGGGACCGGCTGCGCGGCGAGGACCCGTACAACCGCACCCGCCAGTACCTGGCCACCCGTTTCGCGCGGACGGCCTGGCACCAGTGGCGTCCGGGCGGGCCCTGCGGCGTTCTCGTCACCGAGCAGCCCGGGGGGCAGGATCAGGACGGCCTGGATGCCGCCGTAGATGTTGCTCTGCAGCCGGACCGCGATGCCGTGGCGGCGGGCCAGCGCCGACACCACGTACAGGCCGATCCGGCCGTCCGCGAGCAGCTTGCTGAGGTCGACGTGGTCGGGCTCGGCGAGCAGTGCGTTGATGCGTGCCTGCTCCTGCGGCGGCATGCCGAGGCCTCGGTCCTCGACCTCCACCGCGAGTCCGGAGGCGACGCGCTGGGCCCGCAGCAGCACCTGGGTGTGCGGCTCGGAGAACGCGGTGGCGTTCTCGACGAGTTCGGCCAGCAGGTGGATGACGTCGGCGACGGCGTGCCCGCGCACGGTCCCCTCGATCGGCGGGACCAGCTTGACCCGGGAGTAGTGCTCGACCTCGGCGATCGAGGAGCGCAGCACCTCGGTGAGCGTCACCGGGCGCGTCCACTGGCGGCGGGAGACCGAGCCGCCGAGGACGGCGACGTTCTCCGCGTGGCGGCGGATGCGGGTGGTGAGGTGGTCGACGGTGAACAGGCCCTTGAGCAGCTCCGGGTCCTCGACCTCGTTCTCCAGCTGGTCGAGCATGTTGATCGCGCGGTGCACGAGCGACTGCAGACGCCGGGCGAGGTTGACGAAGACCTCGACCCGCTCCCCGCTGTCCTGCGCGTTGCCGCGGGGCAGTTGCGCCGTCTGGGCCAGCGCCGCGCGCACCTGCCACATCCCGACGGCTATCTCGTACGCCAGCATGCCCAGCGGGTCGGTCCGCGGCGGGACCGCGCCGCTGAACGGGGTCTGCTCGACCGGCTCGCCCCGCTCGAGCCGCTGCAGCACGGCGTGCAGGTCGGCCTGTCCCGCGGTCACGGACCGGCGCAGCGCCTCGTACTGCCGTGCCGTGCGGCGGTCCTCGGCGCGGCCCGCGTACACGGCGGCGGCCAGGACACCGCAGCCCAGTACCGCGGCGCCGACGAGGACGGTCCAGGTGCCCGCGTCGGCGGTGCCCGACTGCGAGCGCAGCACGAACACGACCACCCCGGCAGCGAGAACGGCCATGACGGCCGCGGGCAGCACGCCAAGACGCACCGCGCGGGACCGGCTCGCCGCCTCCCCGAGTTCGTCCTGCCCCGAATGCCGACCGCGCCTGCTTCGCGTCGGTCCCGCCGCGGCCGCCTGACCTGGTTCCACGCGCACTGCGTAAGGCGGAGATTCGGGCATCGGAGTCCTCTCGGTCAACCAGCAAGGACGCGCGGCACGCAGCGCGCAGCAAAGGTCAACTCCCGTACAAGACAGGACAGTTAACGGTCAGCAACCCTACGCCACTCAACGCACTCTGGCGTAAACACATCCCCACAGAAACAGACCCTCGGCCCGCCGAAACGATTCCGCTTCACCGCCTCTTCACCACGTCCGACGCGACTCTCGACCAACCCGGCCAGCCGAGGGACCGATTCGTCCCCTGTCGCAACACGCCCGACACACCGTTCCGGCGCCGGGAAACCGGTCGGACGGTCGCCTTGGCAGGAAATGTGCGTCCGAACAACGATCATGAACCCTTCGGAATGTGGCGAAAAACGGTCCGAACCGGCGCGCTCAACGATCACCGAATGGCGGGGCCGAACAGCACCCGCCCAACCGGCATTACGACGCGGCCCAGGCCAGACCGTCGGCGGTGACCGCCAGGCCGTTGCGGGCGGCCGGGCCCGGGTCGTCGAGCGGGCCGCCGTACAGGGCCTGCTCCTGGAGGTCGTTGCCGGTGCGGAAGGTCTCGGCCACGACACGCGTGGACAGCAGCGGGTTCACGCGGTTGTCACCGGCCGTCAACTTCCCCACCGCGCCGTCCAGTTCGGCCGCCGCGGCGCTCCAGTGGGCGCCGAGGCCCGCGGGCGCGCCGACCGCCGTGTCGCCGGACGCCACTCCCCCGGCCAGCTCGGCGAAGGCGGCGGCCTCGTCGAGGTCCACGCGGGTGACCTTCTTCGCCGACCAGAAGTACGACCGATCGTTGCGCTCCATGTCGTAGAAGGCGATGAGGAATTCGTAGAACACGCCGTACTCGCGCCGGTAGCGCGCCTCGAACTCGGCGAAGCCGGTCTCCTCGGAAACACTGCCGTCCAGCGCGGAGTTCACCGCGCGGGCGGCCAACAGGGCGCCGTAGGTGGCCAGATGGACACCCGAGGAGAGCACCGGGTCCACGAAGCACGCGGCGTCGCCCACCAGCGCCATGCCCGGTGTCCACAACGAGTTCTTCCAGTACGAGTAGTCCTTGCGGACGCGGACCTGGTCGTACGGCGCCTCGGTCGCGACCGGCACGTCAATGAGCAGCCGGTCGACCTCCGGGCAGGCCTTGATCATGTCCTGCCAGGCGGCGCGGGCGTCGTGCTGGACGGCCACGTAGTGCTCGGGCGCGATGACCGCGCCGACGCTGGTCAGGTCGTCACGCAGCGGGATGTACCAGATCCATCCGGCGTCGAAGGCGGCGCAGAAGATGTTGCCGCTGTTGGGTTCGGGCAGCCGGCGGCCGCCCGCGTAGTAGCCGAACACGGCGAGGTTGCGGAAGAAGTCGGAGTAGACGCGGGCGCCGCCGACCCGGCTGTGCAGGCGGCTGGTGTTGCCGGAGGCGTCGATGACGAACCGGGCGTGCGCGGTGCGGGTCGTGCCGTCCGCGTCGGTGTACTCGACGCCGTGCACCCGCGCGCCCTCGGTGAGCACACGGCGCACCGGACTGTTCTCGCGGACCTCGACGCCGACACGCCGGGCGTTGCGGAGCAGGATGTCGTCGAAGCGGGAGCGCTCCACCTGGAAGGCGGTGGCGGTCGGCTCGGGCAGCCGCGGGGTCATCGAGAACGAGAACTGCCAGGGCTCCGGATCACGGCCCCAGCGCAGGGTCCCACCGCGCTTGAGGGTGAAGCCGGCCTGTGCCACCTCGTCCGCTACGCCGAGCAGACGGCACACGCCGTGGACGGTGGCGGGCAGGAGCGACTCGCCGATCTGGTAGCGCGGGAAGGTGTCCCGCTCCAGCAGGAGCACCCGGTGTCCGCGCATCGCCACAGCGGTCGCGGCGGTCGAGCCGGCGGGTCCGCCGCCCACGACGACGAGGTCGTACTCCGAGGTCATTCCGGGTCTCCTGCTCTGCGGGTCGTTCAAATCTCGTACACGGATTGTCACTTGGGCAGCGGGTGGTCAGTCGGGCAGCCAGGCGCGGATCGCCGCCGCCGTGGCGCCGGCGTCGCGCTGGAGGAGCGTGAAGTGGTCGCCGGGGAGGTCCGCCGCGTCGTGCGGCAGCGGCCAGTCGGCCGCCCAGTCGCTGTCGGGGTCGATCCGCCGCATGTGCGGCGTGGGGCGGCCGCGCAGCAGCAGGGTCGGCACCGGTGACGGTTCGGGGCGCCAGTCCTCCAGCACGCGCGCGTAGCCGCCCCCGGCGATCAGCAGCGAGTCGTCCATCTGCTCGGCCGCCTCGTCCGGCAGGTCGGTCGCCGCGGCCATCAGGGCCAGCCCGCGCGGATCGCCGCGGCGCAGCAGTCCGGCGTGGGAGTCGAGCAGGATCACGCCGGCCGGCGGCTGCCCCTCGCGTGCGAGGTGGCGGGCCACGGCGTGGGCGATCGCGCCGCCGGCGCAGTATCCGACGACGACGGGCGGCCTGTCGGCGGACAGCGCGCGCAGGGTGTCGGCGTGCGCGCGCACCAGTGTGGCGACACTGTCGGGGACACCACGGCGGGCGCCGAACCCGGGATGCTCCAGCAGGAACAGGTCCCGTTCACCGGCGAACTGCTCGACCAGACCGGCGGGTACGCGCGTGTACGGCGAGAGGTAGTCCGGTATGTACGCCACCGGCGTGCCGGCGCCCTGAGTCAGCCGGACCGGCAGAACGCTGTACCGGCCGCGCTCGCCGTCGGTGATGCCCGGCAGGGCGTGGGAGGCGAGATGGCGCAGGCCCATCGCCTCCAACGGCCCCTGCTCCCGAAGCACCCGGTGGTAGAGCACGCTGAAGCGGTACGACGCCCCCGGCACCGCGCCGTCCGAACCCCCGTCGGTCTCCGGCTCGGATTCGCCCTGTGGCAGCGCGCCCGCGTCGATCAGCACCGCATGCACGTGCGCGGCCAGGGCGGGCAGTGTCGGGTACTCCAGCACGACGGTCGGAGCCAGTCGTACGCGCGTGAAGACGCTCAGCCGGTTACGGACCTGCACCGCGGCCAGGGAGTCGAAGCCGAGCTCGGTGAAGGAGCGTTCCACAGGGAGCGCCGCCGGGTCGGGGAAGCCCAGGACGGCGGCGATCTCGGCGCGGATCAGTTCCGCGAGCACGGTCTCGCGTTCGTGCGGGTCGACGGTGGCGAGTCGCTCGCGCCAGGCACCGGGTGTCTGAGCCACCTGACTGCTGGCGGTACCCGGGGGCGCGCCGGCGTCGGTGGGCGCGGTCCGGGCCGGACGCCGCTTCACCAGGTCGGCGAGGACCGGTGCGTCCGCGGCGGCGAGGTCCAGCGGGATCGGCACGAGTACGGGTTCCGTCCTGTGCAGGGCCGCGTCGAGGAGCGCGATGCCCTCCTGCTCGGTGACGGCCAGAACGCCGCCCTCGCCCAGCCGTTCGGGCGCCACCCGGCCCGCCATCCCTCCGTCGCCCCCGGCGGTGGTCCAGGGACCCCAGGCCAGCGCCTGGGCGGGCAGCCCGTGAGCCACCCGGTGCCGGGCGAGTGCGTCGAGGAACCCGTTCGCGGCAGCGTAGTTCGACTGCCCCGGTCGGCCGAGCACACCCGCGGCCGAGGAGTACAGCACGAAGGCGGTCAGGCCCAACTCCTTTGTCGCCTCGTGCAGATGCCAGGCACCGTCCGCCTTCGGCGCGAGCACGCTCGCGAGCCGCTCGGGGGTCATGGTGTCCACCACACCGTCGTCCACGACTCCGGCGAGGTGGAACACGGCCGTCGGCGCGGGCCGGCAGGACGCGATCAGGGCGTCGACGGCCGCGCGGTCGCTCACATCGCACGTCACCACGCGCACCTTGGCGGGCAAGTCCCCCACCCAGTCCGGGACCCGTCCACTACGACCCGTCAACAACAGGTGCTGCACGCCTCGTTCGGCGACCAGATATCGGGCCAGCGCGTGTCCGAGAGCACCGGTGCCGCCCGTGACGATCACCGTCCCCTCGGGGTCCAGGGCGGGCGGCTCGGCCGAGGGCGCCTCCACGCGAGCGAGCCGGGGCACCAGGACGGTGCCGCCGTGCAGGGCCACTTGTGGTTCGCCGGACCGCAGGGCCGCGTCCAGTTGTGCCGGTGACGCCGGTACGCCCCGCTGGTCCACCAGCACGATCCGGCCCGGGTGCTCGGACTGGGCGCTGCGCACGAGCCCCGCGACGGCCGCCTCGGCGAGGTCCGGGTCCTCGCCGGTGGCGTTGTGGGTGAGCACGACCAGACGGCCGGGCCGGATGTCGCCGGTCCAGTCGCGTATCCGTTCCAGTACGGCCGTGAGGAGCGCCCGCGTGCGGTCGGGCGGGGTGGTGTCCTCGGGGAGGGCGGCGGCGAGCCGGGGCACGTCGAGAAGTTCACGCTCCGCGGGGGTGCTCGACGGGCCCGTGTCCGCCGCGACCGGCCGCCAGGTGACGCCGTAGATGTCGTCGGCGACGGTGAGGTGTGCCGGGATCGGCCGCGTGACCATGGAATCGACGGCGGCGAGGGGCCGACCGGCCAGGTCGGTGAGGGTGACCCGGAACTCGTCCGGCCCGAGGCGCCGTATGACCGCGCGTGCTGCGGAGGCTCCGGGTGCGTGCACGGTCAGGCCGGTGAAGGCGAGGGGGACCCGGGGCTCGCGGGGTCGCTCACCGGAGTTCTCGGCGAGCAGTGCGGAGTGCAGTGCCGCGTCGAACAGTGCGGGGTGCAGGGTGTACGAGCCCGCGGTCGCCGCTTCCCCGCCGGGCAGGGCGAGTTCGGCGAAGAGGTCGTCGCCTTGGCGCCACAGGACCGTGACCGCGCGGAAGGCGGGCCCGTAGTGGTGGCCGTTCGCTTCGAGGCGCGGATAGTCGACCGGGATGGGCGCGGCACCCGTGGGCGGCCATGTCCCGGGCTGGTTGGTGACGGGCGGCGCCTCGGCGGGGGCGATCGTCGCCGTCGCATGGCGCTTCCACGCTTGTGTGGTGTCGGCCGGGCGGGCCCAGACGGTGACCGGTCGGGCGCCTGCTTCGTCGGGGGCCCCGGCCACCACCTGCACCTGCGTCCGGTCCTCCGGGGACAGCACCAGGGGTTCGTGCAGGACCAGTTCGGCCAGCCGGGCGGGGCCGGAGGTGCCGGTGGCACGGAGGGCCAACTCCGCGAAGAGAGCGGCGGGGACGACCACTCGGCCGCCGATGGCGTGGTCGGCGAGCCAGGGGTGGTGTGCGGTGGAGAGTACGGAGGTGTGCCGGATGCCTGGTCCGTCGGCGTCGGGCTGGGGCTGCCCCAGCAGGGGGTGGCCGGCCGGCGGCCGGTGCCGGACGGCGTTGAGCCAGTAACGCTGCCGCTGGAAGGGATAGGTGGGCAGCGGGCGTCGGCGGGCACCGCTGCTCGCGTACGCCGCCTGCCAGTTCACCTCGACCCCGTGCACGTGCAGTGCGGCCAGCGCCTCGAACGCCGTGCCCGCATCCGCCCATCGGGTGATCACCGCGTCCGGCCCGACGCACTCCTCAATCGCCGTGCCGAGGGAAACGGACGGGCCGGCCTCGACGAACGCCGTGACGCCCTCGTCGGCCAAGTGCCGCACCGCGTCGGCGAATCGGACCGTCTCGCGTGCCTGCCGTACCCAGTGCTCGGCGGTGGTGAGTGCGTCCCGCTCCTGGCGGCCGGTCAGGGTGGAGACCACGGGCACGGACGGCTGGTGGTACGTCACCGACTCGGCGACCGTGCGGTACTCGGCCAGCATCGGGTCGAGGAGCGGCGAGTGGAAGGCGTGGCTCACGCGGAGGCGGTGGGAGGGCCGTCCGATGCGGGACACCAGGTCCGTCACCGCGTCCTCGTCGCCGGAAAGCACCACCGACGACGGTGAGTTGACGGCCGCGACCGCTACCCGCCCCGATGTCTCGTCCAGTTGTCGGGTCACCTCGGCCAGCGGTGCGCGGACCGCGACCATCGCCCCGCCGGTGGGCAGTGCCGCCATCAACCGGCCGCGGGCTGCGACCAGTCGTACCGCGTCGGCGCGGGAGAACACGCCGGCGATGTGGGCGGCGGCGAGTTCGCCGATCGAGTGGCCGACCAGGTAGTCCGGTCGCACGCCCCACTCGGCGAGCAGGGCGTGCAGGGCGACTTCGAAGGCGAACAGCGCGGGCTGCGCGTAGTCGGTGCGGTTCAGGAGGCTGTCGTCGGCCGCGTCGATCACCTCCAGCAGCGGCCGCTCCAGCCACGGGCCGAACTCCTCGCACAACTCGGTGAACACCGCGTCGAAAACCGGGAAGGCGGCCCGCAGTTCACGCCCCATGCCGGTGCGCTGGGCGCCTTGGCCCGCGCACACGAGAGCCGTCTTGGGACGCGTGCCCGCGCTGCCCCGCAGCACGGCCGGATTGTCGACGCCGGCGGCCAGGTCGCGCAGCCCGGCGAGCAGCCCTTCGGCATCGGTGGCCAGGACGACCGCGCGGCGGGACAGGGGTGCCCTGGTCGTCGCCAGCGAGTACGCGGCGTCCAGCGCGGCGGACGGGTCGGACACGTCGGCCAGCGCGACCGCCAACTCCCTTGCGTGGGCGCGCAGTCCGGCCTCGTCGCCGCCTCCGACGAGCCAGGGGGTGACCGGCAGGTGCGACTTGAGGCCGCTCGCGCCAGAACCGGCATCGGAAGCCCAATCGGCCTCCCCCGGCTCCTCGATGATCACGTGGGCGTTGGTCCCGCCGATGCCGAACGACGAGATCGCCGCGCGTCGCGGGTGCTCGCCGCGTGGCCAGGGGCGCGCCCGGTCGAGGAGTCGTACGGCGCCGGAGTCCCAGTCGACGTGCGGTGACGGCTGATCGGCGTAGAGGGAGGCGGGCAGTTCGGCGTGGTGCATCGCCTCGATCATCTTGATTAGGCCGGCGATGCCCGCCGCGGCCTGGGTGTGCCCGAGGTTCGACTTGACCGAGCCGAGCCACACCGGGTCGGCGGGGTCGCGGTCCTGTCCGTAGGTGGCGAGCAGGGCGCCGGCCTCGATGGGGTCGCCGAGCGAGGTGCCCGTGCCGTGTCCCTCGACGACGTCGACGTCCGAGGCCCGCAGTCCCGAGTCGGCCAGTGCCAGCCGGATCAGTGCCCGCTGGGCCTGGCCGCTGGGGGCGGTCAGGCCGTTCGACGCGCCGTCCGAGTTGACCGCGGAGCCGCGCAGGACGGCGAGCACCGGATGGCCGTTGCGCCGCGCGTCCGACAGCTTCTCCAGCAGCACCAGGCCGACGCCCTCGGCCCAGGCGGTGCCGTCCGCGCCCGCGGCGAACGACCGGCAGCGGCCGTCCGGCGACAGGCCGCGCTGACGGCTGAAGGCGATGAACGGCTGTGGGCTCGACAGGACCGTCACCCCGCCCGCCAGCGCGAGCGTGCACTCTCCCGCCCGCAGCGACTTGGCGGCCAGGTCCATCGCGACCAGCGAGGACGAGCAGGCCGTGTCCAGGGTCATCACCGGGCCCTGCAGCCCCAGGACGTAGGCGACCCGCCCGGAGGCCACGCTGCCGGACGAGCCGATGCCGACGTGCGACTCCAGGTCGTGCGGCGCGAGCCCGCTGCCGTACCCCACGTGCATCAGCCCGACGAACACGCCGGTGCTGCTGCCGCGGAGCGTCGGCGCGGGGATCGCGGCGCGCTCCAGCGTCTCCCAGGCGACCTCGAGCAGCAGTCGCTGCTGTGGGTCGGTGGCGAGGGCCTCGCGGGGTGACATGCCGAAGAAGAGCGGGTCGAAGTCCGCGACGCCGTCGAGGAAGCCGCCACGGCGGGTGTACGACGTCCCGAGCCGGTCGGGGTCGGGATCGTAGAGGGAGGCCAGGTCCCAGCCCCGGTCGGTGGGGAAGTCGCCGGTGGCGTCGGCGCCCTCGGCCACCACTCGCCACAGGTCCTCGGGTGAGGCCACCCCGCCCGGATAGCGGCAGCCGACGGCGACGATCGCGATGGGTTCGGATTCCGGGCCGCGGCGCCGCGGCGGCCTGGCCACGGGCGTGGGCGTGCCGTGCAGCCGGGTGTCCAGGTACGCGGCGACGGCGGCCGGAGTCGGGTGGTCCCAGACCAGCGTCGCCGGGAGGCTCAGGCCGGTGCGCAGGCTGAGCCGGTGCCACAGGGTCATCGCGTCCATCGAGGTCAGCCCGAGGTCGGCGAAGGCCGTGCCGGCGTCGGCCGCGCTCCCCCGGATCGCCGAGACCTCCGTACAGACCAGGTCGGTCAGCGCGGCGCGCCGTTCGCCGGGCATGCGGTCGGCGAGGCGGGCGAGGGCGGGTTCGGCGGGGCGCGCGGCGAGTGCCTCGCGGAGCAGGGCGCGGCGCGGCTTGCCCGCGGCGGTGCGCGGCACGGCCGGGGTGAACAGGATCTCGTCGGGCACCTTGTGCGCGGAGAGCACGGAGGCACACGCCCGCAGCAGGGCCGCTCGGTCGAGGGTCTGCCGCTCGGGCACCACGAAGGCCACCGGGACCTCGCCGAGCAGCGGATGGGGGCGCGCCACGACGGCCGCGTCCTGGATTCCGGGCAGTCCGCGTAGTACGTGCTCGACCTCGGCCGGGTCGACGTTCTCGCCGCCGCGCACGATCCGGTCGTTCACCCGGCCGGTGACGGTCAGACAGCCGTGCTCGCCGAGCCGGCCGAGGTCACCGGTGCGGTACCAGCCGTCCCGTACGGCGTCGGCGGTGTCGTCGGGCCGGTTGTGGTAGCCGAGCATGACGCCGGGGCCGCGTACCCAGATCTCGCCCTCGCCGTCCGGACCGTCGCCTCCCGTCTCCGGGTCGACGAGCCGGATGTCCATCCCGGGCAGCGGCCGTCCGCTGCCGCCGGGCACGCGCGGCCCGTCGGGCGACTCCATGGCGATCTTGCCGCAGGTCTCGGTGCTCCCGTACCCGTCGAGGAGCGGGGCGCCGAACCTCGCTTCGACCTGCTCCCGAAGGTCCGGCTCACTGGGTGCCCCGGCGGTCACGCAGAACCGCAGCGACGGGACCGGGCCCAGCCCGGCGTCGAGCAGCTGGCGGTAGGTGAGGGGCACACCGCCCAGCACGGTCGGCGCGAACTCGCCGACGAGTCGCACCAGTTCGGCCGGGTCGGGCGTCGCGGTGATCCGGGCGCCGGCCCCCGCGACGGTGGTGCCCAGGACGCAGAGCGAATGGGCGTAGGTGTGCGAGAGCGGGAGCGGCCACAGGACGCGGTCCGCCGACGACAGTCCGAGCCGAGGGAGGTAGCAGGCGACGGAGGACCAGAGGGCGGAGCGCTGGCTGGAGACGGCGGCCCTGGGGGTGCCGGAAGTGCCGGAGGTGTAGATGAGCCAGGCGGGCTCGTCGAGGCCGAGGTCGTCGGCGGGCGAAGGCGCGGACTCGGCGATCAGGGCCTCGAAGCTCGTGGCGTGCTGCGGCAGGGGACCCTCGCCGGTCACGATCAGCCGGAGCGACCAGCCCGCGGTGAGCCGGGCGATGCGGGGCAGGTTGCGCCGGTCGGTGACCACGACGGCCGGATCGCAGTCGGTCAGCAGCTCCGCGATCTCGGCGTCGGTACCGCGGGAACTGAGCGGCACGCCGACCGCGCCGGCCCGCACACCGGCGAGCAGCCCCTCGACCACCTCGACTGCGGCGTCCAGGCAGAAGACCACCCGGGCGCCCCGACCGACGCCCAGTCCGGCCGCCAACCGGGCGGTCCTGCGCTCCAGTTCGGCCCAGCTCACCCCGCGCCGGTCGTCGGCGAACGCGAGCTTGTCGCCGTAGCGCACGGAGTTCTCGACGAGGAACTCCGCGACGGGCCGCACCTCGAACGCTTCCGCCACCCCCACTAGGCTGCCCCTCTTGCTCGAACGTCCGCTCCCTGGCGGCCTGTTGATCAGACTACGACGGGCCACTGACACGGGACGAAAGCGGCTCGCCGCGGGGCCGGGCCGCGTCTTCGTGTCCGGTGGGTATGACACGGAGACGCAGATGGAGTGGGTCTCCTGTATGAGGAGGCGTCGAGGGCCCGGGTGGGACGTTCGGCGGAGATGGCCGCCCGACTCGGGTCCGGAGTGGCCTCCGGGGGCCGTACACCCGCCGTTCACCTCGCGGGATGTCCGGTCGTCCCATAGGGTCGCGGTGCCGCTGTGACAGCACGGGCGGCGATACGGCGCGGCCGATGAGGAGTGCCCATGTCAGGACAGTTCGAAGCGGTGGTCGAGGTCGACCGGCCGGTCGAGGAGGTCTTCGCCTACCTCGCCGACGGGCGCAACGATCCGCAGTTCAGCCCCCGGGTCCTGAGGATCGACCGGACGCCCGACGGCCCGACCGCCGTGGGCACGGTCTTCCGGAGCACGGTCAAGGACGCCGGGATGAAGTCGTCCCGGGAGTTCCGGATCACCGAGTTCGAAGCGCCGGTGAAGCTGCGCTGGGCCGAGGTCTCGAAGAACAGCGTGACGGCGAGCGAGGGCGGCTACGACCTGGAGGCACTGGGCGAGGAGCGGACCCGCGTCCGTATCTTCAACGTCCTGGAGGGCCACGGGCTGGGCAAGCTCCTCGTCGGAGTGGCCCTGGGCGCGGCCCGCAAGGACGCCCCCGCCTTCGGCGCCCGGATCAAGGCGGCGGCCGAGTCGGCGATCGCCCAGAAGTGATACGCCGGACGGTCCCGTACCGGACCGTCCGGCGTAACGGTGTGCACAACGGCTCGCCATGATCGTGCGTCAGACAGGGAGGAATCACTGGCGCCTTCATGGGAGAGACGATGGGCACGATCAAGCGTGCAAGACATGTCCTCACCGGCATCGCCGCGTCAGCCCTGCTGGCCGGCGGGGTGATGGCCGGTGGCGGGGTCGCCGAAGCGGCCGCGCCGGCCCGGGTCGCGGCCGACACCACGCCGCCGCCCGCGCCGACCGGGCTCCAAGCGACCCAACCGGCGTCGACCGCGACGATAACCCTGACCTGGAACAAGGTCACGGCCTCGGACCTCGCCGGCTACCTGGTCTACCGGTCCGACACGACACCGGTGGCGCTGGACGCGGCGCATCTGCGCAGCGTGGCGACGCCCTTCAACGCGCTGAGCTTCTACGACACCCCGTACCCCACCGGCGCCACGTACTACTACGCGGTCATCGCGGTGGACACCTCGGGCAATCGGTCGGCCCCCGCGACCCTGACCTGGAAGTCCCGGGACATGATCCGGCCGCCCGCGCCGACCGGAGTCACCGGGTCCATCGACCCGGTCGCCCGCACCTACACCGTCACCTGGAACCCCAAGGCCGCGACGGACACCGACACGGTGGGCTACCGCCTCGGCTCGTGCAGCGACGACGGCATCTGCTTCGTCGAGGTCACCTCACCGCCGCTCACCGGCACCTCGGTGACCCTTCCGTGGCCCGGAACCAGCCCCATGAAGGTGGCCGTCTGCGCCGAGGACGCGGCCTTCCTGCGGACCTGCTCCGCCAACGCGGTCATCGTGGCTCCCACGACGACCCAATAGCCCGGCCGGCGTCGCCCACGCCACGTCGCCCACCGCGAGCCACGCTGCCGCCGCGACCGCCCTGACGTCTCGGTGGAGGTGGGACTGGCCGGCGTAGCCGATCTCCGCTGCCACCCGGGCGGCGGTGTGGGCCGCGTGGTCGAGGGCTTCGTCGCCGGGTTCGACCTGCTCTTCACGCCCAGGATGGCGTGTCGCCGCCGCTCGTCGGTGCCTGGCGCGAGGGCGTCGAGGAGCATCCCCTGACGGCGCTGCTCAACAGCTGTCCGATGGGGGTGTTCAGGTCGGTGTTCAACGTGACCGGTCAGCCCGCGATCTCCCCGCCCGTCCACCACGACGCTGCCACCGAGCCGCCCGTCGGCTGAGCGGGACGGATGGCCGGATAGCGCGGGAGGCCGGCGCATACGAAATGTGGAGAGGCAATGGTCAAGACTTCACCACGAACGCTTGTGCGCTTGTGCCGGGGCATCGATCATTGGCCGAATCGCACACCCCTCCCGCGCCCCCGAGGAGTCCCCGGTGACCGCTGGCCCCATCGCACCCGAGCCGGTCGCCGTACCGGCGGCAGCCCAGGAGGAGCGGCGGAAGCTGCGCAAGCACTTCGGCCGCTTCGACATCCTCTTCTTCCTGCTGTGCACCATCGTCGGCGTGGACACGATCGGCACCGTGGCCGCCAACGGTGCCGAGGCGTTCACCTGGCTCATCGTCCTGGCCGCCGTCTTCTTCGTTCCCTCCGCCCTGCTGACCGCCGAGCTCGGCGCCGCGTTCGCCGACGAGGGCGGTCCGTACATCTGGACCAGCAGGGCCTTCGGCCGTCTCGCCGGTGCCGTCAACAACTTCCTGTACTGGATCACCAACCCCGTCTGGCTCGGCGGCACCCTCTCCGTCTCCGCCGTCACCGCCTACACCACCTTCTTCAACGACGGAAAGGACCTGAGCACCACGGGGTTCTACGTCTTCACCCTCGCCTTCATCTGGATCGGCGTGCTCGCCGCGATCCTCTCCTTCGACATCGGCAAGTGGATCCCCACCCTCGGCGCCTGGAGCCGCTTCCTGCTGCTGGGCCTGTTCACCGTCACCGTGGTCGTCTACGGCATCAAGCACGGCCTGCACGGATTCGGGGTCGGCGACTTCTCGCCGACGTACGCGGGATTCGTCCTCCTGGTGCCGGTGCTGATGTTCAACTACGTCGGCTTCGAGCTGCCCAACACCGCCGGCGACGAGATGACCGACGCCCAGAAGGACGTGCCGTTCGCGATCTTCCGCAGCGCCTTCCTCTCGGTGCTGCTGTACGCGCTCCCGATCCTCGGCATCCTCCTCGTCCTGCCGGTCAAGGCCGTCACGGGCCTGGGCGGCTTCATCGACGCGATCCGCCAGGTCTTCACGGTGTACGGCGGTCAAGTCGGCGCCGACGGCAGCGTCTCGCTCAGCGGTGCCGGGAGTGTGCTGGGTGACCTCGCCGCGATCATGTTCATCCTGACGGTGCTGTCCTCCGGCGTCACCTGGGTCATGGGTTCCGACCGGGCGCTGGCCGTCTCCGGCTACGACGGCGCGGCGCCGCGTTTCCTGGGCGTGATCTCCAGCAGGTTCGGCACGCCGGTGCGCGTCAACATCCTCAGCGGGCTGGTCTCCACCCTCGTCCTGGTGCTGGCCCACGAACTGACCAACGGCAGCGCCGCCAAGCTCTTCGGTGCCGTCCTCGGCCTCGCCATCTCCACCACGCTCATCAGCTACCTGGGCATCTTCCCGGCACTCCCGGTCCTGCGCCGCAAGGCCCCGCACATCCCGCGCCCCTACAAGGCGCCGTTCCCTCGCACCATCGCCACAGTGCTCACCGTGCTCATCCTGTTCGCGAGCGTGCAGCTGATCGCTCCGGGGCTCGGCGACCACTGGTTCGGCTCCGACTTCCGGCCGGACGGCTGGAGTTACGGCGAGCGCTGGAAGTACCTGCTGACGGAGGCCGTCCCGCTCGCCGCATTCGTCCTCCTCGGCGTTCTCTTCTGGGCGCTGGGCAGCCCGACGCGCCGCTCGGCCACCGTCAAGGAGTAGCGCGCCAGCGCCTCACACGGCGGCGGCACCCTCTGCGCTCTCGGTGCCGCCGCCTTCGAGGCGGTCGATGAGCTGCTCGCTCCAGGCCCTGATGGCGGCGGCCTGCTCGGGTGCGAGCGGATCGAGGAAGTAGCGGCGGACGTTGCCGCCATGCGCGACGACGGCCCGCTCCACGAGGCCGCGCCCCTCCGGCGTCAGTCCGATCCCGGTGCGGCGCCCGCTGGCCCCGCTCTCGGTGCGGACCACGAACCCGCGGCTCTCCATCCGCGTGAGCTGGTGCGAGACCCGGCTCTTCTCCCAGCCGAGCGACGCCGCCAGGTCCACTACGCGCATCTCGCTGCCGGGCGCCCGCAGCAGGGTCACCAGCACGCTGAACTCGGCCTTCGAGATGCCGAATTCGGCCTGCAGGCGCCGGTCGATCTCCTGGAGAAGCAGCCGCTGGGCCTGCATCCAGGTGTCCCAGAGGTCCCACTCCTCCGGCCTCAGGGCATCCGATTTCCGCATGGGGCAAGGCTACCGAGCAAGAGTTGACGCGACAACTCGCCCTCCCTAGAGTTGACACGTCAACTCTCACCTCCCGGAAGGACGCCATGAACCTCCGTATAGGGATCATCCTCGGCAGCACCCGGCCCGGACGCCGCGGCGATCAGATCGCCTCCTGGCTGCTCGACACGGCACGCGCCCACGGCGGTGCCGACTACGAGCTCGTCGATCTGGCCCACCACGACCTCGGCAACCTGGACGAGCCCGGCAACCCGAACCACCAGCAGTACCAGCACGAACACACCCGCGCCTGGGGTGAGTTGGTCGACGGCTTCGACGGCTATGTGTTCCTCGTGCCCGAGTACAACCACTCCTTTCCCGGGGCACTCAAGAACGCCCTGGACTACGTCTACCGGGAGTGGAACGACAAGGCCGCCGGCATCGTCAGCTACGGCGGATGGGCGGCCGGAGTCCGGGCCGCCGAGGCGCTCCGGCTCGTGCTCGCCGAGCTCCAGGTCGCCACCGTCCGCGCACAGCCCGCCGTTCCGCTGATCCCCACCTTCGCCTCCGGCACCTTCGTGCCCGGCGAGGGCCTCGAGGCCTCGGTGGGCGACATGCTCGACCAGGTGATGAGCTGGTCCACCGCACTGCGGGGTGCGCGGGAAGGGAAGATGAGCCCGGCCGCCTAGTCGGGCGTGCGGGGCCGACCGGAATGGGCTTTCATGGCAAGGATCGTCACACTCGGGGCCGCGCTGGGCGGTCCGCAGACCGCCTTGCTGCTCGGAGCCGAGCGCACGAACGCGATCGCGCCGGAGCCGGGGCTGCGCGGTCAACTCCGCGCGGACGACGCCCGGTTCGACACCCTGGCCGAGGCGGCTGGTGTCCGTGTCTGGTGAGGTGTCGTTACGACGTCGAGGAGCCCCTGGTCACCGGGGTGGTCGCGGTCGGCGACGCCTGGGCCTACACCGTCCCGACCGTCGGCCGCGGACTGGCGAAGAGCCTCCAGCACAGCCTGGTCCTGCGCGACACCCTGCGGCAGGCGGGCCTGTCCGACCCCGTCGGCCTGGTGGCGCGGTTCGCCGCCGCGACCAATGACGGTCTCGACCGGATCTACCGGACCGGCTCTTCCCTGAGTTCGAGGAGCGGATGCCGCCCGGTGCTGCACAGGTGGATGTCCTCAAGGCCCATCGCCGAGTGAGCGGAGAGGCAGGGGCAACCTCCGTGCCGGTGAGAGCAGTTGGGCCAGCCCTCCGTCACGGCTCCGTGGTCTCGGCTTCGAGGGCGGTCCGGGTCGGGTGGCCGTACACGCCCGACTCGTCCGTCAGGATGAAGCGGGTGAACTGATAGCTGCGGACGGCGCTCTGGACGTCGCTGTCGAAGTCGCCGTCCGCGTTTCCGTCGTAGTAGCCGATCTGCTTGAGGCGGAGCTGGAGTTCGACGACTTCGGGTCCCTTGTCGCCGAGGCGGAGGACAGGGGCCTGTCCGCCGGACTCGGTCGGTGCGGGGGCGCCCGTGGTCGTGGCGGTGGCGCTGGACGAAGGGCCGGTGGGAGCGGTGGAGCCGGTCGGCGTGGGTGAGCGTTCGGTGGAGGTCGCTCCGGGTGAGGAGGACACGGTCGGCGACGAGTCCGCGGAGGGCGTTCCCTGTGACGGGTCCGGGGAGGACGTGTCGCCCGCCGAGGGCGAAGCCTCCGGGAGGTCGGCGCGCACGCCGCCGGACAGGGAGTCGTCCCGGGCGGGGCCGTCGTACCAGAAGACGCCCCCGACGAAGCCGGCGGTCACGACGATGGCCACGGCGGCTCCAACTCCGGCGACCAGTACGGCACGGGGGCGTCGCCTGCGGGTCGGGGTGTCCTCGGGCGGGGGCGGCGGTACGGGGTGCCCGCCGGGAGGTGGGGACGTGTCGTGATCGGGGACGGTCTCGGCCAAGTCGGCCGTGTTGGCCGGGAGTTGCTGCTCTCCGACGGCCTCCGATGGGTCTGCCTGGTCCTCGGGAGTCTCCGACTGCCCCGGCTCGTCGCCGACTTCGACGAACGGCCGGATGCGTACCGGGTCGAAGTCCTCCGCGGCCGCGGCCTCCGCCGTGCGGGCCGCGCGGTGGGCGTCGGAGGCGCGGCGGCCGCAGGAGCAGGACGGAGTGCCGTCCGCTGCCCGGGACTTGCCGCATTCTGGGCAGACGGGGCCCGTCGGTTCGCTCACTTGTTCCCTCTCCGTGCGAAGTCCAAAGTTTAAACAGTCGAGCTCCACACCACGTCCACAACTTCTCAGAATCTGGAATCGGGACGTCCGGAGAGAAAGGAACCGGCCATCGCTCGGAGGGCGGTGTGGTGCCAGGCCGCTCGATCGCCGTACTGGCACGATGGCGGCATGGAACGTGTGCTTGGAATCGGTGGTTACTTCATCAAGGCCGCCGACCCGGTGGCCTTGAGCGCGTGGTACCGCGACTGCCTGGGTCTGGACGCCGATGAACATGGGCTGTGGCGCCAGGAGGCCGGGGCGACGGTGTTCGCGACGTTCGAGTCGGGGACCGACTACTTCGGGTCCCGCGATCAGCGGACCATGCTCAACTTCCGGGTCCGCGACCTGGACGCGATGCTCGCGCAGCTGCGCGCCAAGGGGGCGGACGTGGCCGAGGACAGGCAGGACATGGAGGGTGTGGGCCGGTTCGGCTGGGTCACCGATCCCGAGGGGAACCGGATCGAGCTCTGGCAGCCCGCCTGACCGGATCGGCCCGGCCGTCAGCCCTGGCCCGCGTGCAGGTGACTGTGGGAGACCTCGGGCGGACAGGGCTGTTTTCTGGCGCGGTGGTCGCGGTGCCAGTCGTGGACGGCGAGGGCCAGCGCGCAGGCGACCGGCGCGATACCCAGGCCCACGGCGGTGGCGACGGCCGTGCGGTAGTCGTGGTCGTCGGCGGCGAGGACGAGGTAGAAGAGGCCGGGCAGTGCCGCCGTGCCGATGGATCCGCCCAGGCGCTGTCCGGTCTGCAGGGCGCCGCCCGCGGCTCCGGCCATGCGGACGGGTACGTCCCGCAGGGTCATGGTGACGTTGGGCGAGATGACGCAGCCGCTGCCCAGGCCGCCCAGGAACATGGCGGGGACGGTGATCCAGGCGGCCAGGTCGGTGGGGGCGAGGCGCAGGATCAGGGCGGTGCCGCCGAGGCCGAGCGTGACGGCGGCGAGGCCGCAGACGGTGAGCACTCTGCCGAGGCGGTCGACCAGCCGGCCGGCCAGCGCTGCGGCGAGTGCGGAGCCGAGCGCGAAGGGGGTCACGGCGAGGCCCGAGCGCAGGGGTGAGTAGCCGAGGCCGTTCTGGTAGTAGAGGGCGAAGACGAGCCAGACGCCACTGAAGCCGACGAAGTAGAGGGTGGCGATGGCGGCGCCGGTGGCGTAGCCGCGGGTGTCGGTCAGCAGGCGCGGGTCCAGGAGTGGGTGGCCTTCGCGGGCCGCGACGCGTCGCTCCCAGCGGACGAACGCCCACAGGAAGCCGGGCCCGACAAGGAAGAGCCACCACAGCCGTCGTACGCCGCCGGACTCGGCGAGGACCAGCGGGAGCATCAGGGCGAGGACTCCGCAGCCGAGGAGTGCCACGCCGACGACATCGAGGCGTTCCCGGTGGCCGGGGGCGGTCTTCGGGAGCAGGCGGATGCCGAGCAGGAAGGCGATCGCGCCGACCGGGACGTTGACGTAGAAGATCCAGCGCCAGCCCTGGGGGCCGTCGGCGAGGGCGAGGATCAGGCCGCCGACGACGGGGCCGACGGCGCTCGAGATGCCCACGGTCGCGCCGAACAGGCCGAAGGCGCGGCCGCGTTCGGCGCCGCGGAACATCTGCTGGATGAGCGCGGAGTTCTGCGGGGCGAGGCAGCCGGCGGCGACGCCCTGCGCGAGGCGGGCCGCGACGAGCCAGGTGATGGAGGGGGCCGCGCCCGCCGCCGCGCTGCACAGCACGAAGGCGGCGAGAGCCAGCAGGAAGATACGGCGTCTGCCGACTGCGTCGCCGACGCGGCCGGCCGTCACCAGGACCAGGGCGAAGGCGAGCGCGTATCCGGAGACGACCCACTGGATGGCGGGTGCCGTGGTGTGCAGGTCCCGTTGCATGGACGGCAGCGCGACCGCGACGATCGTCACGTCGAGCAGGCTCATGAAGCCCGCCACCAGGGTGACCCACAGCGCCTGCCACCGCCGGGGGTCGGTCCCGTCCTCCGCCTGCGTCGGCACCGTTCCTCCTCCGCCCGCCCGGGTACCGGCTTGTCCGGACAGCATGCCCCGGGTACCGCACCCGTGCGCGTCGACCGCACCTTCCAGCGCAAAGGAATCTTATGGTCTAGGCCAATAGATGGTTTGGTCTAGACCTAACCGTAGACGTGCCCACCGCCCGGCCCGAAGCTGGGGGCCACTCCCCCACCTCACCGGAGGCACACCGTGAGACGTCTTCGCGCATGTCTCGGCGCAGCCGCCGCCGTCGGACTCACCGCCGCGGGAACCACGGCGCTGATGGCGGGCCACGCCTCGGGCGCCACCACCGCGCTCGGCAACCGCTGGTACGCCGCGGCCCCCTACCTGATGCCGCTCGACAACGACCCGCCGGACCCGGCCGCCATCATGGACGCCACCGGCCTCAAGGCCTTCCAGCTCGCCTTCGTCCTCGCCCCCAACGGCGGTGGCTGCTCGCCCACTTGGGGCGGCACGGCACCGGTCTCCTCGGACACGGCCGTCCAGTCGGTCATCGACACCATCCGCGCCAAGGGCGGCGACGTGTCCGTCTCCATCGGCGGTTACGGCGGTACGAAGCTCGGCCAGACCTGTTCCGACGCGGCGTCGACCGCGGCCGCCTACCAGCAGGTCATCACCAAGTACGGCCTGCACGCCATCGACTTCGACCTGGAGGAGCCGGAGTACGAGAACACCGCGGCCATCAAGAACGAGATCGGCGCCGCGAAGATACTCCAGCAGAACAACCCCGGCCTGTACGTCTCCGTCACCACGGCCGGCACGGCGGACGGCACCGGCTGGTTCGGCAAGCAGATGCTCCTTGAAGCCAAGTCGCAGGGGTTCACGCCGAACAACTTCTCCATCATGCCCTTCGACGGCGGCTTCAACGGGGCGGCCTCACAGACCAGTGCCCTGACCAACTTCAACTCCATCCTCCAGTCGACCTTCGGCTGGGACCAGGCCACCGCCTACGCCCACGAGGGCTTCTCCGGCATGAACGGGCGCAGCGACACCGGCGAGTACTTCACCCAGGCCGACTTCCAGACCGTGCTCGACTACGCCACCAGCCACAACATGGACCGCTTCACCTTCTGGTCCCTCAACCGGGACCGCCAGTGCACGCCGGCCGACAACGGCGGCCGTACGTCCGGGACTTGCTCCAGCGTGGCGCAGAACTCCTGGGACTTCGCGAAGTACTCGGTGAAGTTCGCCGGCGTCACCCCGCCGTCCACGACCCCCACGCCCACCCCCACTCCGACGCCCACCGGGTGCAAGACGGCGTGGAGTTCGAGCGCGGTGTACACCGCCGGCGACGAGGTCTCGTACAACAAGCACAACTGGAAGGCCAAGTGGTGGACCCAGAACGAGGTGCCCACCGCCTCCGACTGGGGTGTCTGGCAGGACGAAGGGGCCTGCTGACGGCGTGAGTTCAGGGCCCGCGAGAGCGCGGGCGCGCGACGAGCCACCCCTGACGCCTCCGTGCGCCGGTGTGTGCTGCCGGATTCCCTCCCGCCCATCGGGCACTCGGTCGCGGACCGGGTATCGATGCCAACGCGGGTGGAAGCGGGCGGCGTTGGGGGGCTGGCACTGTGGCGCGCGTTTCGTGGGCTCACCGGCCCAACGAGTCACGTCGAGCGCGGAGACGGAACGCGGTGCGCCTGCTGCGCGTCGAGGGGCGCTACGGTCCGCGACTGCGCGATGTGCTGCCGGCGCTCGCGGGGCTGGCGGTGGTCGTGTGCGCGCTGGTCGCCGGGTTGGCGGCGGGCTATCGCGCCGCCGGGCTCGCCGTACCCGTCGCCGGTGGCGCCGTGGTGCTGTTGCTGGTCGCGTTGGGGGCCCGGAGCCGGCGCCCCGGCAACCGCCGACGTTCCGGCTACTACACCTCGGACGAACTGCTCGAACTCGACACGCAGGGCCTCGCGCTGGCGGTGGCCCGGATGCTGCGCCGGGACGGCTGGCGCGTGCGGATGACGTCAGCGCCGGAGCGGCCGCACCTGTGCGCCAGGGACAAGGGCGGCCACCGTCTCGAAGTGGCCTTCCGCCCGGTGGCGGAGCCCCTCCCCGACGAGGATCTGCTCCACCCCCACCGGCGCCGAGGAGACGCGTCGCCGTTGCGCCTGGTCGTGCACCGGGGAACCTTCAGGGCGCGGGACGTCCGCTGGGCGCGCCGCGAGGGCAGGATCTGTCTGCTCGACGGGACCGCGCTGCGGCGATGGGCGGAGGGCGCCCGGCTGAGCGACTTGCTCGCCGGTCAGCTGTGACGTCCCGGAACACGGGAGAGCGTTCACGCCCCTTCGGGTAGGAACGCGGCGAGCGCGGCGGTCAGTTCCGTGGGCTTCTCGACCGGCAGTTCATGGCCGGCGTCGATGATGCGGACAACGGCGTTCGGGTAGGCCTTCGCCATGCGCAGCATCTGCTTCAGCGGCAGCTGGATGTCGTGGTAGCCGTGCACGAGCAGCGTCGGCGCCTCGATCTCGCCGACCCGGTCGAGGACGTCGAAGGCCCGCATCGCGCCGTAGTCGGTCATGACGACCTCCTTCGGCGTGGCCGCGGAGGCCTCGATGTACTTGCGGACTTCCTCGCGCGGGTAGCCGGGCGAGAAGGCCCGCTTGATGTTGGCGGCGACGAACAGCTTGAAGGGCACGCGGGTGGAGACCGCCATGAGCAGGCCCCGCCCGCGGCTGTAGGTCATCCGGCTGATCGAGTCCACCAGCACCAGGCGTTCCACCAGGTCCGGCCGGCCGAGGGCGATGGTCTGGGCAACCATCCCGCCCATGGAGTGACCGACGAGGACACACCGGTCGACCTTGAGGTGATCCAGCAGGGCCAGGACGTCGTCGGCGAGCTCGCCGACGGCCCGTACGCCCGCCCCGGTGCTGTCTCCGTGACCGCGCAGGTCCAGTCGTATGACCCGCCGCCCGGCGGCGAAGTGCTCGATCTGGTGGTCCCAGCGATGGCGGTTCGCCGTCCACCCGTGCACGAACACCAGCGGCACGCCCTCGCTGTCGCGGGGCCCCTCGTCGTCGTACGTCAGCACTGCGCCGTCGACTTCGAGCTGCGGCATGGTCGCCTCCTGGACGCGGTCCGGTTACTGGCGAGTACCGTAGCCGTGGCCGGGCCGTTCGTCACTGGCGGAGGCGCACGTTCAGCCGCCGTTGAGGCGTGACTTCAGGAGCGTCTTGCCGAGTTCGGCGCCCTTGCGGCTGTCCGCCTGGGCCTTGCGGAACAGGTCGGCGATCTCTGTGTCCTTCTCGCGCTCCGCGTCCTGGATGTACGTCTCCAGGCGCAGGGCGTTGCTCAGGCACGCCTCGACGTACCAGATGAGGTTGTAGTCCTTGTCCGGAGTGCCGGTCACACCGCCGGTCTCCTTGCTGCTGGTCATTCGGGCCGCCTCCAGCCGTAGTCGTTGCGGGGCCGTCCGAGTACCCGCACTTCGCCGCGCAATCAGCCGGTGTCGCACGGAAGCGGTCGGCGACCGTGGGTAGCCGCCGATCGCCACGCGAGGCTGCGCAAGCTGGTGACGCCGAGCTTCACGCACCGGCGTACGGAGGTGATGCGGGCGCGGGTGGTGAGGCGGTCGACGTACGGACCCTGTTCGCGCAGCCGCTGCCGATGCGGATCATCTGCGAACTCTTCGGCGTGCCGGAGGAGTTGACCGCGGACAGGGGACGATCTGACGACCGAGCTGATCGGCAACGCCGTGGGCTCGCTGCTGTTGCGGCCCGCGCAGCTGGCGGCCGTCCGGGCCGGGGAGATCGGGTGGGACGCGGTCGACGTCGTGACGATCCCGGCGGGCGACGCGATCATCGCGACGTTCGCCGCAGCGGGCCTGGATCCGGCGCACTACGGCGCGGACGCGGCCGACTTCGACGCGGCGCGCGGAGCAACGACCACCTGACGTTCGGCATGGCGTGTACCGCTGCATCGGCGCGTCGCTCGCCCGGGTGGAGGCGCTGACGGCACTGCCCGCCTTCTTCGAGCGCTTCCCCGGCCTTCAACTGGCGGTCGGGGAGGACGTGCCGGTGCGGCTGAGGGACTGACTCGGCCGCTGCCGGGCGAGCTTACGTCTCACGAGCCCTGGGCAGTGCCGCCGAAAGCCCCACCGTCGGCGAAGGCCAGTTCGGCGAAGCGTTCGCCGATGCGGCGGTGGGTGGCGGCATCCGGGTGGAGGTCGTCCGGCAGCGGGAGTTCGGCCGTGTCGGCCTCGCCGTAGAGGTCGCGGCCGTCGAGGTGGTGGAGGTTCGGGTCATCGGCGGCGCGCTGCCCGACGATGCGGGCGAGCTCGTCGCGGATGACGTTCAGGGTGAGCTTTCCGCTCGCGCGCTCCGCCGGGTCGCCCAGCGCGGCGAAGCGCAGGCGTCCTGCGGCGATGTCGCTGAAGTCCGGGACGCTCGGGCCGGGAGTGTCCTCGTGTATGGGGCACAGGATCGGCGAGACGACCAGCAGGGGCGTGTCGGGGTGGCCCTCGCGGATCGTGTCGAGGAAGCCGTGCACGGCGGGGGTGAAGGCGCGCAGGCGCATCAGGTCGGTGTTGACCAGGTTGATGCCGATCTTGACGCTGATCAGGTCTGCCGGAGTGTCGCGCAGGGTGCGGGCGGTGAAGGGGTCGAGGAGCGCGCTGCCGGCCAGGCCGAGGTTGGTCACTTCCACTCCGGCGAGGGAGGCGGCGAGCACAGGCCAGGTGGTCGTAGGGCTCGCGGCGTCGGAACCGTGGCTGATCGAACTGCCGTGGTGCAGCCAGACTTTGCGGCCGTCGGCCGGTGCGGGCTCCACGAGGGCATCGGTGCGCAGGGCGACGACTTCGGTGGTCTCGTTGTGCGGCAGCCAGATCTCCACGGTCTTCAGCGTGTCGGGCAGGCCGGCGAAGCGGACGGTGCCGACGGGGCCGGGCTGGAGCTCGGCGGTGCCGGCCGTCATGTCGACGGTGATGGTATTGCCGCCCGTGACACTGGCCTGGCCGCTCAGTCGGCCGTCGACGACCAGGTCGTACAGGCCGTCGGGACGCGGCGGTGCCCCCACGTAGGCGCGCTTGGTGCGCAGGGTGTCCAGTTCGACGACGGTCGCCCGGGTGCGGAGGGCGAGCCGTATGCCCGAGGACTGGGACTCCGCCATGGCCAGCTGGGGGTCGGTGTTCTGGGCGCGGGCCCAGGCGGGCAACCGGTGCGGCAGCAGGCCGTGTTCGGTCGGCTCCACGTCGAGGGCGCCGCGCAGCAGGTCGGCGGTGACGGGCGTGGTGATCAAGTCGTGCTCGGTGTGCATGTCCTCGACCTGTCGCTCAAGGGGTGGGTGTGGCGGGCCAGTTGCGCAGCAGGGCGTCGAGGGCGTCCAGGACCCGGGTCCAGGTCTCCTCGGAGTCGGGGGCGCTGTGGCTGAAGCCGCCGGCCAGCTCCAGGCTGCTGTAGCCGTGAAAGACGCTGCCCAGCAGCCGTACGGCATGGGTCTGGTCCGGCTCGCTCAGGTCGTAGCCGCGCAGGATGGCGCGGGTCATCTGCGCGTGCCGTACGCCCGCGCTCGCGGCCGCGGTCTCGGGGTCGAGCCGCATCCGGGCGGCGGTGGCGCGGCCGGGGTGTTCGCGGCCGTAGTCGCGGTAGACGTTCGCGAAGGCGACCAGGGCGTCCTTGCCCGCCCGGCCGGCCACGGCGTCGGCGGCCAAGTCGGCGAGCTCCTCCAGAGCGAGGAGTGCGATCCGGGTCTTCAGGTCCTGGGAGTTCTTGACGTGCGCGTACAGGCTCGCGACCTTGACGTCGAAGCGCCGTGCCAGCTCCGAGGCGGTCACCTGGTCGAAGCCGACCTCGTCGGCCAGTTCCGCGCCCGCCCGGACCACCCGGTCCGTGGTCAGTCCCACCCGCGCCATGAGCGTCCTTCCGCTTGCCTGAACCGATTATGCATTTGCCTAAACCTTTTAGGCAAATTAGCGTGGCCTTATGGAACCGCTGACCGAGCAAGAGATCCGTGCCGCCTTCGTGAACTGCTCCAAGGGCGAGGCGAAGCGGCTGAACATCCCGCGCGACCTGGCCGAGCAGCCCTGGGCGGACCTGGACTACCTCGGCTGGCGCGATCCGCAGGCGCCCGACCGGGCCTACCTGGTGATCGCGCTGGACGGCCGCCCGAGGGCCCTCTTCATGCGCGCCTCGAACGCCGGCTCCTGGCAGACCCGGCGCAGCATGTGCTCGATGTGCCTGACCACGCACTCCGGCGGCGTCTCACTGATGGTGGCGCCCAAAGCGGGCAAGGCGGGCCAGCAGGGCAACTCGGTGGGCGCCTACATATGCAGCGACCTCGCCTGCTCGCTGTACGTGCGGGGCAAGAAGGACGCGGGCGTCGGCGCGCGTCTGCACGAGACGATCACCCTGGAGGAGAAGGTCCGCCGCACCCTGGCGAACCTCGCCGCGTTCGTCGCCAAGGTGACCACGGCATAAGCTCGGCGAATGGCGAAGTACTTCGACGTGCACCCCGACAACCCCCAGCCGCGCACCATCTCCCAGGTCGCCGACAGCGTCCGCCAGGGCGCTCTGATCGCGTACCCCACCGACTCCTGCTACGCGCTCGGCTGCCGGCTGGGCAGCCGGGACGGCATCGACCGGATCCGCACCATCCGGCACCTGGACGACCGGCACCACTTCACCCTCGTGTGCCAGGACTTCGCGCAGCTCGGCCAGTTCGTACGGGTCGACAACGACGTGTTCCGGGCCATCAAGGCGTCCACGCCCGGCAGTTACACCTTCATCCTGCCGGCGACGAAGGAGGTGCCGCGCATGCTCCAGCACCCCAAGAAGAAGACGGTCGGCGTGCGCATCCCCGACCACGTCGTCACCCAGGCCCTCCTCGCCGAACTGGGTGAGCCGCTGCTGTCCAGCACGCTGCTCCTGCCCGACGAGGAGGAGCCGATGACACAGGGCTGGGAGATCAAGGACCGGCTCGACCACGTGCTCGACGCGGTGGTGGACTCCGGCGAGTGCGGCACCGAGCCGACGACCGTCATCGACTTCTCGGACGGCGAGGCGGAGATCGTCCGCCACGGAGCCGGGGACACCTCCCGCTTCGAGTGAACTCCAGCGTTCCGGCAGCCCGGGGCCCCTTCCGGCACGGTAGGTGGCTCGTGCAACGATGGCCGCATCCGGCCCGTCGGGCAGCAGAGCCGGTCGGCACCGAGCACGCAGAGAGGCAGCCCCCGCCATGACCTCCGTACAGGGAACGGCCGTTGACATCACCACCGAGGACGGCGTCGCCGACGCCTACCTGGCACACCCCGCTGACGGCCTCCCCCACCCCGGTGTACTGCTCTACCAGGACGCCTACGGGCCGCGTCCGCACCTGAACGGGATGGCCGACCGGCTGGCGGCCGCCGGCTACACGGTTCTGCTTCCGCACGTGTTCTACCGGCACGGGCGGGCGCCGGTCCTCGACCTCCCCGACTTCATCGGCCCGGACACCCGGGGAGCCCTCTGGGAGCGGATCCCCTCGGTGATGCAGTCCCTGACCCCGGAGCTGGCGATGCGGGACGCGGGTGCGTATCTGCAATGGATGGCCGACTCCCCGCTGGTCGCCGAGGGACCGGTCGCGCTGACCGGCTACTGCATGGGCGCCCGGCTCGTACTGCTCACCGCCGGCACCTACCCCGACCGGGTCGCGGCGGCGGCCGGCTTCCACGGCGGGCGGCTGGCGACGGAAGCGCCGGACAGCCCGCACCTGGTGGCGGACAAGGTCACCGCCGAGCTGTACTTCGCCCACGCGGACGAGGACCCCTCCATGCCTCCCGAGCAGCAGCAGTTGCTGGAGGAGACCCTGACGGCGGCGGGCGTACGGCACCGCTGCGAGGTCTACCCCGGTGCACAGCACGGGTACACGCAGGCCGACACGGACGCGTACGACAAGGAGGCCGACGAGCGGCACTGGGCGGCGCTCCTCGACTTGCTCGGCCGTACGTTCTGACGCCCGGCTTCAGAACTCACAGCGACGCCCGCGGATTCAACTCCGCGGGCGTCGTTCTGTGTTCAACTCATTGACATGCACGCACCCCGATGCCAGTTTGAGAGCGCTCTCAAAAACAGGTACGGACCAATCCCCTCGAGTGACCCCACACACGGAGGTGGAGCGTGCACCACAAGCTCACGCGCCGCATGCCGGCCCCCACGGCCGCAGCCGCCCTGATCGCCGCGGTGATCGCGATCCAGTCGCCCTCGTCCGCCGACGCGGCGGTACCGGCGACGATTCCCCTGAAGGTGACCAACAACTCCGGCCGCGGCGACGCCGTCTACGTCTACACGATCGGCACGCTGCTCTCGACGGGCCAGCAGGGCTGGGCGGATGCGAACGGCACCTTCCACGCCTGGCCGGCCGGGGGCAACCCGCCGACGCCCGCACCGGACGCGTCGATCGCGGGACCGGCCTCGGGTCAGTCGAAGACGATCCAGATCCCCAAGTTCTCGGGGCGGATCTACTTCTCGTACGGGCAGAAGCTCGTGTTCAAGCTGACCACCGGCGGACTGGTGCAGCCCGCCGTGCAGAATCCGACCGACCCCAACCACGACATCCTCTTCAACTGGTCCGAGTACACGCTGGGCGACTCCGGTCTGTGGCTCAACAGCACGCAGGTCGACATGTTCTCGGCGCCGTACGCGGTGGGTGTGCAGCGCTCCGACGGGAGCACGCTGAGCACCGGGCACCTCAAGTCGGGTGGCTACAACGGGGTCCTGAACGACCTGCGCGGCAAGTCCGGCGGCTGGGCCGGGCTGATCCAGACCCGGTCCGACGGGACGGTGCTGCGGGCGCTCGCGCCGGGGCACGGACTGGAGTCCGGTGCGCTGCCGGCGTCCGTGATGGACGACTACATCAACCGCGTCTGGCAGAAGTACGCGTCGGCGACCCTGACGGTGACGCCGTTCGCGGACCAGCCGAACACCAAGTACTTCGGCAAGGTGTCGGGCAACGTCATGAACTTCACGAACAGTTCGGGCGCGGTCGTCACCAGCTTCCAGAAGCCGGACGCGGACAGCGTCTTCGGCTGCCACAAGCTGCTCGACGCGCCCAACGACCAGGTGCGCGGCCCCATTTCACGCACCCTGTGCGCGGGCTTCAACCGCACCACGCTGCTGGTCAACCCGAACCAGCCGGACACGTCCTCGGCCAACTTCTACCAGGACGCGGTGACCAACCAGTACGCCCGCGCGATCCACGCCCAGATGGCCGACGGCAAGGCGTACGCGTTCGCCTTCGACGACGTCGGCAACTACGAGTCGCTGGTCCAGGACGGCAGTCCGCAGCAGGCGTATCTGACGCTCGACCCGTTCAGCTGACACCGAAGGGCCTCACCCCGATGCGGGGTGAGGCCCTTGTCGTGCGACAGGTCAGCTGGTCGTCAGGGCGGTGTCGTCCACGACGAAGCTGGTCTGGAGCGAGGAGTCCTCGACACCGCTGAACTTCAGGGTGACGGTCGTCCCCGCGAGCGAGGACAGGTCGAAGGACTTCTGGGTGTACCCGGTCGCCTTGTTGAGGTTCGAGTAGGTCGCCAGGGTGGTGGTTCCGGCGGTGACGGTCAGCTTGTCATAAGCCGTGCTGGTGGTCGTCTCCGCGGAGTCGATGTGCAGATAGAAGGTGAAGGTGGCCTTGCAGCCGCTCGGGATGGCAACCGACTGCGAGAGCGTGTCGGTGTGGGTGGAGCCGTAGCCGTCCAGCCACGCCTTGTACGAACCGCCGTGCGCCGCCTGGCTGCTGGAGTTGGTGATGACGCCGCTGGTGGCGGTCCAGGTGGTGTTGCCGGACTCGAAGCCGGGGTTGCCGAGCAGCTGCGTCGAGGTGCAGGTGCCGCCGCCACCGCTGGAGCTCACGGTCCAGGTGAAGGACGCGGTACCGGTCGCGCCGGTGCTGTCGGTCACCGTGACGGTGCTGCTGTAGGTGCCGGCGGTGGTCGGCGTACCGGAGATCAGCCCTGTCGAGCTGCTGATCGACAGGCCGGTCGGCAGCCCGCTGGCGGCGTACGTCAGGGAGCCGCTGTTGGTGGAGCTGGCCGAGATCTGCAGGCTCACCGCGGTGCCCACGGTGGAGGACTGGCTGCCCGGGTTGGTGACCGTGACGCCGCTGCTCGGCGGGGTGATGTGGCCGCCCACGGCGATCCCGGCGAAGGCGTTGCCGACGCCCGCGTACTGGGTGGAGTTGGTCCCGTACAGCGCGGCGGCGGCGTTGAGCGCGGCGGTGCGGGCTCCGGCGTAGTTGGTGCTGGACGTCATGTACGTCGTCAGCGCCTTGTACCAGATCTGCAGGGCCGCGGCCCGGCCGATGCCCGCGACGGCGACGCCGTCGGAGGTGGTGCTGTTGTAGGTCACGCCGTTGATGACCTTGGTGCCGCTGCCCTCGGAGAGCAGGTAGAACATGTGGTTCGCAGGGCCGGACGAGTAGTGCACGTCGAGGTTGCCGACGCCGGAGTACCAGCTGTCCGCGGAGCCGCCGTCCTTGCTCGGCTTGTCCATGTAACGCAGCGGCGTGCCGTCGCCGTTGATGTCGATCTTCTCGCCGATGAGGTAGTCGCCGACGTCGTTGCTGTTGCCGGCGTAGAACTCCACGCCGGTCCCGAAGATGTCCGAGGTGGCCTCGTTCAGGCCGCCGGACTCACCGCTGTACTCCAGGCCGGCCGTGTTCGAGGTGACGCCGTGGCTCATCTCGTGGCCGGCGACGTCCAGCGAGGTCAGCGCGTGCGTGCCGCCCGAGCCGTCGCCGTACGTCATGCAGAAGCAGTCGTCGTCCCAGAAGGCGTTGACGTACGCCGTGCTGTAGTGGACGCGGGAGTAGGCGGCGACACCGTCGTTCTTGATGCCGCTGCGGCCGAAGGTGTTCTTGTAGAAGTCCCACGTCATCTGGGCGCCGTAGGCGGCGTCCGCGCCGGCCGTCTGGGTGTTGGAGCCGGAACCGGTGCCCCAGACGTCGTCGGTGTCCGTCATCAGGGTGCCGGTGCCGGACGTGGCGTTGTTGAGGCTGTACGTCTTGTGGCCGCCGCGCGTGGTGTCGTACAGCTGGTACGTCGAACCCGACAGCGTCGTGTTGAGCGTGACCGTGCCGCTGTACTGGGTGTTGCCGGTGCCCGTCTTGATCGCCTGGTACCGGTAGAGCTCCTTGCCGGTGGCGGCGTCGGTGATGACGTGCAGCTGGCTGGGCGTGCCGTCGTCCTGGAGGCCGCCGACCACCGTCTCCCAGGCGAGCTTCGGGGTGCCGGTGCCCGCCCAGATGACCTTGCGGGCGCTGTCGGTGCTGGGCCGTACGGCGTCGAGGGCCTTCGCGGCCTTCAGGGCCTTGGTCGCGGCGGCCGCCTTGGTGAAGGTCGCGGTGGTGGAGGCGACCTTGATGGTGTGCTTGTTGTTGTACGTCGTGCTCACCGTGCCGGCCGCGAGGGAGGCGGGCGGGGTGTGCACGACGACGTCACCGCCGAGGACGGGCAGACCCGCGTACGTCCGCTCGTAGCGGGTGTGCAGGGTGCCGTCGTTGTCCTTCACGACGTCCCTGACGACCAGCTTCTCCTTGGCGCCGAGGCCGAGGGTGCGGGCGGTCGCCGAGGTCTTCTGCTCCGCGCTCTTGACGAGCGCCTTGTGCTGCGCCGGGGTCAGTTTGGCCTCAAGGCCCCCGGCGCGCAGGGGACTTGGGTGGGGGGCCGCGGGCGTGGCGGTCGCCGGAACCGACTGGATGCCGACGGCGAGGAAGGCTGCGGTGGAGACCAGGGCTCCTGCCGCGGTCCGCTTGCGGGGGATGCGTCTCACTCGTTCTCCTACTGCGTTGGCCGCGTGGGGCGGCCGGTGCCAGACCGGGCAGACGGGTGTGCTGACCGGGACGAGCCGAGCTGTGCGGGACCGGCTGTGTTGAGAACGTGGGGGGTGTGTGCGGCGGTTGGGGGGATGGTGGCAGCCTTGACCAGTCCATGTCATCAGCGTCCGGGGTAATCGAGGGTTATCCCTCTGTGCGTGGGGCACCCAAATCGGCTTGCAGAAAACGCACTTGACGATGCAACAGCTCCTCGGTCGCTGGGCTGCCGATCGGTCGATGGCCGACACCCGGCAGGTACAAGACCTCGTGGGGACGCCCGGCGGCGTGCAGCGCCTCGGACATGCGCTGGGTGTTGACGGGCGGGACGTTGGCGTCGGCGAGGCCGTGCATCAGGAGCAGGGGCCTGGTCAGACGGGGTGCCTCGCGGACCAGGTCGCAGGCCTCGTACCGCTCCGGATACCGCTCGGGGTGGCCGAGGAAGCGCTCACGCCAGTGGGCGTCGTACAGCCGCTGATCGGTGACCCCAGCCCCGGCCACCGCCACCCGGAAGACGTCCGGCCGGCGCAGCACGGCGGCTATGGCGAGCGCCCCGCTGAAGGACCAGCCGCGGATGCCGACGCGCTCCGGGTCGAGGTCGGGATGGCGCCGTACCGCCTCGTGCACCGCGGTGACCTGGTCGTCGAGGGCGAGCGCGAACAGATCGCCGTGGACCTCGCGCTCCCAGTCCGGCCCGCGCCCGGGTGTACCGCGCCCGTCGGTGACCAGCACCGCGAACCCTTGCTCGGCGAACCACTGCGACACCAGCACCCTCCAGTCCGCCTCCGCGGTGACGCGCTGGCGCGCCGCGCCGCCGTAGGAGTCGACCAGCACGGGCAGGCGCCCGCACTCCGGGCGGTACCAGGACGGGAGGTGCAGCCGGGCGCGCAGTCGGCGGGGGCCGAGGGCCAGGCGGGTCATGTGGAGGTCGAGGACCGGCTGTTCGACGTACGAGGTGACGGGCACGGGGCGTCGTCCCTCCCGGAGCGCCTCGGCTCGCCCTCCGGGCCGGTCGACGCCGCGAGCCACCCGGAGGAGGGTGCCGCCACGGCGTACACCGGAGTGGACCGCCGAGGCGGAGGTCAACCGCCGGAGGCCGTGCACCGGGTCGTGGCTCCACAGGTGCGTCTCGGTGGGCTCCTCGGAGGCGGTGAACAGCAGCTCGTCGTCGTCCGTGCCCAGTAGGGCCCGGAGTTGGAGTCCCGGTGGTGTGACCGGTACGCCGTCCACGGCCAGGTGGCGGGTGCCGTCTTGGTCGGCGTGCGAGACGAGGGCGCCGGAAGCGGTGCGGGCGGGGAGTCCCGGGACGAGACGGACCCAGCGGTCGTCGCGCTGCTCCTCCAGGATCGCCGTCCGCCCGTCGGTGGGGTCGATCGCGAGGAAGCGGACGGTGCACTGGTCGCGGGACTGTACGACGGCGTAGGGGCCGTGGGCGTCCCAGCCGGCGCCGACGACGTACTCGAAGGCGTCGCGGTCCCAACGCGCCTGCGTGAGCGATCCGTTGAGGTCGGCGATCCAGAGTGTGACGTCCGGATTGCGGCAACCGACGGCCGAGAAGCGCGGCTTGGGCTCTTCGCCTTCGATCCTCGGCCAGGGCGGGACGGCGGTGAAGTCGCTGCGGGCGACGAGCAGGTGGGTCCCGTCCGGGGACCACCAGTGGCCGCGCGGATCGTCGGGCGAGGTGGAGACGGTGTGCTTGGCGGCACCGAACTCGATGTCGGCGCCGCCTGGTTGGGCGAGGGCGCGATCGGCGCCGCCGTCCGCTGCTATGACACGCAGGGCGCCGTCGGCGACGTACGCGATGTGCCGGCCGGTGGGGTCGGGGCGCGGGTCGGGCACCGGGCCCGGCAGCGGCAGGCGTCGTGGTGGTGTCCGGCCAGGGCGGACGGCCCACAGCTCGCCGTCCAAGGGGAAGGCGATCAGGCCGCCGGTTCGGTCGGTGGCGTACGCCTCGATGCCCGATCGGGCGTGCCCGCGCAGCCGTAACGGATCCGCCAGGAGGTCCTCCGTGCCGGTGTCGAGGTCCAGCGCCCAGAGGCAGGAGGCCGGATCGTCGCCGGAGCGGGAGCGGAGGAAGAGGACGGTACGGCCGTCGGGGGTGATGGAGAAGCGGTCCGGTATGCCCAGGGTGAAGCAGCGGGTGCGGGTGAGTTGGTCGGGAAAGGGGGGTGTCGTCACGCAGGGGAACTACCATCGGGCGTTTGATTCAAACATGCATTCGAATCTCTGGCTCTCGGGCGTCCAAGCTCGACGAGGAGCTGCGCGGGCCGGCCCGCGGGGAGTACGTCGCCGGGCTGTGCGGTGCGGAGCCTCCGCCCGGGGTGCTCGCCTACGACGGGGACGTGCCGGTCGGCTGGGCCGCCGTGGCGCCGCGCGCGGACACCACGTATGCGCGCAGCCGCACCATCCGGCATCTCGCACGCGCTCATCGCGGGCGCCGTGGAGTTCGGAAGAACTTCGAGCGGGCCGGGTTCGTGCATGCCGACACCAGGTCGGTGCTGGCCGGTCATCCCCGGGTGGTGATGCGGCTCGATCTGGGGTGAGGGGTCAGTCGGCGCCGGACGGGGTCCGTTCCTCGGCGGGGCGGTCCGCGGTGAGGCTGCCCAGCAGGGCGAGGGTCTCCGCGGAGGGGCTGCCCGGCGCGGCTTCGTAGACGACGAGTTGCTGGCCGGGGGCGCTGTTGATGGTGAACGACTCGTAGTCGAGGGTCAGTTCGCCGACCAGGGGGTGGCGGAGGCGTTTCGTCTCGTGGGTCTTCCGGCGGATGTCGTGACGGGCCCACAGGCGGCGGAACTCCGGGCTCTTCAGGGAGAGTTCGCCGACCGTGCGGATGACGTGCGGGTCGTCGTGGTCGGTGCCCGCGGCCGCACGGAGTGCGCCCACGGTGTTGGCCGCCGCCCGCTCCCAGTCCGGGTAGAACTCGCGTGCGTCCGGGTCGAGGAACACCAGGCGGAGCAGGTCGTCGCTGTGGGTGTGGCCCGCGAACAGGGCCCGGCCCAGGGGGTTGTGGGCGAGGACGTTCATGCAACGCCCCAGGACCACCGCCGGTGTCGTGTGCCAGCCGTCCATCATGCGCAGCAGGGCCGGGCTGACCTGTTCCGGCGCTTTGCGGGTGCGGACCCGCCCTCGGGCCGGGCGGGCCAGCCGGTGGAGGTGGTCGACCGCGTCGGCGTCCAGGCGCAGGGCCCCGGCCAGGGCGTCGAGCACCTGGGCGGAGGGGTTTCGCTCGCGGCCCTGTTCGAGCCGTACGTAGTAGTCGGTGCTGACCCCGGCCAGCATCGCGACCTCCTCGCGGCGCAGCCCCTTGACCCGGCGCCGGGCGGAGACGGGCAGGCCGGAGTCCTCGGGCCGCGCCTGTGCACGGCGGGCTCGCAGATACTCCCCGAGCGGGTTCGCGCTGTCCATGCCCACGAGCGTAAGCACGGCCCCGCCGTGGCGGCGAGCGCGGAAGGTGGCCGCCGTACTCCTACGTTCGTCTCTCCCACGAGAAGCGCTGCCTGGTTCCGGATACGGGATCGCCGCAGGCTGTGGGGCATGACTTCCGAACTTCTCAGCAAGAGCAAGGACTTCGCCCGGCCCCTCATCGGCCGTGTCGCGGTGGTGACCGGCGCCTCCAGCGGTATCGGTGAGGCCACGGCCCGCCGGCTGGCCGGCGACGGGGCCGCGGTCGCCCTGCTGGGCCGCCGTGAGGACCGGCTCAAGACCCTGGCCGACGAGCTGCGGTCCATCGCCACGGGTGCCGTGCTGCCCGTGGCCGTCGACCTCACCGATCCCGACGCCCTGGACACCGCCGCCCGCGCCGTCCGCGACGGACTCGGGCCCGTCGACCTCGTCTTGGCGAATGCCGGGGCGATGCTCGGCGCACCCTTCGCCGACGGCCGCGCCGACGAGTGGGACCGCATGATCGACGTCAATCTGCGTGGGCTGCTGCACACCGCGCGCGCCTTCACCGGCGACCTGCTCGCCGCCGCGGAGCTCGGCCGGGCCGCGGATCTGGTGCACGTCGGCTCCGTGGCCGGGCACGCCCTCTACCCCAACTGGTCCGTCTACAGCGCCACCAAGTCCGCGGTCGCCCACCTCACCCGCAACCTGCGCGCCGAGCTGGGACCCCGTGGCGTCCGCGTGAAGAACGTGGAACCCGGCGTCACCGTCACAGAGTTGGGCTCGGACATGCAGGACGCCGGTCTGCGGTCGGCGCTGGACGACATGCGGACCGGCATCCGGCCTCTGGTCGCCGAGGACATCGCCGACGCCATCGCCTTCGCCGTGAGTGCGCCGCCGCATGTGAACGTCGCGGAACTGATCATCGTCCCGGTCCAACAGGGGTGACGCCGGGCGCGCTTACCGACGCACCGGCGCGCATCACGGATCCGGCCATGAACACCATCGCCCGGCGAGAAGCCGGTAGAGCAGGTGGCCGGTTCGCTGCGGTGACCGCCGGTGCGGAGGGCGTCGGGGACGCCCACGTCACCGTGCCCGACCGCGTCGACCGATCATGGCCGGAACTCGACATCGTAAGACAAGAGTTAACCACTGAGAGTTGAGAGTTAATCACTTACCGGCGGTAATCCCTTGCGTTTACTGGCCGCGCACCCGTAGACCTTGCTCCACAATCTGCCATGGCTCTGGGGGGAGTTGGCACATGCAAGGCACGGTTGACGGGTTCCGCTATGGTGCGGTGACCCCGGTGGCGGCCTATCTGATGGCCTGCCTGGGAGGGGCGCTCGGACTGCGCTGCATCGTCCGCTCCCTGCTCAACGAAGAGTCCTGGAAGCCCGGTTGGCTCGCGCTCGGCGCGGCGTCGATCGGCTGCGGGATCTGGACGATGCACTTCATCGCGATGCTCGGCTTCCAGGTCGAGGAGACCGGCATCCGCTACGACATCGGTCTCACCCTGCTCAGCCTGGCCGTGGCGATCGTCGTGGTCGGCATCGGCGTGTTCATCGTCGGATACCGCGGCGCAGGCCGCGGCACGCTGGCCGTCGCCGGCACCATCACCGGCCTCGGTGTCGCCGCGATGCACTACCTCGGCATGGCCGCGATGGAGCTGAACGGCAACATCGAGTACAACACCGGCACGGTCCTGCTGTCGGTGGCGATCGCGATCGTCGCGGCGACCGCAGCGCTGTGGGCGGCCGTCACCGTCCGGGGCTTCCTGACGAGCCTCGGCGCAAGCCTGGTCATGGGCGTCGCGGTGTCCGGCATGCACTACACGGCGATGGCCGCCGTCAGCGTCCATGTGCACGGCAAGGGCACCGGGACCTGGGCGGGCGACTCGCCCACGTCCCTGCTGCTGCCCATGCTGCTGGGCCCGGTGGTCTTCCTGCTGCTGGCCGGAGTGGTGGTCATGTTCGACCCGCTGCTGGTGCTGGGCGACGGCGAGTGGAACCAGTCCGCCGCGGCCCGCCGCGCCGCCACGGCCAAGGAGCCGCAGAAGAACACGCCGCTCGCCGGTGAGCCCTTCTTCGACGGTGCCACGCGAACAGCTCGGTCACGGCAGGACGCGTACGCTCCGGCCCCGCCGAGGCAGCAGGGTTCGTACACCACGCCACCGAGACAGCAAGGTGCGTACGGCACCCCGCCGCAGTCCGCACCACGCTGGGCCCCGCCACGCTCGCGCGACCGCTGAGCCGGGGCCTTCTCCACGGCGTGCGGGACGCGCCTAGTTCGGCGCGCCCGGCGGCACGCGCGGCAGCGGGTCGAGGCGCACCGAGGCGGGGTCGGCCAGGGCGCGGTCGATCAGGTCCGCCGCCTCGCGCCGGCCGTCCTCGTACTCCTCCCGCAGCTCACCGGCCAACCGGCGCAGGGCACCGCGCAGCGCCGCGCGGACCTGGGCGTGCAGGGCGCCGTCCCGCAGCACGGTCAGCAGGTGGTTGAGGAGCGTCCAGTCGGCCGTGTGCTGCACCGCCGCGCCTCCCACGACCTCGGCCGGGACCGGGTCGGTGCGGCGCCAGGTGGCCGCGAGCAGCGCGTCGGCGAGGTCGGTGGCTCCGGGTACCGCGGGGTCGGCGGCGTGCTGCCAGGCGAGGCGGTTGAGGCGGGCCGGCTCCAGCAGGGGTTCGGTGACCAGGGTGACGGCGACGCGGACCGCCGCGAAGGGGTCGAAGACGCGGCCGGCGTCGGTGTCGAGGTACTGGTCGGTGCGTCCGTAGCGAATGGCGGGCGGGGTCAGGGTGCTCAACACGCTGTCCGGCAGGGCGAGTTGCTCGGCGCGCAGGAGCTGCGCGAGCCTGGCCAGTGCCCTGTGCTGGGTGGTGGCGTCGACGGGCCGGGGGCCCTGACCGGCATCGCCCGCGAGGCCGTACGCGTAGTGCACTCCCCCGACCAGGCGGGCCACGGCGGTCACCTCGTGGCGGTGCAGGAGGTGCAACAGGACGGCCCGCTCCTCGAGTTCACCGGTCTGCCGGTCGGGCGGCAGCACCGCACGGCTGAATCCCTCCAGTGCGATACGCCGGGCTCGGGTCATGGTCTCCAGCGCCTCCAGCGGGTGCCCTCCCGTCACCCAGGGCACGGCGTCGGCGTGGGCTGCGTGTGCGCCCTGGGCGTCCTCGTCGGCGATGAAGTGCAGGCCCGCGCGAGCCGCCTCCTCGCGCAACTCCGCGAGGGCCGCGTCCTCGTGGTCGCCGTAGGTGTGGGCGACGAGGAAGCGGTCCCAGGGGCCGAGGCCCGTGGTGTACGCGGCGGAGAGGTCGAGGCGGGCGTCGTCGGTGACGCGGACGCGGGCATGCGGGTAGTCCATGACGGACGGCTTCGGGTGGGTCGAACTGGCGAAGTTGTGCATGAAGCCGAGCGCGTGGCCGATCTCATGGGCGGCGAGGTGGCGCAGCCGGGCGAGGACCAACTCCTCGACAGTGGCCAGCCGTTCGGCCTCGTCCGGGTGGCCGTAGGGGGCGAGCAGGGCCTCGCCGAGGGCGCGCACCTGCTCGACGCGCTGGGAGCCGAGCCGGACCCGGGCATGCAGGATCTCGCCGGTGCGCGGGTCGGTCAGCCCCTGCCCGAGGGACCAGCCGCGGCCCGCCCGGTGCACCCAGACGACACCGTTGACGCCGGGCTCGTACGGGTCGAAGCCGGCGTCGCCCGCCTCCACCCGGTAGGCGCCGGGCAGTCCGGCGGCCTCGAAGGCCTCCTGCCACCAGTTGCCGCCCTCGATCACCGCCGAACGGAAGGGCTCCGGGATCGCCGGGTCGACCCGGAACACGATCGGGGCGCGGCCCGGGCCGACGCGGAAGCGGGGCTGGACCTTGACCTGGGTGTCGCGCAGGCCGACGTTGCCGTGATCGGCGTAACCGACGCCGTAACCACCGGAGTTGGGGTGGAAGCGGCGGGCGGGCATCGGATCCGACGGCAGCCGGACCAGGTTGAGCTGCTGGACGAGGGTCAGGGCGCGCGGATCGGCGGCCACCGCGCGGATCGCCGGGCCACGACCCGGGCCGCGGAAGGTGAGCAGCGCGGGGAGCCGGGCCCCGGCCGGTCCGGTGCGGCTGTCGGCGACGAGCGGCAGACTGCGCGCCTGGTCGACGACGTACTCCCCCTGCTCCTTGTCGAGCAGGTGCTCCGCGACGCGGTCGTGGTCGGCCAGGACGAGCCCGCTCGCGTCCACGACCACCGCACCGTCCGCTTCTCGCAGCACCGGCCCGCTCCACACGACGGACAGCGCGAAGGACTCCTGCCCGGCCCGCACGGCCGCGTCGTCGCCGGACGTCAGGAAGTGCTTGTTGCGTACGACGAACAGCACCCGGTCGCCGACCCGCCGGAACTCCGCCGACCGCGCCTTGCCCGCCCTCCCCCGGTCCAGCCACAACTCGCTCGAACCCAGGCCCTGGGAGAGGGAGACGGTGAGCAGGAAGGGCTCGTCGAAGTGGCGGATGCCCAGCAGCAGCCGGCCCTGCTCCGGGTCGGGGACGAGGTCGATGAAGTCGGCGGGCATGCGTGGCCTTTCGGGGGGCGGTGCTTGCCGTTGATCCTCTCAGGCCGGGCCGGGACCTCAGCAGTCGAACACCGACCAGCAGATGTCGTTCCGCAACCGCTGGTCGTCGAGGACGAGTTCGCGGATCGCCTCTGGCAGCCGCTCGCGCTGCCACCGGCACTCCCGTCGCCCGGCGGCCTCGCTCTCGTCCTTCGGCGCGGCGGCGCGCACGGCCTTGATCGCATAGGCTGCCGCGCCGAGTTCGTGCGCGGCGACATGCGCGACGACCGCGGCCTGTCCTGCGGCGTACGCGGCATGCCGTGCCGCACCGCGCAGGTCGCGCGCCGCGCCCATGGCATGGCCGCCCGCCGCGCGGGCCTGCATCATCCGGACCTCGCCCCGCGTCCAGGCGCGGGCGTGCTCGATCGCCTGCCGCGGCCGTGGGTCCTCGGGGCGAGCCGACTCGAACAGATCGAGAACGTGCTCGGCACAAGCCGCCGCCCACAGGGCGAGGAGATGGTGATCCGCGTCCGTCAGAGTGCCGCCACGGCGGATGGTGACGAAGCGGGGATCTCTGACCTTCGGCAGGATCACGGTTGGTCTTCCTTCCCGTTGGCCGATCCGCAAGGCAGGCTACCGATACTCCGGACGGAGCTGACAAGGACTTGGCAGGGCAGGGGGAAGGAAGTTTCCTATGACACAAGCCGGTCTGTTCGACCTGGAAGCGGTCGTGGTGAGGCAGCCGAAGCGTTCGCTGTGGCGCCGGTACACCGGCCCCGTCCTGTCCGTGTCCACCATGACGGGGACCCCGCTCGCCTCCGTCACGTACACGGACGACACACACCTGGTCGTGACGGAAGCGGCCGGCCAACTCATCGCCCGTATCGAACAGTTCAGGTCGAGGAAGTTCCGCTTCACCGACGCCGCGGGCCAGGAGGTCGGATCAGCCGATGCGCCTGGACTCATGAAGACCCGTCAGCTGAGACTCCACACGCCCGGGCAGCGCCGCCTCCTTCTCACCCGGCCCGGACTCCCCTTCATCCAATGGCAACTCACCGAGACCGACCCGGAGGAGAGCCCGGCCCCGGAGATCCTGGGCCGGGTCACGGTGAGCACTGTCGACTCGTGGATCGGCCTGCAGCAGTACGGGGTCGAGACAGACCCACGCCTCGACCCCGGCGAACGACGCACCGTCCTCGCCTCGGTCATCTGCCTGCACCACCTCCGCCGCCCGCCCTCCGACAGAGGCACCCCCGCGTGACCGCCTTCAGGCTCCCTCGCCCGTGTCGACGCGTTCCCCCAGGACGACCGGGGCCGGGCGGCTGAAGGGCGCGGTGCGCACGCGCTCGGCGATGCCGGTGGCCGGCCGCAGCGGCACCGACCGCTCCCCGGGGCCCGGTTGGGGTTCGTCGGTGTCGGCCACCGGGCATCCACCTCCCCACCACCACAGGGGAATTCACCCCGCGAGGCGCACAGAAGATCGACGTTGCTACGGTGCCCCGGTGTCTGACTCTTCACGTGATACCGCCGAAGGCGCCGGCTGGGGTGCCGCCGAACGCGGCGAGTACAAGCGGCTGATGCCGCACAAGGTCGAGAAGCTCTCCTGGCTCAACCCCCGGACGCTGTGGGCCGCCCGCAACGGCGTGCTGGCCTCGTGGTTCGGCGACCCGACCGGCCGTACCCGCGGCCGCTGGGTGGCCCAGCGCGAGGCCGCCGGCGCGCCCGCCGACAAGGTGATCCGACGCGACGACCCGGACCGCTTCTCCTTCATGGTCATCGGCGACACCGGCGAGGGCGACGATCCCCAATACGCCGTCGTACCGGGCTTCCTGAAGATCAGTCAGGGCACGAACTTCTCCGTGATCGCCAGCGACGTCATCTACCCGGTGGGCGCCGCCGACGACTACCGCACCAAGTTCTTCCAGCCGTACCAGGACTACCCGGCGCCGATCTACGCGGTCCCGGGCAACCACGACTGGTACGAGGGCCTCGGCGCGTTCATGCGGGTCTTCTGCGCGGACGCCCCGCCGCTCACCGCCGAACCCGCGCCCCGCCCGCTCACCGGGGCCTGGCTGCGCTCGCTGCTGTGGCACCGGCCCCGCAAGGCAGACGGCCAACACCTGGACGAGGCACGCAAGTTGCGCTCGGCACCGGCCCAACAGGCCGTCCAGCCGGGCCCGTACTGGGCCATCGACGCGGGACCCGTACGCCTCATAGGCATAGACACGGGTCTGCTCGGCACCATCGACGCCGAACAGGGCGCCTGGCTGCGCGAGGTGTCGAAGGGTCCCCGTCCGAAGATCCTGATCACTGGCTCGCCGCTGTACGTGGACGGGAAGTACGACCCGTGCACGATCGAGGGCGGCGGCGGGACGGTCGACGACATCGTCCGCGATCCCGCGCACCACTATGTGGCGGCGATCGGCGGGGACATCCACAACTACCAGCGCTATCCCGTCCAGTTGGAGGACGGCCGCACCCTCCAGTACGTGGTCTCGGGCGGTGGCGGTGCGTTCATGCACGCCACCCACACCATCCCGCGCGTCGACATCGCGAACGTCACCGAGAAGGACTTCCGCTGCTATCCGCTGCGCGGCGACTCCCTCGCGTTCTACAGCCGGCTCTACGGCCGCCGCCTGCGCCTGCGCCGGTTCTTCACGCTCACCGAGGCCGAGGCGATGGCGGTGATCGCCGAGCGCGTGGGCATCGAGCCGACCCGCGCCCCGGGCACCCCGGCACGCGTGACCCGCCGTACCCGCCTGGTGGCGAGCCTGCTCGGCGCGGGCGGCCGCCCCGACCGCACCTCGCGCTTCCGCCTCCCGGTGCGCAAGATCTACACGCAGTTGTTCTCGCCGGGTTCGGCGACCTACAGCCCGCCCTTCTTCAAGTGCTTCCTGCGCCTGGACGTCACGCCGGAGGCCGTCCGGCTGCGCTGTTACGCGGCCACGGGCAACCGCGCTCAGGAGGTCGAACCGCCGGTGGAGGACGAGGTCACGATCCCGCTGACCTGACCCGATCCTGACCGAGGTGATGGGAACAGTTCGCGTGGCGACCGGGTTGGCACTGCCGTAATACTTGATTCATCAAGCAACAGCGGAGGAACCCGTGTCGCCGTCCCCTCGCCCCCTGCGCAAGCTGGGCTTCCTGACCATCGGCCTGTTCGACGAGGCGGATCCGCGGCGGGGCCACGAGTCCACGCTGGAGATCATCGAGCTGGGCGAGCGGCTCGGCTTCGACAGCGCGTGGCTGCGCCACCGCCACCTGCAGTACGGCATCTCCTCCCCCGTCGCGGTGATGGCGGCGGCCTCGCAGCGCACCAGCCGGATCGAGCTCGGCACCGCGGTCATCCCGCTGGGCTGGGAGAACCCGCTGCGGCTGGCCGAGGACCTGGCGACGGTCGACATCCTGTCCGGGGGCCGGATCAACCCGGGCGTGAGCGTGGGTCCGCCGATGCACTTCGACCAGGTCAAGGAGGCGCTCTACCCGGACACGGCCGACGCCGAGGACTTCTCGTACGAGCGGGTGCGGCGGCTGCTGGACTTCGTACGGGGCAAGAGCGCGACCGACTTCAGCGGGATCGAGGGCTTCGAGGTGTTCTCCGACCGGGTGCAGCCGCACTCGCCCGGCCTGGGCAAGCGGCTCTGGTACGGCGGCGGCAGCCTGAGCTCGGCGCGCTGGGCCGGTGAGCACGGCATGAACTTCCTGACCAGCAGTGTGGTCAAGGCCGAGGGGGCCGAAGGACCGGACTTCGACTTCGCCCAGATCCAGCTGTCCCACATCCGCGCCTTCCGCACCGCCCACCCCGACGGCGACGCGGCCCGCGTCTCGCAGGGCCTGGTCGTCATCCCGACCGACTCCGCCTCGCCCGAGCAGCGCGCCCGGTACGAGGAGTACGCGGCCAAGCGCACCCCTCGTACGACGTCGCCGCAGGGCCCCGCCCGGCTCCTGTTCGCGCCCGACCTCGTCGGCACCTCGGCCGAGATCGCCGAACGGCTGCACGCGCACGCCGCGTTCCGCGAGGTCGACGAGGTCGCCTTCGCGCTGCCGTTCACCTTCGAGCACGAGGACTACGTGCAGATCCTGACGGACATGGCCACGAAGCTGGGGCCGGCGCTGGGGTGGCGGCCGGGTGGCGGAGCCGCCTGACGACGCGCAGGGGCATGCGCTGCGAACAGCTGTGCAGGAGATCGGTATCGTCCGCCGTGATGCGTCGGCCCCGGAGCGGGGCCGCGCGAGCGGAGGAGGAGTGCCATGGCCGATCGCCGGCAAGGGGCCACGCCGGACGGCGGATCGACGTCGGTGCCGGCGGGAACCCACGGCCCGGGCGCGCGCGATGCCGTGCGGCTCGCGCTCGTGATCGGTGCCCTCGGCGTGGTCTTCGGCGACATCGGGACCAGCCCGATCTACACCCTCCAGACCGTGTTCAACCCGAGCGACCCGCACCCGGTCCCGGTCAGCACCCAGAACGTGTACGGCGTGGTGTCCCTGGTGTTCTGGTCGGTGATGGTCGTCGTCACGGTCACGTACGTGCTGCTCGCGATGCGCGCCGACAACGACGGCGAGGGCGGCATCATGGCGCTGATCACGCTGTTGCGCCGGTGGAGTTCACAGCAGGGGCGGCGGGCCGCCGTCGTCCTCGCCGCGCTCGGCATCTTCGGTGCTTCGCTGTTCTTCGGCGACAGCATGATCACCCCGGCGATCTCGGTGCTGTCCGCGGTCGAGGGTCTCAAGGTCGTCGAGCCGTCGCTGGAGAGTGCGGTCGTGCCGATCACCGCCGTCATCATCGTGCTGCTGTTCCTGGTGCAGCGCCGGGGAACCGCGGCGGTGGGCCGGGTGTTCGGGCCGATCATGATCGCCTGGTTCACGGCCATCGGCGCGTGCGGGATCACCGGCATCGCCGACCACCCGGGCATTCTGCGGGCGCTGTGGCCGAGTTACGCGCTGAGCTTCGTGTTCGGCCACTTCGGCACCGCCTTCTTCGCACTGGCCGCGGTCGTGCTGGCGGTCACCGGAGCCGAGGCGCTCTACGCCGACATGGGGCACTTCGGCCGCCGGGCGATCACCCGGGCCTGGCTGTTCCTCGTCTTCCCGGCGTGCATCCTGAGCTATCTCGGCCAGGGTGCGCTGATCCTCGACGACCCGGCCAACATCAGCAGCCCGTTCTTCCTGCTGGTGCCCGACTGGGGGCGCTGGCCGATGGTGCTCCTCGCCACGGCCGCCACCGTCATCGCCTCCCAGGCGGTGATCACCGGCGCGTACTCGGTCACCTCGCAGGCCGCCCAGCTCGGCTATCTGCCGAGGCTGCGGATCGCGCACACCTCCGAGTCCACGATCGGTCAGATCTACGTCCCGTGGATCAACTGGCTGCTGATGGTCTCGGTCCTCACCCTGGTCTTCGCGTTCCGCAGCTCCACCGCGCTGGCCTTCGCCTTCGGCATGGCGGTCACCGGCACCATCACCATCACCACGCTGCTGTTCTTCTACGTCGCCCGCGCCAAGTGGGGCACGCCCACGTGGCTCATCGCGATCGGCGCGAGCGTGCTGCTCTTCGTGGACCTGCTGTTCGTGGCGGCCAACCTCACCAAGCTGGTGCACGGCGCGTGGCTGCCGCTGCTGATCGGCCTCACCGTGTTCACCGTGATGACGACCTGGCAGCGCGGCCGGGACCTGGTCACCGCCGAACGCGCCCGCGAGGAGGGGCCGTTGCCCGAGTTCGTCGAGCAACTCCGCAGCGGTGAGCTGCCGACGCTCCGGGCCCCCGGCACGGCCGTCTTCCTCAACCGGGGCAAGGAGACCGCACCGCTGGCCATGCGGGCCAACGTCGAGCACAACCACGTGCGCCACGACCAGGTCGTGATCCTGTCCATCGAGACCGAGCCGGTGCCCCGCGTCCCGGCCGCCGAGCGACTCCTCGTCGACAGCCTCGGTTACGCCGACGACGGGATCATCCACGTGACGGCCCGCTTCGGCTACATGGAGACCCCGGACGTGCCCGGCACGCTCACGATGCTCGACCCGGCCCAGACCGAGGGCCCGTTGCAGCTCGACCAGGCGTCCTACTTCCTGTCGACGATCGAGCTCCGGCGCGGGAAGTCACCGACGATGGCGCCCTGGCGCAAGCGGCTGTTCATCGCCACCTCCTACATCACGGCGGACGCCGCCGAGTACTTCGGCCTGCCTCGCGACCGCACGGTCATCATGGGCTCGCACATCGAGGTGTAGGCACGCTCCACGGGAGGGCCCGGGCGGGCCGGCCGGGCGTGGGTGAGGGGTGACCGGCCCGCCCGGGTGTTCGGGGGCGGGCTACAGACCGACGTCGCGGCTGCGGATGTCCTCCGGGGACTCCCGCAGGGCGGTGAGGTTGCCGGGCCGGAAGCAGTTCGACAGAGCCGCGTCGACCTTGTCGGGCTGGTAGATGTTCCCGTGCGCCATACGGCGGCGCAGGGCCTCCGGCGACATGTCGACCACCTCGATCTGGTCGGCCCGCCGGTCGAGACGACGTCGATGATGGTGGCGTTCGACGAAGGCGACCACGCAGTCGGTGCCCCGCTCGGTACGGCGGTGTGCCTCCGACAGCATCGCGTAGGTCTTGCCGACGCCGGGTGCCGCGCCGAGGTGGATCCGGAGCTTGCCGCGTGCCATGTCATCCCTCGAAGCGGTAGCCCATGCCGGGCTCGGTGATCAGATAGCGGGGGTGGGCGGGGTCCGTCTCCAGTTTGCGGCGGAGCTGGGCCATGTAGACGCGCAGGTAGTTGCTCTTGTTGCTCTGCGACACGCCCCACACCTCCTGGAGGAGGTGCTTCTGCGTGATCAGCCGGCCGGGATTGACCACGAGGATCTCCAGCAGGTGCCACTCGGTCGGGGTCAGCCGCACGTCCCGTCCGCCACAGACGACCTTCTTCGCCAGCAGGTCGATGCTGAAGTCGTCCGTTTCGACCCGGGTCGTCTCGGGGGCAAGCGGTGCCTCCTCGGTACGGCGGACCGCGGCCCGCAGCCGGGCGAGCAGCTCGTCCATGCTGAACGGCTTCGTGATGTAGTCGTCGGCGCCGGCGTCCAGCGCGGCGACCTTCTCGTCGGACGCCTGCCGTGCCGACAGGACCAGGACGGGCACGCGGGTCCAACCGCGCAGCGCCCTGATCACGTCGACGCCGTCCATGTCGGGCAGCCCGAGGTCGAGCATGACCACGTCCGGCTGGCGGGCCGCCGCGAGCCGCAGCGCGGTGGCCCCGTCGGGGGCGGCGTCCACTCCGTACCGCCGAGCCTGCAGGTTGATCACGAGGGCCCGCACCAACTGCGGGTCGTCCTCCACCACGAGCACCCGGGTCATGGGTGTGTGCCTCTCATGTCGTGCGTCGGGCCGTGCGCGCCGGCCGCGACACAACCGCCTTCAGGACGGCGGGAGTCGGCGGACCGGAGACAGCCCCCGGACCGCCGACTCACGCGCGGGTCGCGTAACCCCGTCACTGCTTCGCCACGAGATCCTTGAGCGCGATGTTCAACTCGAGGACGTTGACGCGGGGTTCGCCGATGAAGCCGAGCGTGCGGCCCTCGGTGTGGTCCTTGACCAGCTTCTCCACCGCGGAGACGGACAGGCCGTTCTTCGCGGCGACCCGGTGGACCTGCAGTTCGGCGTAGGCCGGGGAGATGTCCGGGTCCAGGCCGGAACCGGAGGAGGTGACGGCGTCGGCGGGCACCTCGGACGCCTTGACCGTGTAGCCGGGCACCGAGTTGTCCTTGACGACCTGTGCCTTGGCCTTCTCCACCTGCTCGACCAGCACCTTGCTGTCGGCGGAGAGGTTGGTGGCGCCGGACAGGATCAGTTTGTACTGCGTGTTGACCGAGTTCACACCCAGTCCGTCGGCGGGTCGCGGCTGGAAGTAGTGCAGGCTGTAGCCCTGTTGGCCGATGAGCGAGGAACCGACGACCTTGCCCTCCGACTTGATCTCCGAGCCGTTCGCCTTGTTGTTGAACAGCGCCTGGGCCACACCTGTGACGACCAGCGGGTAGATCACACCTGTTACCAGTGTCAACACGAGCAGCGCCCGCAGGCCCGCCCAGAGCAACCGGGCTGTGTTCGTTACGGAGTTGTTCATGGCCGTCAGCCGATCCCGGGGATGAGGGAGATGAGCAGGTCGATGATCTTGATGCCGATGAAGGGTGCGATCAGCCCGCCGATGCCGTAGATCGTGAGGTTGCGCCGCAGCAACTTGTCGGCGCTCACCGGCCGGTACTGCACGCCCTTCAGGGACAGCGGCACCAGCGCGATGATGATCAGCGCGTTGAAGATGACCGCCGACAGGATCGCGGAGTCCGGCGAGGACAGGCCCATGATGTTGAGCTTGTC
>NZ_JBEYUY010000047.1:0-48074 GCF_040643775.1 Streptomyces sp. NPDC047081 | reverse complement strand
GGTGGGGGCCCCCCCGCCTGCTCTCCCCGGGGGGGGGCGGGCCCGCGGGCCCCCCGCCCGGGGTGGGGGGTGAAGGCGTCGCCTCTTGATTTAAGGAGTGAGATAAGGGGAGCGTCAATACCTTGGTACGGACCAGCAGTTGAAGCTGTCCGGCTATGCGCCCTTGGTCTGCTTGGTCTGCTTGGTGGTCCGGCGCGGCAGCCGCTCGCGCGCGTGCACCGCCCGGCCCAGCCGCCGCCCCAGCAGGACGTAGCCGATCAGCGCACCGGCCGTGTTGAGGATGACGTCGTCGATGTCGAACGCGCGCCCCTCGACCAGGGCCCCTTGTGCGAACTCCACCAGCAGCATGACCACGGCCGTCAGCAGCAGCACCCGCAGCAGCCCACGGGCCCGCGGCGCGACCACCGGGACGAGGATGCCGAACGGAACGCCCAGCAGCACGTTGCCGCCTATCTGCTTCACCGCGTCCCGCAGCGCCGGCTGGTCCAGATAGGTGTGCAGCGTGCTCCCCGGATGCAGGTTGGTGTGCGCCATGGACACCGAGGCGGGGGAGGGCTCCAGGGTCAGCTTGGCCAGCACCACGGCGAACGCCACCATGAAGCCGAAGGCGCACAGCATCGCCAGCACCCGCAGTGGCCAGGGCATGACGGACCGCTCGGTGCGGGGCGGTCGCGACGCGCGCGCGGCCTTGCCGCCCTTCGGCGGCTTCTCGGCCTTCTTGCCCTTCGAGGGCTTGCCGGCCTTGTCGTTCTTCGGGGACTTGGCGTTCTTCGGGTCGTCCTTCCCCGACTTGGTCGTACGCAGGCGTATCGCTGAACGTGGGTTCAAGGCTGCCCGGGCCATCAGGTCCTCCAGTCTTCAACTTACCTGCGTTCTAAGGCGGTTACCCGCTGTGCCCCGGAGGATGCAGCCGTACCGCCGGATCCGGACGACACGGCTGTGCGTTTCCCTTCCCGCCACAGGGGCACTCCGGGCGCATGAGCCCGCGTACGACGTTTCTCGCCGCCGCCGAGCTGGCGGCCTGGTGGGCGGGTTTCGCCCTGCTGTGGCTGGTGCTCATCAGCACCGTGGACACGCTGGAGCGCGTGGTCGGCGCGGCCGCCGCGGGCCTCGGCGCCCTCGCGGCACGGTCCGCGCGCCGGGCGGTGAGCGGACCGTGAACGGCTGGACGCCCGCCGCGACCGTCGGCCTCGCCGGCGGCCTGGGGACCGCCCTGTGGGGCGTGGCCACCGGGCCGCTGCGCCGCCGGGTCGTCGCCCAGAACCTCTCCACCGCCCTCGCCTGCCCCGGCCTGCTCCTGCTCTCCCAGGCCTACGGCCGCCCGTCCTACGTCGACCTCGGCCTGGTCCTGGCCCTGCTCGGCCCCGTCGGCACGCTGGTCTTCGCGCGGCTGCTCGCCGACGAGCTGGCCGAGGACCCGCCGCGTGCCTGGGGGGCTGACCTGGGCGGTCGCCGGCCTCGGCGCGGTGACGGTGATCGCGCTGTGCGTGGCGACCGGGCCGAGCCGGGCCATGGTCAAGCTGCTGGTGATCGGGGCGCTGCTGATCGGCGGGAACGTGGTCGCCTCCCGTGCGCTGTCCGGCGGTTTCCGGGGGGTCCGCCGTGGCTGACGCGGTGATCGTGGTCGCGCTGCTGCTCGTCGCGGCATCCGCGACCGTGGCGGTGGCGACCCGCGACCCGGTCCGCCAGGCCCTCGTCCTCTCCGTGCTCGGCGTCGTCCTCGCCGTCCTGTTCACCGTCCTGCAGGCACCCGACGTCGGCCTGTCGCAGCTGGCCGTGGGCTCCGCGCTGACCCCCCTGCTGCTGATGCTGACCGTCCGCAAGGTCAGGCGACGCGGACAGGAGAAGGGACGCGGACGATGACCCGGCGCGCCCGGCTGTGGCTCCTGCTGGCGGGCGCCGCCGGCCTCGCCGTCCTGCTCGCCGCCGCCTGCCTCAAGTTGCCGGCCTTCGGCGGCGACCACCACCCGTACGGCGACCGGGCGGTGCGCGCCTCCCTCGCCCGGCACACCGCCAACACCATCTCTTCCGTCAACTTCGACCAGCGCGCCTTCGACACCCTCGGCGAGATGACCATCCTGTTCGCCGCCGTGCTGGGCTGCGTGGTGCTGCTGCGGCAGACCCGCGACGAACACCGCGCCCGCCCCGAACCCGCCGAGGTGGCCCTGCCGGTGCGCCGCTACGCCCTGATCGTCCTGCCCGTCGCCCTGGTCAGCGGCCTGTACGTCGTCGCGCACGGCCAGCTCAGCCCCGGCGGCGGCTTCCAGGGCGGCGTCGTCGCCGCGACCGCCCTCCACCTGCTCTACCTCGGCGCCGACTACCGCGCCCTCGAACGCGTCCGCCCGGTCGGCCGCTACGAGGTCGGCGACGCGCTCGCCGCCTCCGCCTACCTCGTCACCGGCCTCGCGGGCCTCATCGGCTCCAGCGCCTTCCTCGCCAACACCTTCCTGCCGTACGGCACCTTCAACACCCTGTCCTCCGGCGGCACCGTTCCGCTCCTCAACGCGGCCATCGGCATGGAGGTCGCCTGCGCGGTCGTCGTGCTGCTCGCCCGCTTCCTGGACCAGGCCGTCGAGATCGAGGGGGAGGGCGGGTCGTGAGCGCCGTGATGGACGTACTGCCGTACCTGATCGCCGGGTGGGTCTTCCTGGTCGGCTGCTACGGCCTCGCCACCAGCCGCAACCTCATCCACGCCGTCGGCTGTCTGTCCGTCTGCCAGGCCGGCACCTATGTGCTGCTCCTCGCCGTCGGTTACCGCGACAAGGCCACCGCGCCCGTGTACTCCGACATCAAGCCCGGCTCCCGGCCGGTCGTCGACCCGGTCGTCCAGGCGCTGACCCTCACCGACGTCGTCGTGGGCGCCACCGTCACCGCCCTGCTGCTCGCCCTCGTCGTCCAGATCTCCAAACGCCACGACACCGTCGACCCCGACGAACTCTCCGAGCTGCGCGGCTGATGAACGACCTGCTGCCCCTCCTGGTCGCCGTGCCCCTGCTCGGCGCCGCCCTCCTGGTCGCCGCCGGCCGCCGTATGCCCAGGGCCGTCGCCGAGTCCGTGGGCTGCGCCGTGTCCGCCGGTACGGCCGGGCTGGCGATCGTCCTGCTCCTCGACTCCTCGCCGCCCATGACCGAATGGGTCGGCGGCTGGACGCCCCGGAACGGCGAGAGCGTCGGCATCGTCCTGACCGGGGACGGGCCCGGCCTCGGCATGGCCGCGCTCGCCTCACTGCTCACGCTCGCGGCACTGGCGTACTCCTGGCACTACTTCGACGAGCCACCCCGCCGCCACGCGGGCTCCTTCCCCGCGCTGATGCTGGTCTTCCAGGGCGCCATGTGCGGCTTCTCGCTGGCCGGGGACCTGTTCAACGCGTTCGTGTGGTTCGAGCTGATGAGCGTCGTCGCCTACGCGCTGACCGGCACCCGGGTCGAGGAGGCCAGGGCCGTGCAGGGCGCCCTGACCTTCGGGGTGGTCAACTCGCTGGGCGCGTACGCCATGCTCATGGGCATCGGCCTGCTGTACGCCCGCACCGGCGAGCTGTCCATGACCCAGATCGGGCGGGGACTGGACGGGCACGGCGGGCCCGACGCGCTCACCCTCGCGGCCTTCGTGCTGGTCGTGACCGGTCTGCTGGTCAAGGCCGCCGCCGTGCCCTTCCACTTCTGGCTGCCCGACGCCCACGCGGTGGCCCCCACCCCGGTGTGCATGCTGCTGTCGGGCGTCATGGTCGAACTCGGCGTCTACGGCGTCTGGCGGGTGTACGCCACCGTGTTCTCCGGGCCCGGCGGGGTACCGGCCGCCGACCTGCAACGGGCGCTCGTGGTGCTCGGCGCGCTCACGGCGGTGATCGGCGCCGTGATGTGCTGGTTCCAGCGGCACATCAAACGGCAGCTGGCCTTCTCCACCGTCGCCCACACGGGCCTGTTCCTGATCGGCATCGGGGTGCTGACGCCGGAGGGCGACGACGGGGTCGCGCTGTACGTCCTCGGCCACGCCGGAGTGAAGGCCGCCCTGTTCGCCTGCACCGGCATCCTGCTCGACCGCTTCGGCAGCGTCGACGAGTACACCCTGCACGGACGCGCCCGGCGGCTGCGCGGCGTCGCCGTACTGTACGGCCTCGGGGGCCTCGGGCTCGCCGGGCTGCCGCCCTTCGGCACCGGGCTCGGCAAGGCCGTCACCGAGGAGGCAGTGGGCGCCCCGCTCACCGTGCTGTACGTCGCCGCGAGCGCCCTGACCGGCGCCGCCGTGCTGCGCGTGACCGCGCGGGTCTTCTTCGGCCTCGGCCCCAGGCCCGCGGCGGACTCGGAGTACGAGACGACCGGCTCCGGCGAGCAGCCCGAGACCGGGCACCGCCTCGGCCGGGTCCCGGACACCATGACGGCGGTGCCCGCGCTGCTGCTCGCCGCGGCGCTCGCCGTCGGTGTCGTCCCCGGCTTCGCCGCCGTGGTCGGGCACGCCATGAGCGAGGCCGGGTCCGGTGGGGTCGTGGTCTCGGACCCGCACTGGACACCGGCCGGTGTGCTGCTGGGACTCGCCTCGACCGTGCTGGCCGTGGGCCTCGCGGCCCTCGCCGTGGTCCGGCCGAAGCTCCTCGCCGGCGCCTACCGCGCCTCGCGGCTGCGGCACCTGCAGTCCGGGCACGTGGGGGACTACGTGGCCTGGCTGCTGGCCGGTGCCGTGCTGCTCGGCGCGCTGGCGCTGCCGGGGATCATGGGCGCCTGATCAGCTCTGGTAGGAGACGTGCACCTCCTTGAAGCCGAGGGAGTGCAGCAGGCCCTCCAGCATGTCCGTGGTGTTGGTCTCGGCCCGCTTGGTCAGACCGCTGTCCTTGGCCGCCTCGCCGATGTGCTTCACGGCGAGCTTCTGCACGGCCTGCTCGCTGTTGGGGTTGTCCGAGAAGAAGTCGCCGAGGCGGTCGAGGAGACCGCGCTGCTTGGAGACGGCGTAGGAGCGGTCCGGGTCGAGGGCCGGCTTGCCGAGGGCTGCGTGCGGCAGCCGGAGGGTCGCCGACGTGCGGTCGCCGTTGACCGTCACGTCGTCCTTGGCGACCTTGCCGAGGTCGACGTACGCGTCCACGGTGCCCGCCCCGACGTACAGGACGCGGGAGCCGCGGATCGCGTCGGGCAGGTACTTGGTGTCCTTCTCCAGGTCCACGACGACCTGGAAGTTGCCGGAGGCGGCGTCGTAACGGCTCATGTCCTGGATGGACTGGAGCAGTGCGGGTCCCGAGCGGTCGTGCGTCTCCGTGCCGAACAGGTCCTTGAGGCCCGGCAGCACGGCCAGCCGGATCCCGGCGAAGAACACCGCGATCACCAGCACGACGGCGGCGACCACCTTCGCCCAGCCGGGCATGCGCCTGGACACGCGCCTGATGGGAGTCGTCATGGCGACGGTCCTCCTTCCTGACTACTTCAACGAATGCCCGCCAAAGCCCTTGGCAGACCGCCGCGTTGGCCGAACGCCGCCCTTGGTCGAGGCATGCGGGGCGCACTAGCGTGGAGGACCTGTCCGTACCGGCACGTCTGGAGTCCCGGATGAGTACAGACAGCACGTCCCGGCCCCTGTGTCCCATGCACCGCGTCGACCTCCCCGAGGCGGCCCCGCCCCGGCCCGCCACCCTCGCCACCGGCACCCCTGTGTGGCTGGTGACCCGGTACGCGGACGTACGTCAGGTGCTCATGGACCCGCGCTTCGACCGCAGTTCGCTGCACGCACCGGACGCCCCGCCGCTGCTCGTCGTACCGAATCTGCTGGACGATCCGAACGGGATGGTCAACCTGGACGGCGAGCCGCACCAGCGGCTGCGCGGGACCGTGCAGCGGGCGTTCACGCCCCGGGCGATCTCGCGCTGGCGGCCCTGGGTGGCCTCGGTCGTCGACGCGCTGCTCGACGACTTCGCCGCGCGGGACCGACCCGCCGACATCATCGAGGGGTTCACCCGGCCGCTGCCCGTCTCGGTGATCTGCCGGCTGATGGGGCTCGACGACCTGGACCGCGAGCGCATCCGCCACTGGGCCGACCACGCGCTCTCGGGAGGCGCGCACACGCGTGAGGAAGTCGTGGCCGCGATGACCGAGTTCGGGGCGTTCGGCGCCCAGCTGATCGACGAGCGGCGGAAGTCACCCGGCGACGACCTGGTCAGCAGCCTCGTGGCGGCGGGTGACGGGCTCGGGATCGACGAACGGCAGCTGGTGTGCGGGCTGGTCGTGGCCGGACACGAGACCACCATGACGGCCCTCGGGAACATCGTCGTCTACCTGCTCACCGACCGGCAGGACGCTTGGGCGGGGCTCGCCGAGGACGAGGACGCGGCGGCCACCGCGGCCGAACAGCTGCTGCGGGCCGTCCCGCTGAGCGAGGGGCGGGTGCTGCCCGGCCTGATCCGCCGGGCCGTGGAGGACACCGACTTGGGCGGTGTGACGATCCCGGCGGGCGGTGTGGTCGCCGTGCAGACCGTCTCCGCGAGCCGCGACCCCGACGTCTTCCCGCCGGGGCCGCCCGACCTCTTCACACCGCTCACCTCGCCCAGCGTGATCTTCGGCGCCGGCCCGCACCACTGCCTCGGCGCCTGGCTCGCCCGCCTGGAACTCGGCCTGGCCCTGCACCGCCTCGCCGCCCGCTTCCCGGGCCTGCGCGCCGAGTTCACGGCCGAGACGATCGAGTGGCGGGAGGGCCAGATGACCCGCAGCCCACGCCGGCTGCCGGTGTCCTGGTGAACAACCCCTAGTGCGGCCGCAGTTCCCGGTCGCCCGAGGGCCGCGACCACCACACCCCCTCGCCGTGCGTGAGCCCCGGCAGACGCAGCTCCACCTCCCGCACCCGGCGGGCCGGCAGCTCCCCGGTGATCACCCAGGAGGCCGACCCGCCCGTGGTACCGGTGAACTCGGTGCCGCACGAGGCGAGTTGGGCCGTCACGGGGGCCAGCGCGTCGAGCGGGACCTCGGTCTCGAAGGCGTGATACGGCTCGTAGAGCCTGGTACCGGCCGCCTCCAGGGCCCGGCGCAGCACGACCGGGGTGAGGCCGCGGAAGTCGGCCGCCGTACTGATCGGGGCACAGAAGCCGGACCGGATCAGCGTGACCCGGTAGTCCGTCACCGGCGCGCCGGTCAGCCCGCTGAGCATGGTCGGGTGCACGGTGTCCTCGATGGCCTGGTGGAAGGCGCGGGGGAGTGCGCCGAGTTCCGTCTCGTACGTGAACACCGCGCCAGAGCCGTGCGGTCCCGGCTCGACGCGCAGCCCGATGGTCGCCCAGTAGCGGGTGCCGAGGTGCCACGGCATCTCCGCCGAGGCCTCGCCGACGCCGCGCGGCCGCTCCAGGAAGCGGACCCGGCCCGGCCCGAAGTCGGCCTCGACGCCGAAGTCCTGGACGAGCGTCGCCGCGAGCACCTCCAACTGGACCTCGCCGTACAGGAGCAGCGCGGTGGCGCCTTCGGCCGCGGGCCGGGCGTGGATCAGCGGGTCCTGGTCGGCGAGGGCGAGGAGGGCCGTGCGCAGGTGCGCCGACTGCTCGGGGCGGCGGGCCCGCGCGAGGGTCTCCAGCGTCGGCGGCGCGAACTGCGGGGCACGGTCGCCGAGTTCGCCGAGCCGGTCACCCACGCGGACACCGGACAGGCCGGTGATCGCCGCGATGTTCCCGGCCGTGAGCGGCCCGGAACGGCCGATGACATCAAGGCGGTTGGCCCGCCCGGGGACCTCGGTGGTCCGGCCGTCGGCCTCGCGCCGCAGCAGTGTCAGCCGCTGACGAGGCGTCACCTCACCCTCGTACAACCGCAGATACGCCGTCCGCTCGCCGCCCGGTCCCGGACGTACCGCGAACACCGTGCCGCGCGGTTCGGTGCCCGCGGTCGCGGGGGCCGGCGGGATCAGCCGGACGACTCCCTGGATGAGTTCGGCGACGCCCTGGCCGCCGAGCGCCGAGCCGAAGTAGAGCGGGTGGAAGCTGCCGTCGGCGGTGCGTGCGGCCAGGGCCTTGCGCAGGTCGTCCGGGGTGGGTGCGGGGCCGTCCACGACCGCCGCGAGGACGTCCGCGTCGACCTCGGCGAGCGCCTCGGCCAGCAAGGGGTCCCCGGGCGGACAGGGCGTCACGCGAGCGCCGGCGGTCCCGATGCCCGTCACCTCCACGAGCGGGGCGACGTACGGAGTCAGTCTGCGGCGGATGTCGGTGAGCAGTTCACCCGATCGGGCGCCGGCTCGGTCGATTTTGTTGACGAACACCAGCGTGGGCAGCCGCAGCCTGCGCAGCGTCCGCATCAGCACGCGGGTCTGCGCCTGGACGCCCTCCACGGCGGAGAGCAGCAGCACCGCGCCGTCCAGGACCTCCAGGGCGCGCTCGACCTCGGCGATGAAGTCGGAGTGCCCGGGGGTGTCGATCAGGTTGACCTGGGTGTCGCCGACGGTGAAGGCGGCCACCGCGGAGCGGATGGTGATGCCGCGCCGGCGCTCGATCTCGCCGTCGTCCGTGCGGGTGTCACCGGCGTCGACGCTGCCGAGCCGGTCGATCGCGCCGTGGTCGAACAGCAGCCGCTCGGTGAGGCTGGTCTTACCGGCGTCGACGTGGGCCAGAATTCCGATGTTCAGGGTGTGCATACGGGGTCGCGTCCTCGAGAACCGTGGGCCTGTGGAAGGGCTGGGGGATTCCGAGGAGTCGGCGCATGCGAGGGATCCTGACGTGAGGGAACACGGACGGCGCCATGATGGCGTGCCGGCGGTGGCCCGGCGCAAGCGAATTACGGCGGCCACGGCGGGAGGCCCCCGGTCATGACCATGCGAGGAGCGACCGTGCGAGACATCTCCGTGTTCAGCGGCAGTGCCCACCCCGAGCTGGCCGCCGAGGTCTGCGCGCACCTCGGCGTACCGCTCAGCCCCACCCGGGTCAGCCGCTTCGCCAACGACTGTCTGGAGGTGCAGCTCCAGGCCAACTGCCGGGAGCGGGACGTCTTCCTGATCCAGCCGCTGGTCAAGCCGGTCCAGGAGCACCTGGTGGAGCTGCTGCTGATGTGCGACGCGGCCCGCGGGGCGTCGGCGGCCCGGATCTCCGTCGTCATGCCGCACTACTCCTACGCCCGCTCCGACAAGAAGGACGCGCCCCGTATCTCGCTGGGCGGCCGGCTCGTCGCCGACCTGATGGTGGCGGCCGGGGCGAGCCGCGTCCTGGCCATGACCCTGCACTCGCCCCAGGTGCACGGCTTCTTCTCGGTGCCGGTCGACCATCTGCACGCCCGGCGTGAACTGGCCGCCCACTTCCGCCGGTACGACCTGTCCCGTACGACCGTCGTCTCCCCGGACCTGGGCAACGCCAAGGAGGCGGCCGCGTTCGCGCGGATGGTCGGCGCCCAGGTGGCCGCAGGCGCCAAGCAGCGGTACGCGGACGACCGGGTCTCCATCAGCTCGGTGATCGGCGAGGTGACCGACCGGGACGTGATCGTGCTGGACGACGAGATCGCCAAGGGCAGTACCGTCCTCGAACTCCTCGACAGGCTGCGGGAGTTGGGCCCGCGCTCGATCCGAGTGGCCTGCACGCACGGCCTGTTCGCGGACGGGGCGCTCAAGCGGATCGGCGAGCAGCCCGACGTACTGGAGATCGTGTGCACCAACACCGTGCCGGTCCCGGAGGAGGAGCGGACCGAGAAGCTGCGGATCCTGACCGTCGCCCCGGCCCTGGCGGAAGCCGTGCGCCGCATTCACAACGGTGAGTCGGTCAGCGCCCTGTTCGACGCGCCGCGAAGCGAATAGACATGAGGTAGCGGAGCAACGCTGGCATCAACCGGATGCTCAGGAGGGGTTGCAGTGGCGAAGGCGAAGTTCGAGCGGACCAAGCCGCATGTGAACATCGGCACCATCGGTCACATCGACCATGGCAAGACGACGCTCACCGCGGCCATCACGAAGGTGCTGCACGACAGGTTTCCCGACCTGAACCCGTTCACGCCCTTCGACCAGATCGACAAGGCTCCCGAGGAACGGCAGCGCGGCATCACGATCTCGATCGCCCACGTCGAGTACCAGACCGAGCACCGGCACTACGCGCACGTCGACTGCCCCGGGCACGCCGACTACATCAAGAACATGATCACCGGCGCGGCCCAGATGGACGGCGCGATCCTGGTCGTCGCGGCCACGGACGGGCCGATGCCGCAGACCAAGGAACACGTGCTGCTGGCCCGGCAGGTCGGCGTGCCGTACATCGTCGTCGCCCTCAACAAGACCGACATGGTGGACGACGAGGAGATCCTGGAGCTCGTGGAGCTGGAGGTGCGCGAGCTGCTGACCGAGTACGAGTTCCCCGGCGACGACGTGCCGGTCGTCAAGGTCTCCGCGCTCAAGGCCCTGGAGGGCGACCCGCAGTGGACCCAGTCGGTGCTCGACCTGCTGGAGGCGGTCGACACGGCGGTCCCGGAACCGCAGCGTGACGTGGACAAACCGTTCCTCATGCCCATCGAGGACGTCTTCACCATCACCGGCCGCGGCACCGTCGTCACCGGCCGGATCGAGCGCGGGGTGCTGCACGTCAACAACGAGGTCGAGATCATCGGCATCCACGAGCAGAAGACGAGGACGACGGTCACCGGCATCGAGATGTTCCGCAAGCTGCTCGACGAGGGCCGGGCCGGGGAGAACGTCGGTCTCCTGCTGCGGGGCGTCAAGCGTGAGGACGTGGAGCGCGGGCAGGTCGTCATCAAGCCCGGCACGGTCACCCCGCACACGGAGTTCGAGGGGCAGGCGTACATCCTGTCGAAGGACGAGGGCGGCCGGCACACGCCGTTCTTCGAGAACTACCGTCCGCAGTTCTACTTCCGTACGACGGACGTGACGGGCGTGGTGACGCTCCCCAAGGGCACCGAGATGGTCATGCCGGGCGACAACACCAGCATCAACGTCGTGCTGATCCAGCCCATCGCGATGGAGGAGGGCCTGAAGTTCGCGATCCGCGAGGGCGGCCGGACGGTGGGCGCCGGGCAGGTGACGAAGATCCTCAAGTAGCGGCCGTCAGCGGACGGTCATAACGAGCCGGACGTGGCCTCGGGCTGGCCCAGGGCCGCGTCCAGGTTCGCGTGCGCGGGCAGCAGCTTGGCCAGGCCGGTGACCCGCATGATGCGCAGGGTGAGCGGATGCGTGCACACGAGCCGCAGCTCCCCGTCCTGGTCGAGGACCCGGCGCCGGGCCCGGTAGAGCAGGCGCAGCCCGGAGCAGTCGAAGAAGTCCACCCGCCGCAGGTCGATCACCAGCCGGACCTCGGGGTGCGCGGTCACCCGGTCCAGATACGGCGCGATCTCCACCGCCGCGGCGATGTCGATCTCGCCCCGGAACTCCAGCACCGTGTGTCCCCGGTCGCGGTGGACGCGCAGATGCCGGGTGAGCGGCGCAGGCTCCTGCTCCACGACGACATCGCCTCCAACCTGCTCCGTCCGCTGCGGTGTTGCAGGTCACCGGGGGCCCGGGTGACGTCGTTGAAGCGAGCGTATGAGCGCAGGCCTGTCCCCCGGGTCCCGAGTGAGCGCAAAACCGTTCCCCGCCCTGCAAGTTACCCTCGATCGAGTGAATTTGAGCATGTTCGATTGACATATGTCTTCGAATTGCGACGGAGGGTTCCTGCGACTGGCGTGGCCGGACTACGACAGGGCGTGCCAGGCCTTGGACAGCGCCTGGCGGAACTGCTCGGTCTGGTGGGCCGTGAGGTCGCTCACCATCCGCTCCTCCAGCTCCCGCACCGGCCCCGCGCACTGCCCGAGCAGCTCCCGCCCGGCTTCGGTCAGCAGGATCAGCAGCTCGCGCCGGCTCTGCGGATTGCGCTCCCGGCGCACCAGCCCCCGGTTCTCCAGGGACCGCACCAGGTCGGCGATGGACTGCGCGGTGACGAACGAGTCCCGCGCCAGCTGCGCGGCCGACAGTCCGTCGTGCCGCTCCAGGACGGTGAGCGCGGTGTACTGCAGCGCGGTGATCCCGGAGGGCCGGACCAGCTCGTCCAGGTGCGATCGCACCACGAGCTCCACTTGCTTCACCATGTAGAGCAGGGACGGAGATGTCTTGGTCGCCTGGGAATCGAGCATGAGTTCAGCGTAGAGCATTGACAGGAAACCTGTCTGTAATGAAACTGCGAACCAACAGGAATCCTGTTGGTTGAAATCTTGGCGAAGAGGCTGAGGAGCGGTGATGACCACCTTCGAGATCGAACCCGGACGGCTGTTCATCGGGGGCCAGTGGCGCGATGCCGCCGACGGAGCGCGCACCGAGGTGGTCGACCCGTCCCGGGGCGCGGTCGTCACCACCGTCGCGGAGGCGGGCGCCGCCGACGTGGACGCGGCCGTGCGCGCCGCCCGGGAGGCCTTCGACAGCGGCACGTGGTCGGGGCTGAGCGGCCGGGAGCGCGGCCGGATCCTGCACCGGGTCGCCGAGCTGATCCGCGAGAACGCCGACGAGCTGGCCCACCTGGAGAGCCTGGACGTCGGCAAGCCCATCTCGCTCTGTCACGCCGTCGACATCGCGAACGCGGCCAACGACTACGAGCACTTCGCCGCCCTCGCCTACTCCCTGGACGGCGCGATCCGCGACACCCCCATGAACGCCCTCGCCTACACCAAGCGCGAGGCGATCGGCGTGGTCGCCGCGATCACGCCCTTCAACTTCCCGCTGATCCTGGCGGGTTCGAAGATCGGCCCGGCGCTCGCGGCCGGCAACACCGTCGTCCACAAGCCCGCCGACGAGACTCCGCTCAGCGCCCTCTACATGGCCAGGCTGCTCCAGGAGGCGGGCGTCCCGGACGGCGTCGTCAACGTCGTCACCGGCAGCGGCCCGGTCGCCGGCGAGGCCCTGCTGCGCCACCGGGGCATCGACAAGGTCGCCTTCACCGGCTCCACCGCGATCGGCCGCCACGTCGCCGCCACCGCCGGGGAAGCCCTCAAGCCGGTCACCATGGAGCTCGGCGGCAACGCGGCCCACATCGTCTTCGAGGACGCCGACCTGGAGAAGGCCGTCGGCGCGATCATCAAGGCCTTCGTCTTCAACACCGGCCAGTTCTGCATGGGCGGCCCGCGCCTGCTGGTGGCCCGCCCGGTCTACAGCACTCTCCTCGGCATCCTCGGCGACGCCGTCCCCGGTGTCCCGGTCGGCGACCCGCGCAACCCCGAGACCGTCGTGGGCCCGATGGCGGGGGAGAAGCACCTGAAGAAGGTCGAGGAGTACGTCGACCTCGCCCGCAAGGAGGGCGGCCGCATCGTCTGCGGCGGCGAGCGCCTCGACCTCGACGGCGGCTACTACTACACGCCCACCGTGATCGCCGACCTGTCCAACGACGCCCGGGTCGTCCAGGAGGAGATCTTCGGCCCGGTCCTGACCGTGCAGCCCTTCGACACCGAGGACGAGGCGATCGAGCTCGCCAACTCCACGCCGTACGGCCTGGCTTCGGGCATCCAGACGCAGAACCTCGCCCGCGCCCACCGGATCGCCGACCGCCTCCAGGCCGGCATCGTCTGGATCAACGACTGGGCCATGCTCGATCCCGCGGTCCCCTTCGGCGGCGTCAAGGACTCCGGCTTCGGCCGCGAGTACGGCCCCGAGGCCCTCGCCGCCTACACCAAGGTCAAGTCCGTCGTCGTCTCGCTCGACTGAACCCGGCCGAATCCGGCTCGCTCCGGCTGAACACGCCCGAGAACCAAGGGAGTTCGTACGATGTCCATCCCCACCCGCGCCGCGGTCGTCGAGTCCGGCGGAGCGCCCTTCACCCTCGCCGACGTCGAGCTCGACGAGCCGGGGCCGCACGAGGCGGTCGTCCGCATGGTGGCCGTCGGCCTGTGTCACACCGACCTCGGGGTCGCCGGCGGCGGCCTGCCCTTCCCGCTGCCGGGAGTCCTCGGCCACGAGGGCGCGGGCGTCGTCGAGGTCGTCGGCCCGGCCGTCACCGGTGTCGCGCCCGGCGACCACGTCGTGCTGTCGTTCACCTCGTGCGGCGAGTGCCGCAACTGCAACGGCGGTCACCCGGCCTACTGCGCCACCTGGCTGCCGCTGAACCTCATCGGCGGCCGCCGCGCCGACGGCAGCAGCACCGTCAGCCGGGACGGGGAGCCGCTCGGCGGGCACTTCTTCGGCCAGTCCTCCTTCGCCGAGCGGGCGCTGGTCGACGAGCGCAGCCTCGTCAAGGTCGACGCGGACGTACCGCTGGAGTCCATCGCTCCGCTGGGCTGCGGAGTGCAGACCGGGGTCGGCGCCGTCTGGAACGTGCTGAAGCCGGTCACCGGCGGCACGATCGTCGTCCTCGGCGCCGGAGCCGTCGGCCTCTCCGCCGTCATGGCCGCCGCGCTCACCCCCGCCACCCGGATCGTCGCCGTCGACAAGGTGGCCGAACGCCTCTCCCTGGCAAAGGAGTTGGGCGCCACCCACACCGTCAACGTCGGCGAGGCCGACCTCGGCGAGGCGCTCGTCGGGATCACCGACGGCCAGGGCGCTGACGGCATCGTCGAGACCACCGGCAGCGTCGCCGTGCTGCGCCAGGGCGTCGACGCGCTCGCCGCCCGCGGCACCCTGGTCGTCGTAGGGGCACCGCCGTTCGGCACCGAAGTCGCCCTGGACGTCAACGGGTTGCTCGGCGGCAAGCAGATCGTCGGGCTCACCCTGGGCGACGCCGAGACGCAGTCCTTCATCCCGTCCCTCGTGCGGCTGGTGAAGGAGGGAAGGCTGCCGCTGCACCGCCTGATCAGCACCTATCCGTTCGCGGACATCGACCAGGCGGTGCGGGACATGGGCGCGGGCAAGGCCATCAAGCCCGTGCTGACGTTCTGAGTCAGCCGACCGTCAGGACCAGCTTCCCCGTGGTCCGGCCGGTGTCGCCGAGCCTGTGTGCCTCGGCGGCATCGGCCAGCGGGAAGGTGCCGGCGATCGCGGGGCGCAGCTTCCCCGCCTCCACCAGCTCCGCGATCGCCGTCATACCGGAGTGCGAGGCGTCCACGAGCATCCGCAGCGAGCGGACGCCGAGCCGCTCGGCCTCCTCGTGGAACTCGCTCCCGCCGACCGGGAGGATCGACACCGCGATCCCGCCCGGGCGCAGCACCCGCAGCGAGCGCGTGGACGTCTCGCCGCCGATCGTGTCCAGGACGACGTCGACGTCCTTGACGGCCTCGGCGAAGTCCGTCTCCCGGTAGTCGACCGTCTCGTCCACGCCGATCCCGCGCAGGAACTCGTGCTTGCCCGCGCTCGCGGTGCCGATCACATACGCGCCGCGCGCCTTGGCGATCTGCACGGCCACATGCCCGACCCCGCCCGCGGCGGCATGGACCAGCACACGCTGCCCCGTCTGCACACCGGCGTACTCGACCAGGGCCTGCCAGGCGGTGAGGGAGACCAGGGGCAGCGCGCCCGCCTCCGTGTGGTCGACGGAGGCCGGCTTGTGCGCGAACCAGCGCGCCGGGGCGCTCACGTACTCGGCGTGCGAGCCGTGGCCCCACGGGTAGGCCAGCATGCCGAAGACCTCGTCGCCGGGCCGGAAGCGGGCGACGCCGACGCCGACCGCCTCCACCACGCCGGAGACGTCCCAGCCCAGGACGAAGGGCGGCTCGCCCAGGAATCCGCCGGTCGCGCGGTGCTTCCAGTCGGTCGGATTGACGCCGGCCGCGCGGACGCGGACCAGCACCTCGTTCGCCCGCGGTTCGGGGCGCGGAACTTCAACCACCTTCAGGACCTCGGGACCGCCCAGGACGTCCTGGCTGATGGCTCGCATCGTGTTCACAGTGCTCATGGTGAACCAGCCTGCCGGGCGCCGCCCCACAAGGAAATGGCACGATTGCCAACCTTCGATAAGATCGTGCCATGAGTGGTGAACGGCAGGTGGAACGGGTCGTGGTGCTGGCCCTGGACGGCGTGTACCCCTTCGAGCTGGGCATCCCCAGCCGCATCTTCGGCGCTGCCGACGGCCGGTACGAGGTGATGACGTGCAGCGTCGACGGCCAACCGGTGCGCACCTGCGCCGACTTCACGATCGGCGTGGAGCACGGGCCCGAGGTCCTCGCCACGGCCGGCACGGTGGTGGTCACCTCCATGACGCCCACGCGGATCCCCGCCGAACTGCCGGCCGAGGTCGCCGCCGCGCTCGCCCGCATCCGCCCGGACGCCCGGATCGTCTCCATCTGCACGGCCGCGTTCGTCCTCGCGGCGGCGGGCCTGCTCGACGGCCGCCGGGCCACCACGCACTGGCAGCTGACCGACGCGTTCCGGCAGCGCTACCCACAGGTCGAGCTCGACCCCGACGTCCTCTTCGTCGACGACGGCCGCGTCCTCACCTCGGCCGGCGCCGCCTCCGGTGTCGACATCTGTCTGCACATCGTCCGCACCGACCACGGCAGCGAGCTGGCCAACGCCGTGGCCCGCCGCTGTGTCGTACCCCCGTTCCGGGACGGCGGCCAGGCCCAGTACATCGAGCAGCCGGTCCCGGACAGCGGCGCCGCCGACACGGCCGCCACCCGCGCCTGGGCCCTGGAGCGCCTGGACGAGAACCTCACGCTGGCCGACCTCGCCGGCCACGCCCGGATGAGCCTGCGGACCTTCGCCCGCCGCTTCAACGACGAGGTGGGCCTCAGCCCCGGCCGCTGGATCGTCCAGCAGCGGGTCGCCCGCGCCCGGCAGCTGCTGGAGTCGAGCGACCTGTCCGTCGACCAGATCGCCGGACAGGTCGGCTTCGCGACCGGCGCCTCGCTGCGCCAGCACCTGCACGCCGCGATCGGCGTCTCACCGCAGGCGTACCGCCGTACCTTCCGGACGGCGGCCCGCTAGCCGCGAACGTTCCGCACCGCCCTCGCGTCGAAGGACCGTAGGACGGCGAGCGGAACAAGGGGTGGGGGATGCGCGGAGGACTGGTGGCCATGACCGTGCTGGTCGCGTCGGCGGCGGTGGCGTGCGGCGGTGAGCAGGCCGCCCGGGAGGATCTCGTGGTCACCGGCACGGCCCCGGCCGTGCCCTACAGCGGGCCGCTGCACGTGCCCGCGAAGAACCTCGACGAGGACAGCGTCCGGGCCACCCGGATCGAGTCGGGCGCCGCGGGCCGGGCCCTGGAGTGCGACGGGGAGATCTACTCGGGCGGCGGCAGCGACCCGTGGAGCGAGGGCGACGGAGGCGCCACACCGGAGGAGGGTCTCCAGGCGTACTTCGACATCGAGCAGCCCGAAGTCCCGCACCACGGCTACCGGGTGGAGCGCCGGGAGACGGACCGCGTCCTGTACTCCTTCGACGTGAACGGCCGGACCAAGGTCGCCGTCGTCGTCGCCAAGGACCGGAAGAACAGGCCCGGTTGGGGCCCGGAGACCAGCGCCTCCTGCGACCCCGCCGAACTCCCGGCCAGCTTCACCGACCAGCAGTGGTACGAGATCTGGACCGACCGGCACGGCGAACGGGTGCCGATCACCAAGGTGAGCAGCAACGCGGGCCCGGAACACTGCGACTGGCAGAAGGCGCACTTCCTGTCCCTGGGGGAGGGGAAGAAGGGCAGGCTGTACGCCCGCGATCCCGACGGAGTGCTCCCGGAAGGCATGTTGACCTCCCCGTACGACGGCGATGTCCGTATGCCCGCCGACGCGCACGACACCGGATACCGCTACCACGGGCGGCAGTTGTGGCTGACGGACGACCCGGCCAGGGCCTACGTCCGCACCTCCCACGGCGTGGAGGCCTGGCCGCTGGTGAAGGAGGGCACGGCCTGCGCGTGAACCGTCACCGGCTCGCGTGCAGGGCCACCAGCAACTGCCAGACCTCGTCGGCGATTTGGCCGGCGTCACCCTCCAACAGCCCGTGCAGCCAGTCGGCCAGGACGCCCGCGAAGGTCGCGGCCACCGCCGAGGCGACCAGCGGGGCGTCCGCCGCACCCGCCCGGGTGCGCTCGCGCAGACTGTAGGCCCGCAGGTCCCGGTGGAGCACCCGGCCCAGCGGCCCGCCGCCGCCCGGCGCAAGCAACTCCCGGTACAGACCGGCATGCGGGGCGAGCGAGCCGAAGAACTCGGCCAGCGCGGGCGGCGCGTGCACCGGGTCCGGCCGGCCCGTCCAGGAGTGCAGCGCCTCCACCGCCTCCCGTACGACGTCCGCGCACGCGTCGACCGCCAGTGCCTCCAGGCCGTCGTAGTGGACGTAGAAGGTGGCCCGGCCGACCCCGGCCCGGCGCACCAGGGCGGCCACGCCGACCTCGGCGAGCGGTCGCTCGGCGCACTCCGCGAGCAGGGCCTCCCGCAGCCGGGCCCGGGTGCGCGCGGCCCGCGGGTCCTCGGGCGCGGGGCGGGTCACCGGGCGACGAGGACGGCGGCCAGGGCGAGTGCGCCGGGCAGGGCCTGCGCGAAGAGGATGCGGCGGTTGGCAGTCACGGCGCCGTAGACGCCCGCGACCACCACGCAGGACAGGAAGAACACCTGGGCGCGGAAGCCGGTCGGGTCCGCCGCGATCAGGCCCCACACCAGACCGGCCGCGAGGAACCCGTTGTAGAGCCCCTGGTTGGCGGCCAACGGCGCGGTCGCCCGCGCCATCTCCCGGTCGAACCCGTGCAGCCCCCTCCCGGGCTTCTTCTGCCACAGGAACATCTCCAGCACCAGGACGTAGGCGTGCAGGGCGGCCACCAGACCGACGAGCACGTTGGCCAGCGTCTCCATTACCGAGCTCCATTTCTTGGACAGGTGTCCACTATAGCTGGACACCTGTCCAGGAAGCCTCAGTTCGCGGCGCTCCGGCGCAGCTCCAGTGCGTGCAGGGCCAGCTGCATCTCGAACTGGGCCACCGGGTCGTGCAGTTGACCGCCGAAGAGGTCGTCCAGCTGCCGCATCCGGTAGCGCACCGTCTGCGGGTGCACCGCCAGCCGTACGGCGACCTCGCTGGCGTTGTGGCCGCACTGCAGCCAGCTGAGCAGGGTCTCGGCGAGGCGCTCGCGCTGCGGTGGGCGCACCTCCTGCAGCGGGCGCAGCCGGTGCTCGGCGAGGGCGTCGATGAGGGCGTCGTCGCGCAGGAGAAGCAGCGTGGCCAGGTGGTCCTGGCAGCGCACCATCTCGGTGTCCGCGAGCACGCCCCGCCGTACCAGACCCAGCGCCTCCGACGCCCACCGCAGCGACCGCGCGCCCTCCTGCAGGGCCACGGTCGGGCCCATCGCAGCCCGCAGCCCGTGCAGCGCCCCGGCCACCGCGCGCGCCCGGCCCGGCCCCTCGGGATCGGGTACGACCAGCACGGCCGGGTGGATGTCGAAGCGGACCAGGAACTCCGGCGCCACGATCGGCTGTGTGCCCGCCCGCGCGCGGTGGTCGATCGCGACCATGGCAAGAGAACGCGGCACCGGCCAGCGCGCGCTGTGTGCGAGCTCCGTCATGGCCTCGGGCGAGGCGGGCGGATCCGCGGTCAGCAGGTCGATCAGCCGGGTCCGCCGCTGCTGCAGCTCACCGGCGGCGTGCAGCCGCGCCTCCGTGTAGCCCGCGGTGGTCGCGGCCGCCATCTCGTCCAGGTGCAGGAACAGCGCCTCGCCGAACGCGGCCAGCACATTGCGCGGCAGCAGGTCCGCGTCCACGAGGGCGTTCACCCGGCGCCAGGTCACCCGCGCGCCCAGCCGCAGCGCCGACTGGAACGAGTCGAGGCTGCGCCCCTCCTCCGCCTCCCCGCGCCCGATGCGCTGGTACGTCTCCAGCACCGGCTCCCAGTCCGTGTCCGGCTTCGCCATCCGCTCCAGGAAACCCCGCAACGCGTGGTCCACGCCCCGGTGCACGCCCTGCATGTAGGTGTCGTCGGCGGGACGCGCGTACTCCGGGATCTCGGTTCTGATCGCCCTCACCACCTCCTCGGTGATGTCGGCGAAGAACGGTCTGAGGTGGTGGTGCAGGCCCGTCGGCAACGCGTTGAAGGGCCCGTCCCCGTTGTCGTGCAGCACAGCGGCTCTCTTCGGCACGGCCGCGACGATACCCGGCGGTAACCCGGCAGGGCTTATCAGCGGCGGACAGGAGCGGGCGGGTGCATTGTCGATCTGTGACAAAGTCCAGGTCCGCAAAGGGATTTGTCGACGTGTGGTCCGCTGGCGGACAGTGACGGAACCCTCACTTCCGCAGGGCGTTCGAGGTTGATCTTTTTCGCTTCGAACCAGATAAGCTCCCGTTCGGCGCTGCGAGTTGACGCGATCACTTTCGTTCTCCCGCAGTGCGTGCGCACTCGTGCGAACCCCCCTTGAACACCCCCCTGTTCGATCGTGTTGCTTCGAAGGATGCAGATGGAACTCGCCACTCCGCCGCCGGCGGCGCGGGCCCCTGTCGCCTGGTACAGCTGGTGGTTGATGCCGCTGGCCTTAGGAGGCGGGACGGTTGCCGCCACGTTCATGAGCTCGGAGCGAATACTCGCCGGCGTCGCCGGAGCCGCCGCGACGGCCGCAAGCGCCGTCTGCGTACGGCTGCTGATCCGCACCCGCTCCCAGCTGACCCGCACCGAGGGTTCCTTCCGCAGCTCGCAGGCCGAGCACTCCCAGCAGTGGCAGCAGCATGTCGCGGGCCTGGAGCGGAAGTTCACCGCCGAGCGCGCCTCCCTGGAGGCCCAGCTCACGGAGCAGGTGGGCGGCTACGAGGCGCGGCTCGCCGAGCAGGGCTCGGCCTACGAGGCCCAACTGGGCGAGCAGGCGCGGGCCTTCGAGGAGCGGCTCACCGAGCAGGCGAAGTCGTACGAGGCCCAGCTCGCCGACCAGGCCGAGGTCTGGCAGGAGCAGCTCGCGCACCAGCAGGAAGCTGTCGCGCGGCTCGCCGACGAGCAACTGCCCGAGGCACTGAAGCAGTTGCGGGCCGGTGAGGCCGTCGAGGACCTGCTGCCCGCCGCCAACCAGTGCGCCAAGGTCGGCGCCGACCTGCAGGCCGAGCTGCGCAAGGTGCTCAGGACCGCGCTGATCGGCGTCGAGGAGGAGTTCAACCGCTCCACCTCCGCCGAACAGGCCGTGATCAGCATCGGCAACCGCATCCACGTCCTGACCAGCAAGCTGCGCGGCCGGCTGCACGAGATGCAGGGCGAGCACGGCCGGCTGCCCACCGTGGCCCGCGGTCTGATGGAGCTCGACCAGGAACTCGGCCCCGCCGACTCGCTCGCCGCGAGCATCGGCGTGCTCGGTGGCTCGGACCGCCCCGGACGCCAGTGGCAGGAGCCCCAGCGGCTGCTCAGCGTGGTGCGCGGCGGCATCGGCCGGATCAAGGACTTCCACCGCGTCGAGGTGCGCCATCTGCCCGAACTGGGCGTCGACGGCGGCCTGGTGGACCACCTCACGCTGATCTTCGCGCACCTGCTGGACAACGCGGCCCGCTACTCGCCGCCCACCGAGCCGGTGCTCGTCTCCGGCAAGGAGGTCCCGAACGGCGTCGGCATCGAGATCCAGGACTCCGGCAAGGGCCTGAGCGAGGAGAAGAAGCGCGAGGCGGCCGACGCCCTCGCGGGCACCGCGGCCGGACCCGGCCTCGGCGGCATCTCCGAGGACGCCAACATCGGTCTGCGCGTGGTGGGTGCCCTCGCCCGTCGCTACGGCATCCGCGTCACCTTCGCGGACTCGCCCTGGCTCGGCACTTCGGTGGTCGTCGTGGTTCCGCACAAGTACTTCAGCCCGCTGCCCGCCGGCCCCGCCACACCCCCGGCTCCGGCGCCCCAGGCCGCCCAGGCGTCGACCGGCGCCCCGGCGCGCGCCACGGCGACCGCTACGCCCGCGGCCGAACCGGACGAGGCCGTGGACACCACGCCCGGCGGACTGCCCCGGCGCCGCAGCAAGCGGCACGAGGACGAGGGCTCGGTACGGCAGGAGCGCGCCGGGCGACGGGAGGAGAGCACCGTCTCCGCCGTCCCGCCGGACGCCTCGTTCGCCGGCCTGGCCGCCTTCGCCACCGCCGGCCGGGAGGTCGGCGAGGAGTCCACCGAGGAGGAGACCGCACGTGCCGGGCGCGGATCCACCGAGCACCACACTGAAGAGAGCGACTAGTCCCATGACGCAACAGGGAACCGACGTGAGCTGGGCGCTGCGCGATCTGGTGGAGTCCATCCCGGAGATCCGCTTCGCCCTCGTGGCCTCCAGCGACGGCAAGGCCATCACCTCATTTGGCGCCGAAGACCCCGACGACGTGGACCGGTTCGCGGCCGTGGTGGCCGGACTGCAGGCGCTGGCCCAGCCGGTCGCCGAGCAGTTCCCCAAGTACGCGGGGCAGCTCAGGCTGGCGATGATCGAGGTCGACGGCGGCCACCTCTTCGTCGTACGGGCCGGCGTGGAGACGTATCTCGGCGTGCTCGCCCGCGAAGGCCTCGACCAGGGCCTGCTCGGACACCAGATGAGGGATCTGGCCCGCAGGATGGGCGAGCTCCTCGGCACCACTCCGCGCCTGGAGGAGCACTCTGGATGAGTGCTCCCCGCCGGCCCACCGACCCGTCCGGTCTTGAGCGTTACTACGTCCTGACAGGAGGACGCAGCGGACCGGGCGGTTCGGCGTCGAGTCTCGACGTGGCGACCCTCATCGTCTCCCTGGCCGCCCCCGTACCGGGCATGCAGCACGAGCACGAGGAGATCCTCCGGCGCTGCCGCGATCCGCTGTCGGTGGCCGAACTCGGCGCCCATCTCGGATTGCCCTTCAACATTCTCGCGGTGCTCCTCACGGATCTGCTCGAGGCAGGCCGCGTCGAAGCCCGTGACCCCATCCCGGCGCACGGCGTCGGTCGCGGGCCCGACCTCGCGCTCCTTGAGGAGGTACTCAGTGGACTTGAAAGGCTTTGACCGTCCGGGGCGGCCCGGTGGGTCCGGCCCCCGCTCGGTGAAGGTGATGATCGCCGGCGGCTTCGGCACCGGGAAGACCACCATGGTCCGCTCGGTCAGCGACATCAAGCCGCTGACCACCGAGGAGACGCTCACCCAGGCCAGCGCCGACGTCGACCACCTCATCGGTGTCGCCGACAAGACGGAGACCACCGTCAGCCTGGACTTCGGCAAGATCAGCCTCAACGAGAGCCTGATGCTGTACCTGTTCGGCACGCCCGGCCAGGAGCGCTTCTGGTTCCTGTGGAACGGCCTGTTCAAGGGCGCGCTCGGCGCGGTCGTCCTGGTCGACACCCGGCGGCTGGCCTCCAGCTTCCGGGCCATCGAGGAGATGGAGCGGCAGGACGTGCCGTTCGTCGTCGCGCTGAACGTCTTCCCCGACTCCAAGGACTATCCGGTCGAGGAGATCCGCGACGCCCTCGACATCCCCGAACACATCCCGGTCGTGGCCTGCGACGCCCGCGACCGGGCCTCCAGCCGTGACGTGCTGGTCACGCTGATACGTCACCTGAAGGACCGCTCGGCCGTCGCACTGGAGCCCCGATGAACGCCCAGCCCTTAAACGGTCCCGACGCCCCGCGCGGCTGCCCGGTCGCCCACGGCGGCGACCTCACCCGGCTGTTCGGGCCGGAGGCGTCGACCGACCCGTACGGCATCTACGAGCGGCTGCGCAAGGAGCACGGGTCGGTGGCGCCGGTGCTGCTCGAGGGCGACGTCCCCGCCTGGCTGGTCCTCGGCTACCGCGACAACCGGCGGGTGCTGGACAACCCGCGCCAGTTCAGCCGGGACGCGCGGATCTGGCGGGACTGGCGGGAGGGGCGGGTCTCCGAGACGCATCCGCTGATCCCGATGGTCGGCTGGCGGCCCGACTGCGTCTCCCAGGACGGCGAACCGCACCGCCGGCTGCGCGGCGCGGTCACCGACGGGCTGCTCGCGGCGTCGAGCCGCGGTGTGCGGCGACACGCCACCTTCTTCGCGAACAAGCAGATCGACGCGTTCGCCGACGCCGGGCGTGCCGACCTGGTGGCCGACTACGCCGAGCACCTGCCGATGCTCGTGCTCACCCGGATCCTGGGCCTGCCCACGGCGGAGGGGGCACGCCTGGTCGAGTCGTGCGCCGAGGTCTTCAAGGGCGGCGAGGGCGCCCTGGAGCACAACGACCGGATCATGCAGATCCTCTCCGAACTCGCCGACCGCAAGCGGACCGAGCCGGGCGCGGACTTCGCCACGGCCCTGCTGGAGCACCCGGCCGGCCTCGACCACGACGAGGTCGTCAGCCATCTGCGCCTGGTGCTGATCGCCGCGCACACCACCACCAGCAACCTGCTGGCGCGGGTCCTGCAGCTGGTTCTCAGCGACGCCGGCCGGCTGTCCGGTCTGGTCAGCGGGCAGCTGAACGTCTCCTCGGTGGTGGAGGAGGTCATGTGGGACACCCCGCCGCTGGCCGTGCTGCCGGGCCGGTTCGCGGCCGCCGACCTGGAGCTCGGAGGCCATCACATCCAGGAGGGCGAGATGCTCGTCCTGGGCCTGGCGGCCGGCAACCTCGACCCGGAGGTACGGCCCGACGCGGGCGTCGCCGTACAGGGCAACCAGTCGCATCTGGCGTTCAGCGCCGGGCCGCACGAGTGCCCGGGGCAGAACATCGGCCAGTCCATCATCGAGATCGGCGTGGACGTCCTGCTGCACCGGCTGCCGGGCCTGCGCCTGGCCGTGCCGTCGGAGGAGCTCTCCTCGACCGCCTCCACCTGGGAGTCCCGGCTGGACAGCCTGCCGGTCGAGTTCTCCGTCTGACACCTCCGCCGCCCGGCCGGACCCCCGGCCGGGCAGCGGCGTGTCTTCACGGTGCCGGCGTCAGCCGTCGAGCCAGTCGCCCGTGACGCCGGTGGGGCGGTAGCCCGTGGCGTTCCAGAGGAAGTGCGGGTGGGCGGCGCCGAACATGTAGGCGAGCAGGGCGGTGTCCTCCCTGCCGGTCCGGGGGTCGTGCAGGGTGTGGAACATCTCGGATCCGACCACACCGGCGTCCTGCTGGACCTGACGGGCGCGGTCCGTGGACGCTGCCGCGGCGGACGCCTCCACGGCGGCCATGTAGGTGCGGCGCAGGATCTCCCACGCGCCGTCGACGTTGCCGTACCAGGGGCCGTGTATCGCTTCGAAGGCACGCAGCTCGGCGTCGAAGAGGGACCAGGTCCGGGGGAACTCGGCCCGGCAGCGCGTGGACAACTCGGCGGCCCGGGCGCTCAGTTCGGGCACGGTGGGCCGCGGGGCGATGGTCAGGTCCGTGCCGTGGGTGAGGATGCCGCTGCACGAGTTGGGCTGCAGGTCGCACAGCGCGCAGTCGTCGGCCGGGGGCAGGCCCTGGGTGATGCCGTCGAACCACAGGGCGTGGCGACCGGTGAGCCCCATCCAGACGATGGTGGTGGTCATCAGCCAGGTGTTCCACATCGGCGTGTGCGCCTCGGGCATGCAGCCGTACTTGACGATGGCTATCGCACAGGCGGCGTAGAGGGCCTTGGAGTGGGTGGGCATGTCGGCGAGCCAGAAGTTGCTGATCTCGCCGGTGAGGGCGTCGGCCCGGACGTCGGCCATGTCGTCGATGGCGCGGCACAGCAGCAGGGAGGCGAGGTTCTCCTCCTGCCAGAGTTCGCTGTCGGGGGCGACGTGCCAGAACAGGCAGTCCAGCATCTGCAGGATCGAGTAGGTGCTCTGGCTGAGCGGGTTGCCCTGGGGGAGCGTGACCTTGCCCGCGTGGTGCTGCCGGAGCCAGTACTCGTCGACGGATCGCTTGTGGGCCGAGAAGAGTCCGGAGACCAGGGCGCGTGCGCTGTTGGTGCTGAAGTTCTCGGCCAGGCGGCCTTCGACGTGCTCGGTGAGGCGGGCCGTGTCGATGGTCTCGATCACGCGTTTGTACTCGTGGAAGACGAGGATGTCGTCCTCGAAGCGGTGGCGGTGGCCGAGGTCCCGCTCCAGGTCGTTCATCTGCCGGGTCCAGGACCAGCCGCCGGTCAGGACGCTGTCGAGCTCCCGGCGGTACGGCCAGGTCTTGACGCTCAGGGGTCGGCCGGCGCTCTGCCGCCAGCGGTAGTCGTCCAGCGTCCGTGCCGGGGGAGTGGGCAGCCGGCGGCACAGCGGGCAGGAGCAGACGGCCGACGGCTCCTCCTCGCGGGCCGGGGCGAGCGCCCGGCTCCGCCAGGCCCCTTCGAGCATCGCGCAGGTCAGCCGGCAGAGTTCGACATCGTTGCCGACCTCGGGGAAGGCCGCCTGGATCATGCCCAGACTGGTGTCGAGGTGCCGCAACCGGGCGTAGCCCTCCTCGTCGGGCGGCAGGAACGCGGGCCGCGCCAGATGGAGGGCTCCCTCCACCGGCAGCGTGGTGCTGTAGTTGGGGGAGCCGAGCGCGTCCAGCCGCTGCCGGGCGGCGCTCTGGCAACTTCGGTACTCCTCCGTGCTCGCCTTGACACGGTCCACAAAGAGGCGAGCGAGGGCGTCGGCGGCCTCCGTGGGCTCGACTCTGTTGCCGGGGTTGTCGAGGGGGAGATCGAACGTGACGTCCTGAGGCATGTGCTTCCTTCCGGGAGACGACGATGCAGAGCCCCCCCTGCGAACCGGATGGCCGAAATGGTCACCCGCGCCCTCGAACTCAGCTTCTGTGAACGAAAGTTGAATCGAGAAGCGGTACGAGGCTGCCCTGAGCGTAAATGATCTACGCGTGACCTCACCGTGATCTCCGTTACTGCTCACACCTCGTGAGCTGCGTACACTCCCTCCCCTCCCACATAGGTCAGCGCCACCCGCGTCTCCGCGATCGCCTCCGGCGGCCCGGCGAACGGGTCGCGGTCGAGGACCACGAGATCCGCCAGCGCACCCGTCTGAATCCGGCCGGTGTCGTCGAGGTGGTTCACGTAGGCCGATCCGGCCGTGTAGGCGGTCAACGCCTCGGTGAGCGTGATGCGTTCGGCGGGCAGGAAGACGCGGGATCCGTCGGCGCCGGGCTCGACGCGGTTGACCGCGACATGGATCCCCTGGAGCGGGTCCGGGCTGCTGACCGGCCAGTCGCTGCCGGCGGCGAGGGTGGCGCCGGAGCGCAGCAGCGCGCCGAACGGGTACTGCCACGCGGCCCGTTGGGAGCCGAGGAAGGGAATCGTCAGCTCGTCCATCTGCGGTTCGTGAGCGGCCCACAGCGGCTGGATGTTCGCCGTGGCCCCCAACTCGGCGAAGCGGGACACGTCTTCGGGGTGCACGACCTGGAGGTGCGCCAGATGCGGCCGCGTGCCGCTCGCCTTGTTCGCTTCCCGCGCCGCCCCGATCGCGTCCAGTGCGTCGCGTACGGCCCGGTCGCCCAGCGCGTGGAAGTGGCACTGGAAGCCGAGCGCGTCCAACTCGGTGACATACTTGGGGAGTTGACCGGCGTCGATGAAGCTCTTGCCGCGGTTGGCGGTGGCGCAGCCGCACCGGTCCAGGTACGGGTCGAGCAGCGCGGCCGTGCCGTTCTCGGCGACCCCGTCCAGCATCAGCTTGACGCTGGTCGCCCGGAACCGGCCGCGGCTCAACTCCGCCCGCTTCTCGACGAGTTCGGGGATCTGCTCGGCCCCGCGTTCACGGTCCCACCACAGCGCGCCGACGACCCGCGCGGTCAGTGAGCCGTCCCGCACGGCCGCGAGATACGCCCCCGACGGGTCGTCCATGCCGAGGAAGTCCCCGACGAGCGCGTCCTGCCAGGCCGTGATGCCGAGCGCGTGCAGATGGCGCTGCGCGTGCAGCAGGGCCGCCAGCCGGTCGGCCGCGGTGGCCGGCGGGGTGAGCCGCCCGACGAGCTGCATCGCCCCCTCCTGCAGAGTGCCGCCGGGCTTACCGGAGGCGTCCCGCTCGATGCGCCCGTCGGCCGGGTCCGGCGTGTCCTTCGTGATCCCGGCCAGCTCCAGGGCGCGGCTGTTGACCCAGGCGCCGTGATGGTCGCGGTTGGGCAGATAGACCGGCCGGTCGGGCACCACCGCGTCCAGCAGCTCCTTCGTCGGCGTACCGCCCTCGAAGGCCTCCATCGACCAGCCGCCGCCGAGGATCCACTCCCGCCCGGGATGCGCGTCGGCGTACGCGCGCACGGCGGCGACCGTCTCCTCGGCGGTCCGCGCCCCGGTCAGGTCGCACTGGCTCAGCTCCAGGCCCGCCGGGATCGGATGGACGTGCGCGTCCTGGAAGCCGGGCAGCAGCAACCGCCCGGCCAGGTCGACCACTTGGGTCCGCGGTCCCGCGAGGTCCAGGACCTCGTCGTGGCCGACGGCGGTGATGCGGTCGCCGGTGACGGCCACGGCGGTCGCGGTGCGGCCCTGGGGGGTGAGGATGGGGCCGCCGGTGAACAGGAGGTCTGCGTGCATGTTCCGTTTCCTAGTGGGGTGTCGGGAGCAGGGCCGGGGCGTCCGCGTCGGTGCCCTGGCCCGTGTGGAAGTACGGCGACCTGCGCACCCAGCGGGCCCACGCGGCGGCCACGAAGCCGGACGCGATCATCGCCAGGGGAGTGAGCAGCAGGAACCAGCCGTTGTCCGCGCGGAGTTCGAGATGGTCGGTGGAGGTGTAGAAGGACCAGCCGAGATAGCCACCGAGGCCGAGCAGGGCGAGAGCGCTCAGCGCCGGCAGCACCACGGCCCGTACTCCCTGGCGCCAGTCCTCGCGCAGCAGGGAGCGGAAGCGCACGGCCGCCGCGAGCGCCGTCAGCGCGTACGACAGGGCGACCACGATGCCCACCGCGCTCACCGTCGCCATGATCATGTCCGCGAGCCGGGGGATCACCAGGGCGAGCGCGGCGACGGCCACCGCCAGCGCGCCGATCAGCAGCGTCCCGGAGGCCGGAGTGCCGTACCGGGGGCTGACCTTGGCCCAGACCGGTCCGAGGGTACGGTCCCGGCTCATCGCGAACATCGCCCGGGCCGTCGGGATCACCCCGGCCTGCAGCGAGGCCACGGCCGAGAACATCAGCGCCACCAGCGGCAGCACGGCCAGCGGCTCGGCGGCCAGCCGGTCCCCGAAGTACGCCAGGCCCTCGGCGCCGTGTCCGGCCAACTCGCCCTCCGACAAGACCCGTTGGAAGGCGATCGAGCCGAGCAGGAACAGCCCCAGCATGGTCAGCAGGGTGATGAACCCGGCGCGGGAGGCATCCCGCGGCTCGCGCACCTCCTCGTTGACGCTGAACGCGGCCTCGAAGCCCCAGTAGCAGAACACCGACAGCAGCATCCCCTGGGCCAGCGCCGACGCCGACGGGATCGCGAACGGGTCGAACCAGCTCAGGCTGAAGGCGTGCGGGCCGTGCACGATGCCGTAGCCGCAGAAGCCGAGCAGCACGACGTACTCGAAGACCAGCAGCCCGGTCTGCAGCCGGGCGGCGGTGCGGATGCCCGTGACGGCGGTGAGGGTGACGGCGATCAGGACCACGATGCCGACGGCGGTGGTCTGTGCGGTGGACCCCGGGTCGAGGTCGAGCCCGGCGACACGGTGCAGTCCGGCCTTCCCGGCCAGCTGGATGAGCGCCGAGCCGGTGACCGCGGTGGTGTACGCCAGGAAGGCCACCGTCGCCACGATGTTGACCCAGCCGACCATGAAGCCGAGCCAGGGGCTGAGCGAACGGCCCACCCACACATAGCCGTTGCCCGCGTTCGGCTCCACCTTGTTCAGCCGTGAGTAGGCGCCCGCGATGCCCAGCACCGGCAGGAACGCCAGCAGCATGATCGCCGGCAGATGGAGGCCGACGACACCGGCCGTGACACCCAGGCCGATGCCGATGCTGGTGGTCGCCGCCGTGCTGGACGCGGCGATGGCGACACTGTCGAGGACGCCGAGGGACTTGCGCAGCGCGGGCCGCGCCGGAGGGTCTGCGCCGAAGGGCTGGTCGGACATGGGCGGGTCTCCGCTCGCACCAGGGGGCCTGGTCGGCCCCGGTGAACGGACATGAAACTGCCCGGGGCCTTAACAGGTCAACACTGTTGTCATAAGGTGCGGGCACCGGCACCGGCCCCGATGGAGGCAGACCATGAGCGAGCGCGTCGTCCCGCCCGCCGCCCGGCGGCGCAGGCGCCCCACCAAGCAGGGCGTGGTCCTGTCCGAGGAGCTGATCGTCGAGACCGCCCTGCGCCTGATCGAGGAGCACGGCGCCGACGCCCTGTCGGTGCGCCGCCTCGGCCGCGCCCTGGGCGCCGACCCCAGCTCCCTGTACCGGTACTTCCGGCACACCGACGACCTGATGCTGGCCATCGCGGACGAGCTCATCGGCCGCACGATGCGCAGCTGGCGGCCCACCGGCGACTGGGTCGCCGACCTGCGCGACCTCGGCCTGCGCATGCACGCCGGCGCCCTCGCGCATCCCCGGGCGGCGGTGCTGAGTTCCTACCGGGTGACCGGGCGGGCGTACGAGATCCAGGCCGTCGAGGCGATTCTGGGTGTGCTGCGCGGAGCCGGTTTCCCGGACGCCGAGGCGGTGCGCGTCTATCACGCCTTCGTCGACCAGGCCCTCGCCTTCGGCGCCCTGGACTCGGCCACCGTCGCCATGCCGAAGCCGGCCCAGGAGGCGGAGGACGACGTATGGCGGGCGACCTATGCCCGGCTGCCCGCCGACACCCATCCGCACATCGCGGCGACCGCCCGCCATCTGGTCGCGGACATGGGCCGCAGCTCCTATCCGGCCGCCCTGGACCTGCTGCTCAGCGCGGCGCGTGCGCGGCTGGTCGCGGACTGAAACGGCCGGACCTGGATATCCGGAAGAGGCGGGCGCGCGGCACGACCGTGCCGCGCCCCGGACCGTTCGGAGGAGACATGCCAGTGGTGGAAGCGGGCTTCGTGGTGCTGGACTGCGCCGAGCCCGAGAAACTCGCCGTGTTCTACAAGGAGTTCCTGGATGCCGAGGAGACGGACGCGTCCGCCAACCGCGTGGAGATCAGGGGTGCCGAGGGCACCCGGCTGGCCTTCCGCCGCGATGTGAACGCCACACCGCCCAGCTGGCCGCGCCCCGAGAACTCCCTCCAGGCGCATCTGGAGTTCGTCGTCACGGACCTGGACGAGGCGGAGCGCAAGGTGGTGGAGCTGGGCGGGCGTCCGCTGGAGACCAAGGACGCGTCCGGGCCCTTCGAGGCGCGCGGTTACGCCGACCCCGCGGGCCACTCCTTCACCCTGCGCCGCGTCACCCCGACGGCACCCAAGCAGGGCTGAGCCCCGGCGTCAGTCCCGGCCGCCCTTGTCGTCGGTCGGCCACACACCGGTAGAGCGCTCGATGGCCTTCGCGCCGCCGCGGTCCACGGCACTGCGCACCACGGCGAAGATCGCCCCCTGGACCGCGGCGGCCAGCAGGATCTCCCCCCAGCCGCGGTCCCGGTCGAGCGCGTCGGGGGCGTCCTCCTCGTGCCGTATCGCCATCCATGTCTTGCGGAAGGCGAGCCCCGCCACCGCCCCGCTCAGCCACCCCATGGCGAAGCCGAGCGGCTTGTAGGCGAGGGGCAGCTTCAGTTTCTTCTTGGCCTTCTTGTTCTTGGCCATGTGTGCCTCCTTCGTTGTCACGGACGCGTCGTCATGGACGCCCCTGCTCCGGAACCTCCTCACCCGCGGGCACGGGCCCCGGCGGTGTCCCGTCGCCGAACGGCCGGCCGCCCAGCTCCTCCCGGTGATGGGGAGCGAGCCAGCCGGACAGGTCCGGGCCCAGGGGCACGATCCGGGTCGGATTGATGCCGGTGTGGACCTGGTGGTAGTGCCGTTTGATGTGGTCGAAGTCGACGGTGTCACCGAAGCCGGGCGTCTGGTAGAGGTCACGCGTGTACGCCCACAGCACCGGGTTCTCCGCCAGCTTCCAGCGGTTGCACTTGAAGTGGCCGTGGTAGACGGCGTCGAAGCGGACCAGGGTGGTGAACAGCCGGATGTCCGCCTCCGTGATCGTGTCGCCGACGAGATACCGCTGCCGGGCCAGGCGCGGTTCGAGCAGCTCCAGCCGCCGGAAGACACCGGCGCAGGCGGCCTCGTACTCCTCCTGGCCGGTGGCGAAACCCGCCCGGTACACACCGTTGTTGACGTCCTCGTAGACGTCGGCCATCACCGTGTCGATCTCGTCGCGCAGCGCCCGCGGGTACAGCTCGGGTGCCCCCTCGCGGTGCAGCGCGGTCCACTCGGTGGCGAGGTCCAGCGTCAGCTGCTGGTAGTCGTTGGTGACGAGCTTCCCGCTGGGTACGTCGACGATCGCCGGGACGCTGACCCCGCCCGGGTAGTCCGTCTCCCGCTTGTCGTAGGCCTCGGCGAGGTAGCGGATGCCGAGCACCGGGTCGCGGCCGTCCGGGTCGAGGGTGAAGCGCCAGCTGCGGTCGTCCTGGATCGGGTCGGCGATCGCCATCGACAGCGCGCCTTCCAGACCGAGCAGCCGCCGTGAGATCACCGCCCGGCTCGCCCACGGACAGGCCCGGCTGACCACCAGCCGGTAGCGGTCCGCCGCCACCGGCCAGCCGTCCCGGCCGTCCGCGGTGATCCGGTCCGTGAAGTGGCTCTTGGACCGCTTGAACGCCTTCCTGCCGTACGTGTCGTTGCCCCCGACGCCCATGGTGCCTCCCTGCGCAGTGCTCGTCTGACTGCCGCGTTCCCCGAATTCCGCCGCCCGCACGGTGTGAGCCGACCCGAGCGGGGCAGTCGGCGAAGGTGAGCGGGACAACCTCGGACAAGCACTCGGAAAAGAAGTCGGACCGGCGCACCCGGGTCACCGTGCTGGTGGCCCTCACGGCCAACCTGGTGATCGCGGTGGCCAAGGCGGTCGGCGGGCTGGTCGCCGGCTCCCCGGCCCTGCTGTCGGAGGCCGCGCACTCGGTGGCCGACAGCCTCAACGAAGTCTTCCTGCTGGCCGCGCTGCGCCGCAGCCGCCGCCCCGCCGACGAACGGCATCCCTTCGGCTACGGCAAGGAACGCTTCTTCTGGTCGTTGCTCGCGGCCGTCGGCATCTTCGTCATGGGCGGCTGCTTCTCCTTCTTCCAGGGCTTCGAGGCGCTGCGCAACGGCGCCGAGGAGAAGCTCAGCGGCTATGCGGCCGGTCTGATCGTGCTGGGCGTCGCCTTCGTCGCCGAGGGCGTCTCACTGCTGCGGGCCCTGCACCAGGTGCGCCGGCAGGGCGGCAAGGGGGGCCTGCGCGACCCGGCGCTGCGCACGGTGGTCGCCGAGGACGGCACCGCGGTGCTCGGCGTCACGCTGGCCGCCGTCGGCATGGTCCTGCACATGGTCACCGGGCAGGTGGTCTGGGAGGCGTCGGCCTCGCTCGCGATCGGCGCGCTGCTCGTCTACGTCGCCTACACCCTGGGCCGGGAGGCCCGCGACCAGCTGATCGGCGAGGCCGCCGACACCGCGGCGGCCGACCGGATCCGGGACCTGCTCGCCGAGCAGCCCGAGATCGACAGCGTGGAGGCGCTGTTCACCATGAAGACCGGCCTCGACACGGCTCTGGTGGCCGCCCGCGTCGACCTGATGCCCGGCCTGGACAGCGAACGGGTCGAGGAGGTCGCCGTACGCATCAAGCGGACCGTCTCCGACACCGTCCCCGAGGCGGACCAGATCTTCCTCGACATCACCGACCGGCCGGCCGGCGAGGCACGGGAGAGCCCCGCCGCGACGGGGGAACGCGGCGGGGCCTGACGCACGGCTTCCCGACGCGAACAGGTTTATGCACCCGCGCCGGAAGATTTTTCTTCGGCTCACTCGCCCCCGGCGACCGGCTCCAGCACGAACACCGGGATCTCCCGGTCCGTCTTCTTCTGGTAGTCGGCGTACGGGGGATAGGCCGCGACGGCACGCTCCCACCACTCGGCCTTCTCCACGCCGGTCACCTCACGGGCCGTCATCTCCTGCTTCACCGGCCCGTCCTGGAGCTCGACCCGCGGATCTCCCTTGACGTTGTGGTACCAGACCGGGTGCTTGGGCGCCCCGCCCTGCGAGGCCACGATCGCGTAGCGGCCGTCGTGCTCGACCCGCATCAGCGGCGTCTTGCGGATCTTGCCGCTCTTCACACCACGGGTCGTGAGCACGATCACCGGCATTCCCGTGTCCATCAGGGTCGTCCCCTTGGTGCCGCCGGAGCTCTCGTACAGCTCCACCTGGTCACGCACCCACTGCGCCGGACTCGGTTCGTACTCGCCCTCAAGAGGCATGGCATCCGTCCCATCGTCGAGGCGTACGGCTGATCGCTCCTACTCAACACCGAACCGGACGCGTTTCATCCGCCGTCGGCCACCTCGTCCGCACGTATCACGCCAGGTTCACCCCGAACCGGCCGGGCCCGACTACCGGTTCCGATGCCTGAGCGAGCATCCCCGGCCAGATCGGCCGCACCACCGATCTGGCCGAACTTCTCGGTGCCCCATAGATGCCCCGGGCATCTAATGAAGATCTGCACGACGCTCTCTTCGTCTGCGAGGTCTTCCATGACGGAAACGGAACCCGTCGCCTTCCCCCAGGACCGGACCTGCCCCTATCACCCGCCCACCGCCTACGACCCGCTGCGCGCCGCCCGCCCGCTGGCCCGGATCACGCTCTACGACGGCCGTCCGGCCTGGCTGGTGACCGGTCATGCCCTCGCCCGCGAACTGCTCGCCGACCAGCGGCTGTCGACCGACCGCACCCACCCCGACTTCCCGGCGCCCACCGAGCGGTTCTCGGCGGTCAAGAACCGGAGGGTCGCGCTGCTCGGCGTCGACGACCCGAAACACCGCACCCAGCGGCGGATGATGGTGCCCAGCTTCACCCTCCGGCGCGCCCAGGAACTGCGCCCGCAGATTCAGCGGATCGTCGACGAACGCATCGACGCGATGGTCGCGCAGGGGCCGCCCGCCGAGCTGGTGAACGCCTTCGCGCTGCCCGTGCCGTCGATGGTGATCTGCGCCCTGCTCGGCGTCCCCTACGCCGACCACGACTTCTTCGAGGCGCAGTCGCGCCGGCTGCTGCGCGGCCCGGCGGTCGAGGACGTTCAGGACGCACGGGGTCAACTCGACGCATACTTCGAGGAGTTGATCGACCGCAAGCAGAAGCAGCCGGAACCCGGCGAGGGCGTGCTCGACGAACTCGTCCATCAGCAGCTGCGCGAAGGGGTCCTCGACCGCCAGGAGGTCGTCTCGTTCGCGACCATCCTGCTGGTGGCCGGCCATGAGACGACCGCCAACATGATCTCCCTCGGCACCTTCACCCTCCTCCAGCACCCGGAGAAACTGGCGGAGTTGCGCGCCGACCCGGAGCTGCTGCCCGCCGCGGTCGAGGAGCTGATGCGCATGCTGTCCATCGCCGACGGACTGCTGCGCCGGGCCACCGAGGACATCGACGCCGGCGGCACGACCATCCGGGCGGGCGACGGGGTGGTCTTCTCCACCTCGGTCATCAACCGCGACCAGGACGTCTACGCCGAGCCCGACGCCCTCGACTGGCACCGGCCGACCCGCCACCATGTCGCGTTCGGCTTCGGCATCCACCAGTGCCTCGGCCAGAACCTGGCGCGCGCCGAGATGGAGATCGCCCTGCGCACCCTCTTCCACCGACTGCCGGAGCTGCGCCTGGCCGCCCCGGCCGACGAGATCCCCTTCAAACCCGGCGACACGATCCAGGGGATGCTGGAACTCCCCGTGACCTGGTAAGAGGCTCGAGGTCATGCACACCGACACGCGTATCGAGATCGACAGGGACGTCTGCATCGGCGCCGGGCAGTGCGCCCTGGCCGCCCCGAACGTCTTCACCCAGGACGACGACGGATTCAGCACGTTGCTGCCGGGCCGCGAGGACGGCGGCGGCGACCCGATGGTGCGGGAGGCGGCCCGGGCCTGCCCGGTGGGTGCCATCACCGTGGCGGAGGGCTGACGGTCAGCGGGCCATGAGCGCCCGGGCCGCCTCGCGCGCCTCCCGGGCGGGCTCGGTGCTCCCGGTGATGCCGGCGGTCACCATCGCGCCCTCGGCGAGCAGGAACAGCTGCCCGGCCACAGCGCCGGGCAGCCCCGCGTCCGCCACCAGCCCGGCGAGATAGTCCCGCAACGCCTGCTTGTGCGCCCGCACTTGGGCCACCACCCGGTCCGAGGTGGCCCCCAGCTCACCGTACGAATTGATCCACGCGCACCCGCGGAAGCCGTCCTCGCCGAACCACCCCTCCAGCCACTCGAAGACGGCGAGGATCCGCTCCCGCGGATCCTCGCGCCGCGCCACGAACTCGGCGAGCCGTCCGCGCCAGCGCAGGTCGCGCCGTTCCAGGTATGCCTCCACCAGTTGCTCCTTGGCCGGGAACAACTGGTACAGCCGCTTGAGCGAGACCCCCGACGCACCGCGGATGTCGTCCATGCCGACGGACTGGATGCCCCGCCCGTAGAACAGCTCCTCGGCGGCGTCCAGCGCCTGCTCCCGGGCGGCTGCGCTGTCCATGACGGCCATGCCGTACGACCTCTCCTTGACGTGAGAACGAGCGTTCTCCTACGGTAGCAGCCAGCCGGAGAACGCACGTTCTCCGCTGTTTCCGAGCCGAGGAGGACTCATGGCCGCCGACCGCCCGCCCCTGCCCCCGTTCACCAGGGAGAGCGCCGCGCAGAAGGTGCAGGCCGCCGAGGACGCCTGGAACACCCGTGATCCGCACAAGGTGGCGCTCGCCTACTCCGAGGACTCGGTGTGGCGCAACCGCTCCGTCTTCGTCACCGGCCGCGCGGAGATCGTCGGCTTCCTGACCGCCAAGTGGGCGCGCGAGCACGAGTACGCGCTGCGCAAGGACCTGTGGGCCTTCGACGGCAACCGCATCGCGGTCCGCTTCCGGTACGAGTGCCGGGACGCCGACGGCCAGTGGTGGCGCTCGTACGGCAACGAGCTGTGGGAGTTCGACGAGCACGGCCTGATGACCCGCCGCGAGGCCAGCATCAACGACGTGCCGATCGAGGAGAAGGAGCGCCGGATCCACGGACCGAGGCCGGAGTCCGAGCGCGGGGAGTCCTTCCCTCTCGCCTAGGGTGGCGGGCCCCCTCGCATAAGGTGCCCGGATGACCGAACAGGCCGGGAAACGCTTCCTCTACGTCGTCGTCTGCGCCGCCGGGATCGCCGCGGAGGTCAGCAAGCTGATCACCGCCGCGCAGGAGCGGGACTGGGAGGTCGGCGTGATAGCCACACCAGTGGCGATGAACGGCTTCTTCGACACGGACGCCGTGCGCACACAGACCGGCCGCCCCATACGCTCGGCCTGGCGGATGCCCGGCGACCCCCGCCCCTTCCCGCCGCCGGACGCGGTCGTGGTCGCGCCGGCCACCTTCAACACGGTCAACAAGTGGGCGGCGGGTCTCGCCGACACCCTCGCCGTCGCCACCCTGTGCGAGACGTACGGCCTGGGCGTCCCGGTGGCCGTACTCCCGTGCGTGGCCGACGCGTTGGCGGCCCACCCCGCGTACCGGGAGAGCCTGATCCGGCTGCGCGGGATGGGCGTGCGGTTCGGGGAGCCGTACTCCGGCGAGGCGGGGGAGGACGGCGTACGACCGGAGTTCGGGTGGGAGCGGGCGCTGGACCTGCTCGGGTGAGCGGCGCCCGCCGTCCGGTCAGGAGTTGAGGAACTCCAGCAGATCGGCGCCGAGTTGCTCCTTGCGCGTGTCCGTGACGCCGTGCGGCGCGCTCGGATACACCTTCAGCGACGCGTTCTTGAGCCGGGCCGCCGACGCCCTGCCGCCGACGTCGATGGGTACGACCTGGTCGTCGTCGCCGTGGATCACCAGCGCCGGTACGTCGACCGCGTCGAGGTCGCGGCGGAAGTCGGTCTCGGAGAACGCGGCGACGCACTCGTAGGCGCCGCGGTGACCCGCCTCCATGCCCTGGCGCCAGAAGGCGTCCCGGGTGCCCTGCGAGACGGTGGCGCCGGGCCGGTTGTCGCCGAAGAACGGCCCGTCGGCCAGGTCCCGGTAGAGCTGCGAGCGGTCGGCCAGCGAACCGGCGCGGAGCCCGTCGAACACCTCGACCGGCACCCCGCTCGGATTGTCGTCGGTCTTCAGCATGAACGGCGGGACGGCGGAGACCAGCACCAGCTGGGCGACGCGCGTGGTGCCGTGCCGGCCGACGTAGCGCGCGACCTCGCCGCCACCGGTGGAGAACCCGACGAGCGTGACGTCCCGCAGGTCGAGCGTGTCGATCAGGGTGGCCAGGTCGTCGGCGTAGGTGTCCATGTCGTTGCCGTTCCACGTCTGCGTGGAGCGGCCGTGCCCGCGCCGGTCGTGCGCGATCGCGCGGAAGCCGTTCGAGGCGAGGAACAGCTGCTGTGCCTCCCAGCTGTCCGAGTTGAGCGGCCAGCCGTGGCTGAGCACCACGGGGCGGCCCGCGCCCCAGTCCTTGTAGAAGATCTCGGCCCCGTCGGCTGCGGTGACGTACGGCATGTGAGCCTCCCGTTGTGCGGGACGGACGTGTCCGACGCGCCGATCCTCGTACGGCCCGGCGCACCCCGTATCCCGTGCGGCGCGTAGTCGTGACCCGCCTCAGAGGCCCGGCAGCTGCCGCAGCTGCCGCCGTGAGGTGACGTCGAGCTTCCGGAAGATCGAACGGGAAACCGGACTCGGGCTCGACCCCCGCCACCCTCAGAACCCGCAGCACCACGACCCCGCTCAGTCCCTTGCGCAGCGCCGTGACGAGGTCGTCGAGCCGCTCACGTTCCCGGAACCGTCCCTTGAGGATCACGACGACGCCCTTCGGCAGTTCTCGTGAAGCCCCGTCATTCAACCAATTTCATGACACGTCTGTCCCGGGAACGTGAGTACGGATCTCAAACGCACCCGACCGTCGGCCCCGCCAGCATGCCGCCCGTGTACAGGGCCTGTCCCTGCGGCATCCAGTAGCCCAACTTCGACACGACGGTGGAGCACGAGCCCGTCACCACCGCCCGTACGACAACCGTCGCGGGGTGCCCCGGCTGGAGGTCGGTGAGCGCGCAGTCGAGGGCATGCGGCTGACGGGTCGTGGCCGGGTAACGGCCGATCAGCGGGTTCACACAGCGCGGGTCGTCCGTGGTCAGCTCCACTCCGGAGCCCTCCTCGCCGATCAGCCCGAACCGCGCACTGCCGTCGCCCTGTTCGCTGTCGCGGTGGATCCGGTACGTCAGTGTGGTCGCCGAGCCTCGTCGCAGGGTGCCGTGGTCGACCTCGATGCGGTGCGTGGCCAGCGGCTTGGGCGCGGTCAGGGTGAGCCTGGCGTGGACGGTGCCGTGCAGGTCCAGGCCGGCCGGCGCGGACCGCACCCGGACGTCGGCCTCGACGTCGTACGTCCCCGGACCGGGATACTCGCCCGAGCCCGGCAGCCGCCCCGAGGCGACCACCGCGCCGTCCCGTCGCGCGGTCCACGTGCCCGAGGTGAGACAGGCGAGACCGTCGGCCGCGCCGAGCCGGTGGCAGTTCGCCGGCGCCGACACGGCCATGACCGGGCTGCCGCTGCCCGCGCAGAGACTGACCGAGGCCTTCTGCCCATACGCACCCCGCAGAACTCCCGCCTCGGCACACATGGTTGACGGACCATCAGCCGTAGGCGCCGGAGCCGGGGCGGGGCTGCCCCACGCGGGGGTGATCAGGGCGAGCGGCAGCACCGCCGCTCCGAGCAGCGTCCTGAGCTTCGTCATCGGCACCGGATTCCTCCCGCAGAGCCACGACCGGCCGACCACCGGTCACCTGCGCCGAGAATGCGGGACCCGACGGACCCCCCGACCGCTCCCACGCCGGACGGTCACCTGGGGGCAGCAACCATCAGTGCCCGAGCACCTCCCGCAGCTCCGGCGCCAGCAGCTCCCCGTGTGCCCGTACGAGGTCGTCGCACAGGTCCCAGATCCGTTCCACCGGCAGCGCTGCCGCCGTCGCCGGGTCGGTCATCGCCGCGTGCCGGATGTGGCGCGGGTCGCCGTCCGTGGCCGCGCGGACCACCAGGTCGGTGACGGAGACGTACGACCGGTTCAGGGCCGCGCACTGCGGCGGGAGCGTGCCGACGCGGGTCGGCTGGACGCCCAACGCGTCCGCCAGACACGGCACTTCGACCACCGAGTCGGCCGGGAGGTTGTCGATCAGGCCGCGGTTGGGGACATTGCCGTACACCGTGCGGGGTGTGCCCGTGGCGATCGAGTGGATGATCTGCGGGGCGTACTCCAGGGTGCCCTCCACCGGCAGCGGGCGCCCCGCGGCGAGGGCCTCACGGGTGTGCTCGTAGCTCGCCGCGTTCTCCTCGACGATCCCCAGATAGGCGCCGACCGGCAGCCGCAGCCGCTCGATCTCGCTGTCGTGGCGCAGATACCAGGGCACGTACTCGGAGGAGTGCTCGCTCGTCTCGGTCGGGTAGTGGCCGAGCCTGCGGTACATGTCCACCCGGACCCGGCGCAGCAGACCGGGGTCGCGGGCGATCGCCTTGTCCAGCAGCGGGTACAGGTCCTGTCCCGCGCGCTCGAAGCGCAGCACCCAGGCCTGGTGGTTGACGCCGGCGGCGAGGTAGGAGACCTCCTCGAACGGCACGTCCACCAGGGCGGAGAGGTCGTGCATCGTCCAGTACACCGAGTGGCACAGGCCGGTGACCTTCAGCCGCGGGGCGATGCGGCTGAGGTAGAGGACGTTCATCGCCATGGGGTTGGTGTAGTTCAACAGGTGGGCGTCCGGGCAGAGTTCGGCCATGTCCTCGGCGATACCGCGCAGCACCGGGAAGGTGCGCAGCGCCCGGAAGATGCCGCCGATTCCGAGGGTGTCGCCGATGGTCTGGCGCAGTCCGTAGCGCGCCGGGACCTCGAAGTCGGTGCGGGTGGCCGAGGCCATGCCGACCTGGACGATGTTGACGACGAAGTCGGCGTCCGCCAGCGCCGCCCGCCGGTCCAGGTGCGCGGAGATCACCGGTTTCACTCCCCGTACGTCCGCGATGTGGCGGGCGGCGCCCTCCGCCGTGGCCAGCCGCTCCGGGGCGATGTCGTGCAACGCGACACTGACGTCGGCGAGTTCGGGGAAGGCGAACAGGTCGGCCAGCAGGCCCTGCGTGAACACCACGCTGCCCGCCCCCACGAAGGCGATCTTCATCAAGTCCCTTTCGGCTCGGTGGCGGTACACGCTTCGTCCCACGTCGGCTGTGCCGCCGTACCCCCGTGGGCGCGCGTCGACAGCGAGCCGCAGGCGACGGCCACCGCCAGGGACGCGCGCAGATCGAGTCCGCGCAGCCGCGCGGCGACGAACCCGGCGTCGAAGCTGTCGCCCGCGCCCACGGCGTCGACCGGCTCGACGGGCACGGCGGCGACGCGCAGCGACTCCGCTCCGGTGTGGGCGAGGGCGCCCCGCGCCCCGTCCTTCACGACGACGGTCGGGCCGTACCGGGTCAACTCGGCCGCGGCATGGGTCAGTTGGGCCTCGCCGGACAGCGCGCGGGCCTCGGCCGCGTTCGGCAGGAGGACGTCGGTCACCTTCAGGACCGGGTCCAGGAGGGCGCGGTCCCAGCTGCCCGCCGGGTCGTCGTTGGTGTCCAGCGAGGTCGTCGCCCCGTGTGCGCGGGCCTCGGCGAAGACCTCGGACAGGGAGCGGGCGAGGCGCGGCATCAGGAAGAAGGACGCGGAGTGGACATGTCGGACGGCGGCCAGGAGCCCGGCCGGCACGTCCTCGAGGCCGGTCGCGGCCAGACAGCCCGGCGAGGTGAGGATGGCCCGGTCGCCGTCGGCGGTGGTCACGATCGCCGTGAGGGGGGTGGGGAGTTGGGGATCCACGACGAGGTGGCTCACGTCCACGCCCCGCGCCACCAGCGCCTGCCGGACGAACGCCCCCGCCGGATCGTCGCCGACCCGCCCCGCGAACGCCACCCGCAGCCCGAGCCGCGCCGCCCCACACGCCATGATCGCCGCGGACCCGCCGAGCACCAACCGGCCGTGCTCCACGAGCTGTTCACGCTGCCCGAAGGCGAGCCCGCCCGTCACCGGCCCGACCACCACATCGGGATTGACGTCCCCGATCACCAGCAGGTCGTACGACACCTCGGTCACCCCTTGATCCCGCTCGACGTGAGCGACTGCACGAACGTCTTCTGCGCCAGCAGGAACGCGACCAGCACCGGCAGCACCGTGATGACGTTGCCCGCCATCACCGCCGACCACTTGGTGTGGTGTAGCCCCTGGAAGGTGGTCAGGCCCAGCTGGAGCGTGTACTGGGTGTCGTGGTTGATGGCGATCAGCGGCCAGGTCAGGTCGTTCCAGGTGGTCAGGAAGGTCAGCACGGCGACCGTCGCGAGCGCGGGCCGGGACAGCGGCAGCACGATCGAGAACAGCACCCGCAGCCGTGAACACCCGTCGATCCAGGCCGCCTCCTCCATCTCCCGCGGCAGCGACAGGAAGAACTGCCGGAACAGGAACACCGCGAACGGCGTCACCAGCGACGGCAGGATCAGCGCGCCCAGGGTGTCGATCAGCCCGAGCCACTTCATCACCAGGAAGGTCGGGATCATCGTCAGCTGGAACGGCACGACCATCGTCGCCAGCATCAGGCCGAGCATCAGCCGCGACCCGCCGAACCGCATCCGGGCGAAGGCATAGCCGCCGAGCGCCCCGAGCAGCAGGTTCGACAGCACCGCCACCGAGGCGACGATCAGCGAGTTGCCGAACCAGCGCGGAAACAGCGCGTTGCCCAGCATGTACCGGTAGCCGTCCAGATGAATGCCCTTGGGCCACAGCGCCGGCGGGAACCGGTTGATCTCGGCGTCCGACATCACCGAACTCAGCACCAGCCACACGAACGGCACCGCGAACGCCAGCGCGATCGGCGCGAGCAGCAGATGCCAGCCGAGACCCGACCTGCGCGCGTTCATCGGGCGGCTCCTTCCGTACGCACCTGCCGGCGCCGCACGATCCGCAGCGCGCCGCCCGCCACCAGCAGCGCCACCGCCAGGACGTAGGCCGCGGCCGCCCCGTACCCGGCGGTGAACATCTGGAAGGCCTGCTGCCAGACGAAGTACACGACGACCGTCGTCGAACCGAGCGGCCCGCCCTTCGTCGTCACGTAGATCAGGTCGAAGACCTGAAGGGCAGTGATGCACTCCCACAGCAGCAGGAACACCGTCACCGGCGTCAGCGCGGGCAGCGTGACATGGCGCAGCACCTGCCGCCGGTTCGCGCCGTCCAGGCGGGCGGACTCGACGAGTTCGGGCGGCACGTCCTGGAGCGCGGCGAGATAGACGACGACGCAGAACCCGACGCCGCTCCACAGGGAGATCAGCACCAGCAGATACAGCGCCTGCCCGGGATCGGTCAGGAAACCCTGGGAGGAGATGCCGAGGTGGTGCAGGAGCGCGTTGGCGACGCCGAACTCCGGGTCGAGGATGAAGGAGAACAGCACGCCCTGCGCGGTCGCCGACACCACGAACGGGATGAACACCAGCGTCCGGTACAGGCCGATGAAGCGGATCCGGCGGTTGAGCGCGAGGGCCAGGGCGAGCCCGCCGACCAGGCTGAGCGGCACGTACAGGGCGGTGTAGAGGAGCGTGTTGCCCACCGCCGTACGGAAGCCCGGGTCCTGGGCGAGGGCGCGGTAGTTGTCGAGACCGACCCAGCGGCTCGGCGTCACCAGGTCGTCCGCCCGGAAGGACAGCAGCAGGGACCAGACGACCGGGACCACGCTCAGGCCGAGGATCACCACGACCGAGGGGCCGATGAAGGCCCAGGCGGTGGCCCGTTCACGGCGGGCGCGGCGACGGGCGGCCCGGCGGGCCGCGGCGGGGACCTCCGCCGCGGTGGGCGGCGGGAGGGTGAGGGCGCGGGGCAGTGTGGACATGACGGTCTCCCGTACCGGGGAAGTCACCTGGGGATCCGCAGGGCCGCGTCGGCCTTGTCGGCGCACCTGCGCAGGGCGTGTGCGGGGGAGTCCTGGGCGAGCAGGACGGACACGATCGCCTCGCCGAGCGGCTGGGAGATCTGCGGGTACGCGGGGTGCACGGGCCGCACCCGGGCCGAGGACAGCGAGTCGGTGAACACGTCGAGGCCGGTGGTGCCGGCGCTGTACCGCCGCCACCCGGGCAGCTTCGCGGCCGTCGTGGTCAGCGGCAGACTGCCCGCCGAGGCGTCCCAGCGCACGTCCTGGGCGGGCTCGGTCATCCAGCGCACGAACTCCACGGCCGCCCGTGAGCGGGCCGAGCCGTTGTCGAACACCGTCCAGGTGTCGGGCCCCGAGATGGTGACCGCCCGCCCGCTGTACGTCGGCAGCGGTACGACGCCGTAGTCGATCCTCGCCTCGACGATGTCCGGGAGCTTCCAGGGCCCGGTCCCGACCATGCCGATACGGCCGCTCTGGAAGGCCTGGTACATCTGCTCGCCGCCCGGCTTCGGGTCGACGTACACACTCTTGTCGGCGGCGAGCCGGGCGAGGGTCCCGAGCGCCCGTACACCCTCCTCGGCGAAGCCGATGTGCTTGCCGTCGGGGGCGACGACGTCCCCGCCGAGGTCCCAGATCATCGGCCACAGCCGCCACACCGTGTCCTCGTCGCCGGTGCCGGGCCAGCCGGTGCCGAAGACGCCGCGGCCGGGGTCGGTCAACGCCTTTGCCGTGGCGGCGAATTCGTCCCAGGACCAGCCGGCCTCCGGGAAGGGCACACCGGCCCGGCGGAACAGCTTGCGGTTGTAGACGACGGCGAGCGAGTCGAGCAGCGCGGGCGCCGCCCGGATGCGGCCGTTGACGGTGACCGCGTCCCGCACCGGCTTCCAGTACGCGTTCCACGGCGTCGGGCCATGGTGCAGCGCGTCGGTCAGGTCGACCACGCGCGGGCTGCGCGCGATGTTCGCCAGGTCCGAGCCGAAGATGTAGGCGACGTCCGGGTACGAGCCGGCGGCGAGCGCCGCGGTCACCTTCTGCAGCATCGCGTCGGAGATCACCCCGCCGCCGCCCGGGTCGACCCGGATCGTCGGATGCGTGCGGTTGAACTCGGCGACCAGCGCCTCCACCGCCTTGCGCGCCGTGTCGGCCTGCCCGTGCCACAGCTCCACGGTCACCCTGCCGTCGGCTCCGACGCCGCCCGAGGCGCCGCCCGCACAGCCGCTCAGGGCGGCGGCCGAGGCCGCGCCGAGCAACAGCCGACGGCGTGACATTCCGGGAACACAGGCGCCGACGGTCGTCCCGGGACCTCCGACGCGGTAGACACCCTTGACGGGCATGTCCGCTCCATCAATCGCGGGTACGACCCCGCCTCGGACCGGGTGTCCGGTCGGTCCTGGCGACTTTGGCCGGACTTGGAGCTCGTCCGCTACCGGCTGGGCGCACCTCTGAGTGCCCCGCTGCGCGCGGCGGCACGTGTCCAGGATGAAAGCGCCGGGTGCCGCCCGCCGTCAAGAGGGGCCTGGAAAGCGGCGGCCCGGGGGAGGGAACCACGTACGCTCCGAACTGGTACCCCACCCCGAAGGCAGGAGCAGCAACGATGCAGTACGTGAAGCTCGGTTCGACGGGCCTGGACGTGTCGCGGATCTGTCTGGGCTGCATGACCTACGGCCTCCCGGACCGGGGCGTGCACGAGTGGACCCTCGACGAGGAGGCGTCACGTCCGCTCATCCGGCAGGCGCTGGAGGCCGGGATCAACTTCTTCGACACCGCCAACGTCTACTCCGACGGCACCAGCGAGGAGATCGTCGGCAAGGCGCTGCGCGACTTCGCGAACCGCGACGAGATCGTGCTCGCGACGAAAGTGCACGGCCGGACGCGGCCCGGACCGAACGGCGCGGGCCTGTCCCGCAAGACGATCCTCGCCGAGATCGACCACAGCCTCAGCCGCCTCGGCACCGACTACGTCGACCTCTACCAGATCCACCGCTTCGACCCGCACACCCCGGTCGAGGAGACCATGGAGGCCCTGCACGACCTGGTGAAGGCGGGCAAGGTCCGCTACATCGGGGCGAGTTCGATGTACGCCTGGCAGTTCTCGAAGATGCAGTACACCGCCGAGCGGCACGGCTGGACCAAGTTCGTGTCCATGCAGAACCACTACAACCTCCTCTACCGCGAGGAGGAGCGCGAGATGCTGCCGCTCTGCGCCGACCAGGGCGTGAGCGCGCTGCCCTGGAGCCCGCTGGCCCGCGGCCGGCTCACCCGGGACTGGGGCACGGTGACCGAGCGCAGCGCCAACGACAACTTCGGCAGCCGCCTCTACCCGGAGGGCGACCGCACGATCGTCGAGGCGGTCACCCGCATCGCGAACGACCGTGCCGTGCCGCGCGCCCAGGTCGCCCTCGCCTGGCTCCTCCACCAGGACACGGTGGCGGCACCGATCGTCGGCGCCGCCAAGCCGCACCACATCGAGGACGCGTCGGCCGCGGTCGAACTGGAGCTGAGCGACAAGGAGATCGAGGAGCTGGAGCAGCCGTACGCCCCGCACCCGATCGTCGGGCACAGCTGACTAGTGCGGTCCGTGCGGTGCGAACTCCGTGCCGCACGGACCGGCACCCTCGCTCTCCGGCAGCACGACACGGTCGCCGCTCATGGTCAGGGTCCGGTAGTACACGCCGACGCGCTCCGCCGACCGCCCCACGTAGTGCCCGATGAAGGACCGCCGGAACCGGTCGGCCGAACGGTTGGGCCCCGAGCCGTGCACCAGGCTGCCGTTGAAGAACAGCACGTCGCCCGGCGCCATGTCGACGGGCACGGCCGCGAGCCCCGGCGGCGGGGGCACGTACTCCCGCGCGAAGGACACCCGCTCGTCCGCCTCCTCCGGGCAGAACAGGTCCATGCGGTGCGTTCCCGGTACGACCTCCAGGCCGCCGTTCTCCCGGTCGATCACGTCGCAGGCCACCCAGGCCGCCACACATGTGCCCGGCTCGACCCGCAGATAGAAGTTGTCCTGGTGCAGCGCCTGCCCGCGCGCCCCCGGCGGCTTGAAGTAGAACATGCTCTGCGCGGCCAGCACCTCCTCACCGAGCAGCGCTTCCAGGGCACTTCGCAGCCGCGCGTCGAGCAGCACGCCCCGGGCCCGGTCGTTGATCTCGTGCGGATGCATCACCCTCGGATACGCGGCGAGCGGGTCCGCCGACTCGCGCGGCTGGAAGTGCCCCGGCACCGGCCCGGCCGCGTGCAGCGCCTCGAACTCCGCGCAGAGGCGCTCGATCTCGTCGTACCCGAAAAGTCCGTGTACGACGGTGAAGCCGTCCTCCTGGAACTGCCTCAGCCCGCTCCGCGTCAGGGTGGGGGTGCCGGTGGCGTCGTTGTCCGTGACTGTCATGCTTCCACTCCTCGTTCGGGTTCCCACACCCGGAACGCTAGGCCGACGCCCGCTCCAGGAGGATGCCCGTGAACGCTGACGGATTGCCCGTGGCTGCTGCGCCGCCACCCGGCCTGGTGGTGACCGGCCGCTACGACGAGCTGCCGGGCTATGGCATCAACCGGCCCGGCGGCGCCGACAGCTGGCTGTTCCTCTGGACCACGGGCGGCGGCGGCCGGGTGCGCCAGGGCGCCGCGGAGGCGCGGGCCGGCGCCGGGGACCTGGTCGTGCTCGCGCCGGGCGTCCGCCACCAGTACGCGGTCGAACCCGGCGCCCCCAACTGGCAGTTCTGGTGGGCACATTGCCAGGCCCGCCCCTCCTGGACACCCTGGCTGCGCCCGTACGACACCGGCGACGGCCCTGTACCTCGTCACGCCGACCCCCGTCGCGCTGCACGGGCGGATCGAGGCGGCCTTCCGGCGGATGCTCGCCGACGCCCGCTGGACCGGCACCGAGCCGCCGCCCGCGACCACCGCCCCGGCGGACGACCGGGTCGCCGTCGCGCACGGCACTGCGGCCCGCGAACTCGCCCTGTCCTCACTGGAGGAGGTCGTCCTGCTCACCGCCGCCACCGCTCGCCCTCCGGCACCCGTGCCCGGTGTCGACGCCCGGGTGCGCCGGGCCGAGGCGCTGATCGCCGCCGACCCGGGGGCCCCGCACACCGTCCGCTCGCTCGCCGAGAGCGTCTCCCTGTCGCCGTCCCGCCTCGCCCATCTGTTCACCCAGCAGCTTGGCCAGTCCCCGATGCGGGCCCTGCGCGAGGCCCGGCTGCGACACGCCGCGCGACTCCTGGAGAGCACCGACCTGTCGGTGGACCGGGTGGCGGCGGCTTCCGGGTTCGTCAGCCCGTTCCACTTCAACCGTGTCTTCCGCACGCGCTATGGAGTACCGCCTGGCGTGTACCGGACAAGTGGCTCAATGGTTGGGACGTGAGGCGGGGCAGCCGTGGCGAACGGCAGCCTGTGTGGTGGGGGAGGTAGTTCAATGGTTGAGCATCGAGTCGGCATGCGGCCAGCTGAATACCAGGGCTCCGGCAAAGTCGTTGATCACGCCGTCAGGAGCAGGTTGATGGGGCGGTCGGTGTCGCGTGCGTGATGCCGTAGGGCGGCGGCGATGT